>JBKJUF010000406.1:0-2634 GCA_046590445.1 Kofleriaceae bacterium
CCGAGCGCTCGCGTACCGGGCGGTAGATCATGCCGGCCTGGCAGAACCGGCAGCCCTCGGTGCAGCCTCGCGCGATCTCGACGGAGGCGCGCTCGAACACCGCCTCGGCGTACGGCACCGGGGTGTCGCTCGGGAACGGATACTGGTCGAGGTCGGCGACCATCGCGCGACCGATCCGCGCGGGCACCCGCGGATCGAGCGGCGCGCCGACGACCGTCATCCCGGTCGCCTCGTCGACTTCGGTCGCATACAGCGACGGCACGTAGAGCGGAAACCGCGAGGCCAGCTCGGCGAGCGCGTCGGCACGCGTGCGCTTGCCCGCGCGGATCTCGGCGCGCATCGCGGCCCACGCGAGCACGACCGGCGGCAGCAGCTCCTCGGCCTCGCCGATGAACGCGGCGTCGATGAACGGCGCGATCGGCTCGGGATGTGACGACGTCGGACCGCCGACGAGCACGAGCGTCGCGTCGGGTGCGCGATCGGCGGCGCGCAGCGGGATGCCGCCGAGGTCGAGCAGCGTCAGCATGTTCGTGAACGTCAGCTCGTACTGCAGCGAGACGCCGAGCACGTCGAACTCGGAGAGCGGACGCTGGGTCTCGAGCGACACCAGTGGCAGGCCGCGCGCGCGGAGCTCGGCCTCCATGTCGAGCCATGGCGCGAACGCACGCTCGCACGCGATCCGCGGATCGCGGTTCAGCAGCGAGTAGATGATCTTGGTGCCGAGATGCGACATCCCGATGTCGTAGACGTCCGGGAACGCCAGGCAGACGTGCGCGACCACCGCAGGATCGCCCGCCTTGATGACGCTCTGGTACTCGCCGCCGAGGTACCGCATCGGCTTGGCGACGCGATCGACGAAGTCGGCATAGATGTGGCGCATTGCGACCGTGGGGTATAGCAGACCCCTTGCTGACGCGGCGTCCTATTGTAGGGTGCGGTCATGAGACGGGTTTTCCTCGTTGCGATCATCGCCGCCGGAGCGTGTACGAAGTCCGAGCCCAAGCCCGCCGCGCACGACCGCGTGATGCAGCAGGGCGCGACCGCGGCCGCGGCGAATCCGGCGCCGTTGCCGCCCGCGGGCACGGCGCCGCCCCCCGTGACCATCGACAAGGAGCTCGCGCCGATGTGGAACACCCCGATCAAGACGCTGCACGGCAAGGAGACTCAACTCGCGAGCTACCAGGGCAAGGCCCTGCTGGTCGTCAACGTCGCGAGCAAGTGCGGGTTGACCCCGCAGTACGCGACCCTCGAGGCGCTGCAGAAGAAGTACGGGCCCAAGGGCTTCACGGTGATCGGCTTCCCGTGCAACCAGTTCGGTGGCCAGGAGCCGGGCACCGCCGGCGAGATCCAGGAGTTCTGCTCGACGACCTACGGCGTCAGCTTCCCGATGATGGAGAAGATCGAGGTCAACGGACCCGGTCGCCACGAGATCTACAAGGCGCTCACCCCGCTCGCCGATCCGTCCGGCCACACCGGCGACATCCGCTGGAACTTCGAGAAGTTCGTGATCTCCGCGGACGGCACGAAGATCACGCGGTTCTCGCCAAAGGTCACGCCCGATGATCCGACGCTGATCGCCGCGGTCGAAGCCGCGCTGCCGAAGTAGCCGCCCCAGCAACGGACCGTGAAGCGGCTGCGTCAGCTCGTGGCGACCTGCACGTCCGCCAGCACGCCGAAGTGATCGCTCGCGCAGATCGCGTCGGGGCCCGTGCCATCGCGCTCGGTCAGCACGACGCGCGAGCCGTGCACGGTGCCGCGGCCGTCCTTCTTGCGGCTGGTGACGTAGACGTAGTCGATGCGGCGATCGATATCGAGCGAGCGCAGCGGCCGCGTGAATTCGTTCTCGGCGGACCACGTGATGCCGTACTCGGGACCTTCGCCGGGCTCGGGCTCGCGATGGAGGCGGAGCCAGGCGTCCTGGAAGTGGGTGCGGCGCCCGCCGAGCGTGGTGAGGCCGCGGAGGAACCGCATCTCATCGCTGTCGGGGGTCGCGTTCATGTCGCCGCACAGGATCTGCGGCGGGCTCTCGTTGGTGCGGAGCGATCGGATCGCGTCGTCGATCGCGAGGACCTGCTGCTCGCGGGCGACCCCGTCGTCGAGGCGGTAGTGGAGGTGCGTGGTGTGGACCCAGATCGGTCCGCCGTCGGTGGCGACCTGCGCGGACAGCAAGATCCGCGCCTCGGCGGGACGCGCCTCGGGGAGTCGCAGCACACGGGTGTCGACGATCGAGCGCGCGAGGATCGCGAGGCCCTCCTGCCCTGCCGGCAGCTTGGCGTGGACACCGTCACTCCACTCGACCGCCACCTCGTAGTGCGCCGCCATGCCGAGACCCTCGGCGATCACCTCGGCCGTCGTCCGCCCGGACTTGCCATCGAGCGGCCGGGCCTCCTGGAGGCAGACGACATCGGGGGCGAGGACCGCGAGGCCGCGGATCGCGAGGGCGAGGCGGCGATCGAGCGGCGGCTCGGTGCCCCAGAAGTTCAGCGTGACGACGCGGAGGTTCGAGCCCACACGCCGACGCTAGCACCTTGGCGGGGCTTGGCCGCCGCGGTGAGGGCGTCGCCAGCCGGAAGGAGCAAGGGATGAGGAATGAGGGGCGAGGGGCGAGGGGCGAGGGGCGAGGGGCGAGGGGCG
>JBKJUF010000140.1:0-6042 GCA_046590445.1 Kofleriaceae bacterium
CTACGGCTGCCGCGAGTCGCTGTTCGACGGCATCAAGCGCGCGACCGACGTCATGATCGCCGGCAAGGTCGTCGTCGTGGCCGGCTACGGCGACGTCGGCAAGGGCTGCGCCCACGCTGCGCGCGGCCTCGGCGCCCGCGTGCTGATCACCGAGATCGATCCGATCTGCGCGCTGCAGGCGGCGATGGAGGGCTACGAGGTCACGACGATGGAGGACGCCGCCCCGGTAGCCGACATCTTCGTCACCGCGACCGGCTGCATGGACGTCATTCGCGCCGAGCACTTCCAGGTCATGAAGGACGAGGCGATCCTCTCCAACATCGGCCACTTCGACAGCGAGATCCAGGTCGCCTGGCTCGAGAACAACAAGGAGATCAAGGAGGAGAACATCAAGCCGCAGGTCGATCAGTTCATCTTCCCGAACGGCAAGCGGCAGACCCTGCTCGCCCGCGGTCGCCTCGTGAACCTCGGCTGCGCGACCGGTCACCCGTCGTTCGTGATGTCGAACTCGTTCACCAACCAGACGATCGCGCAGATCGCGCTGTGGGCGAACGCGACAAAGGGTCAGGACGAGATGACCGGGATGAAGTTCGAGGTCGGCCAGGTCTACGTCCTGCCGAAGAAGCTCGACGAGAAGGTCGCGCGCCTCCACCTCGCGAAGGTCGGCGTGAAGCTGACGCAGCTCACCAAGCTCCAGGCCGAGTACCTCGGCGTGCCGCTCGACGGCCCGTTCAAGCCCGACCACTACCGCTATTAACAGCTGCGCTCACGGCGATGCCGCGTCTGCCATCCGGGCGATGCGGCTTCGCCGTGAGCGTGCATCGGCGCGTGCCCGCGATCTCCCAAGATCTCGCTCAGTGCAGCGTGCTGCCGAGGAGCACGCCGTTCGCCCAGTATGTGCGCGTCGGGCTCGCCGGCAACAGGTCGTACGTGCGATCGGCGGCGTACGGCCGGCGTGTCACCGCGACGACCGTGCCGCCATCCAGTGGATCGCCGATGCCGAGCATGCCGAGCGCGCGTGCATCCGCCGTCGGATGGCCGGGAGATCCGACGACCTCGCGACCATCCGCGAGCGAGATCGCGATGACGACGTGATCGGCAGGCGCGAGGACCGAGCCGACGCGTACGACCGGCACCGCGATCCGACGGCCCGCCTCGTCGGTCGACCACACGATCGTGCCGACGGCGAGCGCGCTGATCACGACGTCTCCCGCCGGCGTCGCGATCCTCGCGTCGAGCGGCAGGCAGCGCGGACAGCCATGCTGCGCACGAATCGCGACCTCCTCCGACGTGGCCCAGCGCCACGCCGGCTCCGGCTCGCCCTCGCGGTCGACCGGCGGACCGCAATCTTGCAGACAGGTCGCGTCCGCCGAAGGCCGCGGCGCCGCGCACTTCGCGTCCATGTCCCCGACGGCGGCGTCCTGATCAGTCACTACTACCGGCGATGGCCGGGGAGCGGGCTTGCTGGTGCTCGAACACGCAGCGACGAACAGCGCGACGATGGCAATCGATCTCATGCCCGCACCATAAGCCCGCCGCTGGACGCGAGCCTGCGTTGAAGACGAAAGAAGTCCGCCCGCGACAGACACCTGCTGTTTCGACAGGAGCACTTCGCGGACCCAGCTCACGCGTGCTCAGTTCACGTAGGGGCCGCAGCGATTCGTGCGGGCGTGGCAGACCGAGCCTTCCATCGATTTTGTCGCCGGGCTCGCAGTGAGGACGCGACGACTGCACGTCCGATCAGCGGGCGGTGACGCGCCGCACGTGATGTGGGCGGCGACGGTACGACGCGGGTGAGACTTGGGTTTTGCGGCCGAAATGAAGACGGCCCCGAGGTGACGGTCTATCGTGGTCATGGGGGAATTGATGACCAATCGTCTATTGGCTGCGCTTGTCATGTTCACGCTGACCTCGTCGACCGCGATGGCCGAGGACGAGGAGGGACCCGAGGGCGAGACCGCCCAGCAGAAGGAGGATCGACTCGCGAACGTCCAGGGCAAGTTCAACGCGGGTGCTCGCGTGCGGTTCCCGAACGGCCCCGACGAGATGGGCGAGTTCAAGACCTTCAACTGGGTCGCCGTCGATCTGCAGGGTCGCTACAACCTGACGAACCTGATCTCGACGTACCTGACCGTCCCGCTCGCGGTGAAGCATCCCGATGGCGCCAAGACGTTCGGTGGGGTCACCGGGCGGATCGAGCTCCTGCTCGGCGCCTCGGTCGGAGCTGGCGTGACCGTCGGTATGCTGCGCGAGCGCGCGTTCTTGCTGAGCGACAAGGACTACCCGGCGTACGTGGGTGATCTGAAGTTCGGCACTGCGCTCGGCCCGATCGTGCGGCTCAAAACCAGCGTCGTGAACCTCCGGCTCGAGCCGTCGTTCGTCTATCAGGCGACCGATCCGACGACGACGGGCTTCCAGCTGCCGGTCGTCGCGATGATCCGCCTCGGCGACATGCTGAAGGTCAGCGGCGACATCGGGCTCTACAGCGGCGACGACTTCAAGGTCGCGGCGTCTGATGGTGGTCGGCTCGGCGTCGGCGCCGCCGTCGATATCAAGGTCGGCAGCATCGGGCTGCACCTCGGGACGGGCCTCGCGAGCTTGCTCACGAGCGACGAGATGGGAGCGCTCTATCCGAGCGTCGGCAAGTCGCTCTACTTCGACGTCAGCCTCAAGTACATGAAGTGATCAGTCGTCCCTGAAGCGCTATTCCTTGGCGTGACGTGTTTCCCATCGGCGCTTCGCGCCGACAGGAAATCAGCGGTCGCCTCAGTCGCCGCTGCCGCGCCGGTTCTGCTTCTTCTCGGCGTGGTGGCGCTTGTCGGCGACCCGCCGGCGCTTGGCGCCCTTGGAGACGCGGGTCGCCTTGCGCGGCTTCTCGCGGTGCAGCGCCGAGCGCACGATCAGCGCGAGCTTGCTCATCGCGTCCTCGCGGTTCTTGAGCTGATCGCGGGTCAGCGACGACGTGACGATCAGCGTGCCGTCGGTCGTGAGCTTGTTCCCGAGCCGCGCGAGCAGGAGCACGCGGTCATCCGTCGTCAGCGCCACCGACATGGTCGGGTTCCAGCGCAGGTCGACCTTGCTCGAGACCTTGTTGACGTTCTGGCCGCCCGGGCCGCCCGAGCGCGCGAACGACATCTCGAGCTCGCTCGCCGGGATCGTGAGGCGTGGGGTGATGACGAGATCGTGCATGGCGGCGTCCTTCGACGCGTGGCCTGCCTGGCCGTGCCTAGCCGGCTGCGTTCAACCGTTGGTCGCGCCGGGCTGCTTCTTGGTGCGGCGCTTCGTCGGGCCCTTCTGGGCCTCGTCGTACACGCGCATCTCGGTCTCGGCAGTCGTCTGCACGGCCTCGAGGTAGAGCGAGGTCAGGCCGAGGTGATCGTTGCGCAGCGCCTCGTAGTAGCGCTGGCGATCGATCGAGTGAACGATCGCGATCGGGTAGCCGGCTTCCTGGAGGAGCTGGTTCGAGGCGACGCGGATCGTGCGGCCGCTCTCCTTTGCCCACGGGAAGATCTGCATGAACCGCGAATGCAGCGTCGCGACCTTCTCGATGACGTGGAGGTGCTTGGTCGCGGGATCATCGATCCACTCGCTGAGCTTGCGCGTCAGCGGGAGGATTTTCTCCGGCGGTGCGATGTCGTGATAGTAGAGCCGGTGGAGGGGGTTCTCCTTGCGGAACGGGAGACCCTTCGGCTTCTCCTCGGGCGCCAGGATCGCGTAGATGTCGCGGATCGTGTCGAGCTTGAATGGCTTCTTCTTGTTCGCCGCCGACTCCGCCGCGAAGTTACAAGCGTCATCGAACCGCCGGATCTCCTCGTAGGAGGGGATCAGCGAAGGATCACTGATGATGCTCGGATCGACGGCAGCCTTGATCTCGCTGTACGAGAGGACCTCGCCTTCGAGCGCCGCATCATGGTGAATGAGCGAGATCCGAAGCCGGTTGTTGAACTCGGTGCGCGCGACCGGGTTCGAGGTGCCGACACGCGCGCGCCACGCGGTGACGATGCGCTCGACCTCGCTGAAGCGAGCGTCGATGTCTTCGGTTTCTTTGTACCTAAGCACCTGTTAATCCTGTCGTATCGCCGTTCGACGAACCGGTGGAGTCTACGAGACGCCATCCGGATCGTCAAGGAAACGTGGGAACAATCCCTACACGTTATTGCATCCCAATTGCACCGAGACCGCAACATTTCTGCCACGTTGCAAGAATCAGCATGGTACTAGCGGCAGCGTGACTGGCTTCGATCACGTCTCGGTGCTCGAGGACGAGGCTATCGACGGGCTAATACCGCGAGATCATGGAGTTTATGTCGACGGTACGCTTGGTGGAGCGGGTCACTCGACTGCCCTCCTCGACCGCGTGCCGACCGCGACCCTGATCGGCATCGACCGCGACCCATCGGCGCTCGAGGCGGCGCGTGCGCGGCTCGCGCGATTCGGCGATCGCGTCCGCCTGGTGCATGGCGAATATGGCGAGATCGCTACGATCTTGCGGGGCCTCGAGATCGATCACGTCCACGGGATCCTGCTCGATCTCGGGGTTTCCTCGCCGCAGCTCGATCGCGCCGACCGAGGCTTCTCGTTCTCGAAGACCGGACCGCTCGACATGCGGATGGATCCGACGCGCGGTCCGACCGCGCTCGAGCTCGTGCGTGACCTCTCGGTCGAGGACCTTGGCGCGCTGATCAAGGACCTCGGCGAGGAACGCCACGGCAAGCGGATCGCACGGATGATCAAGGAAGCGCTCCACACGAACAAGCTCGCGACCACCACCGAGCTCGCGGCACTGGTTGGCCGCGCGATCCCCGCAGCCGAGCAGCGCAAGTCGAAGCTCCACCCGGCGACCCGCACCTTCCAGGGCCTGCGGATCGCGGTCAACGCCGAGCTCGATCAACTCGCGACGCTGCTCGAGGTGTTTCCCGATCTGCTCGCGCCGGGCGGCCGCTGCGCGATCATCAGCTTCCACTCGCTCGAGGATCGCCTGGTCAAGCAGCGGTTTCGCGACCTCGCGTGGTCGAGCTCGTTGCCGGCGAAGTTCGCGGCGGATGCAGGCGAGCGCCTCGCACCGGTCTGCGAGCTTGTCAGCCGCAAGGCGATCGTCGCATCCGACGACGAGATCGCGAGGAACCCGCGCTCGCGCTCGGCCCGGCTGCGGATCTGCGAGCGCACGGCGGCGCCGAACCTGCCGGCGACGACGCTACCTGGCACGGCCGCGCGCCACGGGCGTTGATCAGGGCGTGGGCGCGGTGGGCAGGGGCAGCGTCGGTGGCGGCAGCGTCGGTGGCGGCAGCGTCGGTGGTGGCAGCGCCGGCGTCCCAGGTGATGCCGGCGTGGCCGCAGACGCGCCCGTGAAGCAGCGCTGGATCGCGACGTCCTGCATGAACACGTCGGCGTAGAACTCGGGATCGAGGCCGCCGACCTTCGCGGAGAGCTCGGTGACCTTCGGGCAGTCGCCGGCACGTGCGGCCTCCTGCGCTTGCTTGGTGATCTGCCACGCCTCGGCGCGGACCGCGATGCGCGGATCGAGACGGGGCACCGCGACACGCCGGCGCGGCCGCATCGGAGCGTGGCTCTCGCGCGCCTTCTCCTTGGCCGCGGTCTCCTCGAGGGCGGCCGCGGTGAACAGCGTCACGAGCCCGAGCAGCAGGAACGTGACGCCGAGCTTGTCCTGGGTCGAGCTGTCGCGGCGCTCCTCGCCCGAGTACGTCAGCACGAGGCCCGTCACGGTCATCCCGAGCCCGACGCTGGCGACCTTGTGGCGGCCAGCGCAGGCGCCCAGCAGGCAGCCCACCAGGACGATCGAGATCCCTGCTCGCATGACCTTTGATCGCACGATCGATCGACGTGCTCAACACGTCCCCGAGCGATCATGCAACGCTAAGCGATCACAGGCTGATGCGCGCGCCGCTCGGGCGGGACGCGATCACGACGCAGGCGCGGCGCCACCGGCGGGCAGGACGAGCGGGGGCGGCGTCAGGACCTCGTCGGCGGGAACCGCGGCAGGCGCGGGCGAAACGCCGGGAGCCGCGGACAGACAGCGCAAGA
>JBKJUF010000276.1:0-3631 GCA_046590445.1 Kofleriaceae bacterium
TCGCGATCGCGCCGGTCGCGACCCGGAACCGGTCCTGGCCAAAGCGCGCGGCGCGCGCGGCGGCCTGCGCCGACAGCTCGGGACGGGCCTCGATCGCGACGAGCGATCCGCGGCCTGCGGGGCCGAGCACGAGCTCGTAGAGCAGGGCGCCGAGGTAACTCTTGCCGGCACCACAGTCGACGACGAGCGGATCGGTCGCGCGCGCCATCGCGTCATCGAGCGCAGGCTTGAGCAGCCCGACGAGGTGCCGGAGCTGCTTCAGCTTCCGCCGGGCGTCCGCGTTGAGCTGGCCTTCGCGCGTGAGCAGATGGAGATCCTTGAGCAGCTCGATCGACATCCCTGCGGGAACATCGGGATCGGTCCGCGGGTCGTGCTGCTGTTGCTGCTTGGCCACGCGCGCAGTCTACCGGACATACCGCGTGGCGCAGCGCCTTTGCAGGGCGCCACGCGCGGTCATCGGTCAGCGCGGTCGTCGGTCACGTTCGCAGCGCCTTTGCAGGGCGCCGCGCCACGTTCACGAGTCGGTCGCGCTCCAGGCCGCGGCCCAGCGCGCCTCGACGGCGATGTTCGCACCACCCGAGCCACGTCCCGGGATCGCCATGTAGCGCCCACCTTCGCTCGTCGTGATCGTGACCGCGCCGTCCTCGTCGACCACGAGCCGGGTGACCGCGGTGCTCTGCGCGAGCTCCGTACCAAGCCACGTCAGGCCATGGAGCTGCGCCGCGATCGGCGTTGTTGGCTTGATCGTCAGCGCCATGATCTCGCCGCGCTTCCCGGTCATGGCGATCACGTCGAGCGTGTCGCCGTCGCGCACGACCGAGAACGTGACCTGGTGACCCCGTGGGCTGATCCGTGCGCTGATCGACTCGATCGACTCGGCACCTGCGAGCGTCTCCGCGAGCCGCACCTGCGCGACCCGAGCCGAGGTGACGATCTCCGGAGCTGCCACGACCGGGACGACCGGGACGACGACGGGGACGACGACGGGGACGACGACGGGGACGACGACCGAGACGTCGACCGGAGCATCGACCGGGACGTCGACCGTCGAGGACACCGTGATCGCGAGCGACACGAGCGGCAGGAGCGTCATCAGCATGCAGGGAGGTACTTCACGTCGTGGACCACCTCGACAAACGAGTGTTCGAGCGGAGTTGCGAGCTGCCGTGGTCGGTGACCCACAGCTGCCCAGGCCGCACGGACACGCAGCCAACTTTCCGAGGCCGCCGGCCCGGTTACGGGGCGCAGCGGTTTGAGCGCGCCGCGAACGATGGGACAATGTCGCTGGATGGCCGGTGTCATCGTCGAGGTCGGGGCACGGCGGTTCGCGGTGCCCTACGAATGTCCGTGCTGCGGCGCAGCGCCGGATGGCGAGCTGATCGTCGCGCTGACGCCGACGAAGGACCGGCCCGTCGCCCCGGAGACGGCGCGCGAGCTCGGCTTCCCGTATTGCTTGCGGTGCGTCGCGCACGCCACGCGCTGGGAGTCGTCGAGCAACGTCGAGACGGGCGTCAAGGTGCTCGGTCTCCTGCTCGGCCTGATCTTCGGCATGATGATCCACCTCGCGCTCGGCATCGCGCTGTTCGCGGTCGCGGTGGCGCTCTCGATCCTGCTCGGCCGCTCGCGCCGTGCCCAGGCCAAGGCAGCGTGCGGACCGGCGTGCGCCGAGCCCGGTCTCGCCGTCGAGTATCGCGGCTGGTCGGGCAACGCGACCACGCTCGAGTTCGCATCGCACGTCTACGCCGCTCGCTTCGCGGAACAGAACGTCGCGAAGCTCGTCAACATCAGCCCGCAGCTCCGCAAGGTCACCGAGGGCCACAAGCTCGCGCGCCTCACCATCCCGACGCCCGCCGCAGCCGTTCGCACCGTCCCGGCACCGGCCACCGTCGCCGACTGGATCGTGCGCCTCGAGACCGCAACCGGCCGCGTCGCGCGCCTCGACTCCCTCCAGAAGGCCCTCGACGCGTCCCCGGACGAAGCCGATCGCAAGGTACTGCTCGACACGGCCGCTCGCATCGAGCTCGCTAGCCTCGCGCGCAAGCTCGACGTCGCGCCCGGCCCGACCAAGACGCGCCAGGTCCAGAAGGCGATCATCGAGACCCGCGCCGACAACATCCCCGACGAGCTCCGCGACGAGCTCGTCCGCCAGCTCGAAGCCCAGCTGCGCTGATCTACGAGATCTGGGAGGGACAGGCGGCGTAGTCCCGTCCCTGTTGAAAATTGCAGTGGCGCAACCGACCCGAGAGAATTCTCGGGCTCAAACCGGAAGGCTCGCCGATGCGGCGACGCGCTTCCGCCGCGTGACCGGGGCGCGCGAGGCCATGACGCCGCTCGTGCGCGGGCTCAAGGATCACGAGAACGCGCTCGCGACTGTTACCTCTCGGAGGAAGGCGGCGTAGATGTTCCACTCGTCGTCGAGCGCGCGCTTCGGGTCACGACCCGGCGAGCCGCCGCTGCCAGTCCGCGCGCTGGCTCGCGTCGAGCGGCTCGACGGCGACGAGCTCGGGATCGCGGATCGCGGCATCCCAGTCGTCGGCCGTCCAGATCGGGGCGAGGATCTGCTCGACCGCCGTTTGGATCTCTCCGCCGTCGCTGCCCATCGCGACGTGATTGCACAGCTTGTCGACCTCGCGCCGGCGCTCTGCGGGGAGGTGTTTCTTGTAGCGGTTGTAGAGCTTCCAGCCGTTCATCTGGAACAGCTCGGTCCAGTAGTGGACATGCAGCGCGAGTACCTGCACGTCGATGGTCGCGCGCGCTGCGCTCGGGACCGTCCGCTTCCCCTTCGCCGGTGGCCGCACAGCGCGTGCCGTGCGACGCGCGGGCTGCACGAACTTCGCGGAGATCCCGAGCCGGCGCAGCAGTGGCTCGGACATGGGCACCGGCAGCGGGTCCGCGTACGGCACTCCGAGCAGCTTCTCCACGCCGTTGCCCTCGAGCCATGCGTCGCGCTCGCCGCTTGCGAGCCGGGCCGCCAGCTTAATGCCTCGCGCACGCGTCACGATCCCTGCCTTCGCAAGGCGAGCGAGGAGCGCGCGATCCGCTGGGCCCAGCGGCTCGGGCTCGACGCCGAATGGGATCGGCAGCTCCGCGCTCCATCCGTCAGGCCCAAAGACCGCGAGCGTAGTGCCAGCATCGTCGTCTGACCAGATCTCGAGCACGGGCGCGGCGAGAGCGCGCGAGAGCGCGTCACCCGCAGGCGGATCTCCGAGCGGCGCAAAGCTCGTCCAGCTGCGATTGCTGGCAAGCACCACGCACGGCGTGCCGAGGTGCTCAAACGCTTTCGTCGAGCGTTTCCCCCGCACGTGATAGCTGGCGCCGCGTCGACCCATCGCGAGGCGACGCTACATCAGATCCTGTCAGCCCCCGCGCTCAAGGATCACGAGATCGCGCTCGCTTCCATGGCGTCGCGGAGGCCGGCCCAGTACTGACAACAACCGCCACTCGAGTTTCAACAGCGAGCGGCACATCGCCGGGACAGGCTCCATCAGATCAACTTCGACCGCCACGCGTGGATCAGCGGACGGCGGCGAGCGCGGCCTGGCGCGCGCGGAACGCACGCGTCTTCACGGCGGCCACCGAGATCCCGAGCTCGCGTGCGATCTCGGTCTCGGTGCGGCCTTCGCCGTAGCGC
>JBKJUF010000346.1:0-17687 GCA_046590445.1 Kofleriaceae bacterium
CGGTGACCTTGCGCGCGACCACGCGGCGCTCGACCTCCGAGAGCAACCGCTCGCGGTCTGCGTTGAACTTCTCGAGGCGGTTTTCGGCTTCCCGGACCGGCCTATCAGAGCTCATGAGAGATCCTTGATACCACGGCGCCCACACCGGTCCCTGATCGCAGCCGAGCGGCCGGCTTCAGGATCTGCGGCGCCAACCGCCTGGGATCGCACGCGCTTCCTCGTCAGAACGCGCATGATCGAAGCGTTAGGGGCTTGCACCGCCAGTTTGGGTATGCTGAAGATTGCAGTACGCGCAGCGTCCATCGCTTGGACGCTCTGCTCTGGCCCGAAGGTCAAGGTCCAACACGTGGACCGATTCTGGGTGCCAGCGGCCGGGTGAAGAAGTGGCCTGATGTCCACGACGAAACGTTCGAAGACTACGAAGAAGAAGGAGACGGCGCCGACCAGGTCGCGCGCCAAGGCTCCTCGTGCGACTGCGGCTGCCGCCAAGGCCCGCGCGAAGCCTGCCGCGCGCGAAGCCGACGACGATGACGATGACGACGATGATGATGATGCCGACGACGGCGAGCCGGTCGCGCCGCCCGTGAAGACCGCTGCTCCGCCGGTGAAGGCTGCCGTGCCCGAGCCGGCGCCCGCGAAGAAGGGCCGCGGCAAGCGCGCGATCGTCGTCGAGCCGCCCAAGCCGCCCAAGCCGATCTTCACGCTCGACGGGCCGCCGCCGCCCGAGGCTGCGGGGTTACCGCCGAAGGTCGGCGCCCTGCTCGGGGTGGGCCAGCAAACGCTCGGCATCAAGTCGTTCCGCCCGGGTCAGGCCGAGGCGTTCGAGCACCTGCTCGCGAACGAGGACCTGCTCGCGGTCATGCCGACGGGCAGCGGCAAGTCGCTGCTCTACCAGCTCACATCGATGATCGTGCCGGGCGTGACGGTCGTGGTCAGCCCGCTGATCGCGCTGATCAAAGATCAGCTCGACAAGATGACCGCGAAGGGCGTCAACGCCTGCAAGATCGACTCGACGCTGACGGTGAAGCAGCGCCGCGAGGTCGACGCGATGATCCGCGCACCGGGCGGCAAGCTGCTGCTGACGACGCCCGAGCGGATGGCGGATCCCGAGTTCCGCGTGTTCCTCCGCGAGGCGTGCGGTGGCGTCGGCGTGTCGCGGTTCGTGGTCGACGAGGCGCACTGCGTGTCGCAGTGGGGCCACGACTTCCGGCCGGCATATTTGTCGCTGCGCAAGGCGCTCGAGGACGTCGGCCGGCCCCCGGTGCTCGCGACGACCGCGACCGCGCCGCCGCACGTCCGCGACGACATCCTGTTCCAGCTCGGGATCGAAGGCGCGACGACGGTCACGACGACGTTCGACCGCCCGAACCTGCACTACGAAGTCATCATCTTCGCCGACGAGGACGAGAAGCTCAAGACGCTCGTGACGCTGCTGAAGAAGCTGCCACGTCCGGGCATCGTGTACTGCGCGACCGTCAAGAAGGTCGAGGAGCTCTACGAGGCGCTGACCCGGTGGGGCGTGCCGACGGCGAAGTACCACGGCCGGATGACCAAGAAGGAGCGCGACGCGAGCCAGAACGCGTTCATGGCGTCGGCCGAGCTGATCATGGTCGCGACCAATGCGTTCGGCCTCGGCGTCGACAAGGCGAACATCCGCAACGTCCTCCACTATCACGTGCCGGGCTCGCTCGAGGCGTACGCGCAGGAGGCGGGCCGTGGCGGCCGTGACGGCAGGCCGTCGCGTTGCGTGCTGCTGTTCTCGCCCGACGACGTCGCGATCCAGGAGTACTTCCTGTCGGGGACGTACCCGACGAAGCGCCAGGTCAAGATGGTGTTCGACGCGCTCGAGGCGTTCACGAACCTCCATCGCGAGGCGAACCACCTCGCCGAAGATTCGCCGCCGACGACCCTCAACATCGCGATGTCGTCGAGCGTCGGCCAGCAGCGCACGCGCACGGTGCTGTCGCTGCTCAAGGACGAGGGCTTCATCATCGAGAAGGAGGGCGGCCAGTTCTTCGTCGCCGACCCGCCGCCCGATCGCGAAGAGATCATGGATCGCGCGCGCCAGTACGAGGCGCGCCGGATCGCCGATCGCCAGCGCCTCGACTCGCTGCTCGCGTACGTCAAGGCTCCGGGTTGCCGCAACCAGGTGATCCTCAGCTACCTCGGCGAGCCCGAGCCGCCGAAGTGCGGCCGCTGCGATAACTGCCTGCGCTCGCGCGAGGCAGCACTCGCCGCGTCGACCGAGGCCACGCGCCTTGGCGCATCGCTGACCCGCCAGCTCGACGAGGACGGTGTCGAGATTCCCAAGCCGCGCCGCGAGATCAAGGCGCGCGTCGTCCGCATCGATCAACAGCAGCCGCAGTTGCCCGCCGCCGCCGTGTCGGGGACCGCACCACCGGTCGCCGCGCCGACCGTGCTGCGCCGCAGTGCGGGCGGAGCCGCAGTCGCGCCACCAGCTGCACCAGCACCCGGTCCGACGGTGCTCAAGCGATCGCCGAACGGCAAGGCCGCGAACGGTCAGCCCGCGGCGAACGCGCCGGGGCCCGGAAGCATCGCCGCGGTGCTCGCCGACGAGGTTCGCCGCGGCACCGACCCCAAGGCGCCGCCGGCAATCCCCAAGAAGCCAAACGGTGACGAGGATGACGACGACGACGACGATGACGATGACGATGATCTCGACGGCGAGCTAGTCGGTGACGACGATGACGACGACGACGATGACGACGATGACGACGATGACGACGATGACGATGACGACGATGACGACTACGAGGTGATCGACAAGACCGCGGCCGAGCTGGCCGAGGAAGGCGTCGAGGGTCCCGGCGAGATCACCGTGCTCGCGCGCAAGAAGGTCCCCAAGGTCCCCAAGCAGCGTGCGGTCCTCCTCGACGACGCGTCGGGCTCGGCGAGCGCGGCCGAGGCTCGCCGGCGACGCCGTCGACGCCGTCGCAAGCGGCGCGCGATGATGCCGCCGAAGAGCGCGTTCACGACGCCGGTGCTGTCGAGCGCCCCGGGTGCCGATGCCCAGCCGCGACGCGGCAATGGGGGCGGCGCCGGTGGCCCGGTGATCGAGTACGTGCGCGGCCCGATGCGGATCGCGGCGGCGCCGGTCGCGTCGGCAAATCCGAATGACGCTGGAGTCGGCCGCCGCGGCGGCGGCAAGAAGGGCACACGCTGGGAGCGCGGAGGCCGTGGCGGCGGCGGTGGCGGTGGTGGTGGTGGTTTCGCACGTCGCGAAGATCGTCCGCGGTTCGGCGGCGCGGGTCCCAACGGTCCGCGGCCCGGCGGCGATGGTCGTCAGGGTCAACTCGCGCAGCCGGTACCCGGCGGCGAAGCCGGTGCGCCGGGCGACCGCAAGCGTCGACGCCGGCGCCGGCGGAGGCGCGATCCCGAGATGCGGCAGAACGGTGCTACGGCGCCGGGCGCGACCGGTGCGTCGATCACCAGCAGCGGCGGCGTGGGCAGCGGCGGTGGTACCGGCGGCAACAGCGGTGGTGGCGGCGAGCCCGGTGCGCCGGTCGAGTTCTTTGCATCCACCGGCGCGGGGTCGCAACCGGTGGCGCTCGGTCCCGATGGCCAGCCGATCCGCAAGCGGCGACGCCGGCGGCGGCGCGGCCGCGGTGGCAAGCAGCGTGAGTGGCGCGGACCGGGCGGGCCCGAGGGCGGTGCACCCGCCTCGGCATCTGATGGTGGTGGCGGCGACGGTGGCAGCGGCGACGGCGCGGACTGAGCGCGCGTCGGAACACCACCGTACCTGGCCACGCACCTCGCGAGGCCGTACGCTGGATCATGCTCGACTGGCTCGGCTCGGTGCAGATCCGAACGCGGACGAGCACGCGCGTCGAGCTCGCGCTGACGCGCGGGACCAACTGGACCGGCTGGGGCATGACCGCGGCCGGCGCGTACCTCGTCACGCTCGATCTGTTGTGGGCGACGCTGATCGGCGCGATCTCGTTCGGCATGGGCGTCCTGCTCGGCACGCTGCGCCGCAAGCTGGTCTTCGATCGCGACGATGGCCTGCTCCGGAGCGAGCAGCGCGTCCTCGGCGTGCGCCGCCGCGCCGCGATCCCGCTGTTTCATCTGCGCGCTGTCGTGGTGTCGGCCCGCCGCGGCGGGATGTACGTCGCCTACGTCGAGCGCCGCGTCGGCGGCACGATCCACCTCGACGAGGCCCGCCGCCCTGCCCCGCTGCTCGCGCTCGGGGAGGCGATCGCCGAGGTCGCGGAGCTGAGACTCGTCTACGACGCCACCACGCGGGTCGCTGCACTGGATTGACCGCCCGTAGTCCGATACCGTCGGCGCCGCATGATGTCGCGCCGTACATCGCTCGCTGTCTTCCTCGCCGTCGTCGGAGCCTGCAAGTCCGACGGAGGGACGGTCGAGACCAAGGACAAGCCGGTCGAGGCCACGCGGGAGCTTGCGGGCGTGTGGCCCGAGCAGTTCAAGTGCGACAGCATCGCGGCGCCTGACGTGCTCGGACCGGTGCTCGGTGGTACCGCCCGCCAGATCGACAACCCGGCGCCGATCCAGAAGGGCCTCGCGCACCCGTGCGTCTACGAGGTCAACAGCGGTCAGCTCACCGACGCCGGCGTGCCGGTGTTCGCGTACTGGACGTTCGACTTCGACTGCCGCGACAACTACAAGAAGACGGCGGATGCGCTGTTCGATCAGTACAAGCGACAGAACGCCGATCTCGTCGCGAAGTACGACGAGATGTCCGATGCCGGCGCGATCAAGCCGAACGACGCGGGCATCGAGGCGCACCGGCCCGGCGAGTCGAGCGATGTCCAGGTGGGTGCGAAGGCGCTCGATCACCACGGCCAGGGCCTCTTGTTCATCGATGACGATGCGCCGTGCTACGTACGCGTGGTCGGCCCGGACACCGCGCGCCGGCTCGAGCTCGCGAAGCTTGTCGCGAAGAACCTGACGCTCAAGAACGCGCCGATGTCTCCTCGCGCGCTCAAGTGAACGCGGCGACCGCCGGCGCGGCCCCCGCCCCCTCGGAGGTGCGGGCGCAGATCGCGCTCGCGATCCCGCTCGCCGCGCAGCAGCTGGGCTTCCAGCTGATGGGCACGGTCGATGCGGCGTTGCTCGGCCATTACAGCGACACCGCGCTCGCCGCCGCGGGCGTCGGCAACAATCTATTGTTCGCGGTCATCGCGGTGGGCCTCGGCATCGTGATGGGCCTCGACACCGTGATCCCGCAGGCGATCGGCGCGGGCCGCATCGACGACGCGCGCCGCGCGATGGGCGCCGGGCTGCGGCTCGCGATCCTCGTCGGGCTCGCGGCGATGGCGGCCGTCATGCTGTCGCCGCTGATCCTGCTCGTGACCGACGTCGAACCCGAGGTCGCGCGCGAGGCACGGATCTACGTGCATCTCCGCGCGGTCGGCGTCGTGCCGTTCCTGATGTCGATCGCGCTGCGCAGCTACCTCGCCGCCCGCAACACCACGCGCCCGCTCGTCATCGCGGTGATCGGCGCGAACATCGCGAACGCGCTGCTCGACGTCGTGTTGATCTTCGGCGTCTCGTCGATCGGGCTGCCCCCGCTCGGCGTCGTCGGTGCCGCGATCGCGACGGTGTTCGTGCAGCTCGTCGTGCTCGCCGTCTATTTCGGCGCCGTGCGCTCGCTCGACGGCGGTGCGCCACGGCCACCGTCGACGCGCGCGGACCTCCGCGAGATCGTCCGCTATGGCGGGCCGGTCGGCGGCCAGCTGTTCCTCGAGATCGGGATCTTCGGCGTCGCGACCGTGCTCGCCGCGCACCTCGGGACGCGGTCGGCGGGCGCGCATAGCATCGCGCTCAACCTGTCGAGCTTCACGTTCTCGCTCGCGCTCGGCATCGGCGCCGCCACCAGCGTCCGCGTCGGTCACGCGATCGGCGCCGGCGATATCGCGCTCGCGCGCCGGCGCGGCGTGATCGGGCTGACGCTCGGGCTCGCCGGCATGACCGGGTTCGCCGCCGCCTTCGTGATCGCGCCCGCGGTGCTCGCGAGCATCTTCACCGACGACGCCGCCATCGTCACCGCGACCGTGCCGCTGCTCCAGCTCGCCGCGCTGTTCCAGCTCTCCGATGGTGCGCAGGCGATCGCGGCGGGTGCGCTGCGCGGCCTCGGCGACACCCGCGCGACGTTCGTCGGCAACCTTTTCGGCCACTACGCGATCGGGCTGCCGATCTCGCTCGCGCTCGCGTTCGGTGCCGGCATGGGCGCGCCCGGCCTGTGGTGGGGACTCTCCGCGGGCCTGACGGTCACCGCGCTGTACCTGAGCGCCCGCTTCCTCCGCGCGACGCGCTGATCAGAACGCCTGCTCGAAGCTCGCGATGAACTTCGGCGAGCCGGCCTGCGTGCGCACGCCGTCGTTGAGCGGGAAGGCGAGATCGAACCGGAAGAGCTCGCGGTTGCTCTGCGGGATCAGCGCGCGCAGCCCGAACCCGACGTCGTGATGCAGCGGCACCGACGAGCAGGTTGCGGGATCGCCGGCAATGTCGCAGCGCCGGGTGAACGTGTCGCCCGCACCGGCGACATCGTAGAACAGCACGCCGCCGACGCGAAGGACCCAGAACGGCGTCGGGATCGAGCGGACCTCGAGGTTTCCGCGCAGCAGGCGCTGGCCGCGGAACTCGTTGATCGAGTAGCCGCGGAGGCCGTCGTCGGAGCCGACCGCGAACGACGCGTTCTGGGTGTCGTTCCAGCGGGTCGCGGCGGTCGCCTGCGCGACGATGCGCGCGATCCAGTATGTCGGCGTCACGACGCGGACGCCCAGCGAGGCGGTGTTATCGATGAAGCTCGAGGTCTCGCTGACGTTCTGCTGGTATCGCGTGGTCGCGCCGATCGACGGCCGCACGAAGCCATCGCGGCACCACGGGAACGTCCAGCCGAGCGACGCGCTCGCGCGCTGGAAATTCGCGTCCGAGCCGAGCGCCTCGAGCGCGAGCCCGTACGACACGTCGAAGTCCGGGCCGAACCGCACGTCCTCGGCGAGCTCGTAGCTGACGACGTTGCGGAACGTGCGAAACCGCGGCGTGAAGAAGCCGTACGACAGGGTCAACACCGACGAGAACTCGGAGCGCGGTAGCACCGCGTCGATGAATGGCTCGCGCTGGGCGACGGTGCCCGGGAAGTCGTCGAGCAGGTAGGGCCGCACGCTGCTCAGGCTGTGGCCGATCGCGACCTGGTGCTTGACGCGCGTGCCGCCGAGCTGGCGCACCGCATTCGCGCCGAGGCTCCACCGCCGCATGCCGTAGACCCAGGGCAAGAGCTCGTCAGCCGGCGTCGTCGCCGGATCGAAGCGGTACTCGCAGGGGCCACCCTCGGGGCAGCGGATCGGCCGCAGGCTGGTACTGAAGAACTGGCGATCGATCGCGTAGCGATGGCTGAACGCGAGGCCGGCGCCCCACTGCGAGGCGAGCGACCACAGCGACTTCGAGACCGCGACCGCACTCTGCGAGCCCTCGGCGTTCACCTCGCCGCCCGAGAAGCTGCCGACTCGCTTCGGGAACAGAGCGTCGCGGTTGATGATCGTATCGAGCCGCGCGCGCAGCTCGACGTGCTCGCCGAACAGGTTCTTGTCGATGAAGAGCGGTCCGACGGAGATCGCGCCCTGGTCCATGTCGACGCCGACCGCGAGCACGGTGCGGGTGCCGAGGAAGTTGTTCTCGGAGAGCGCGAGCTGGAGATCGGTGAGCTTGGATTCCTGGAACGTGTACCTCGTGTTGAGCCGCAGGCTCCAGACGTCGCGGGTGACGACGAGCATGTCGACCTTCGCGGGATCCGCGGACTTCACCGGCAACACGCTGATCACCGAGGTCCACAGCGGATCGCGCAGCCTGCGCGCGGTCTCGTCGATGCGCCCCTGATCCCACACCTCGCCCGCGCCGATCACGATCTCGTCGAGGATCGCGTACTCCTTGGTGGTGACGTGGAACCGGTTGAAGAACCGCAACAGCCGCGACTTCTCGGCGAACACGTCCTCGTTGTAGACGTGGACCTTGCCGATCACCTTGCCCCACGGCGACGGCTCGACCGCGTAGCCACGCTTCGCGATCGCGCGCAGCACGGTCGCGCGCTCGAGCGATGACAGCGTCCTCAGCCAGTCGCAGCGCGGGTCTTGGGCGTTGCAGACCTGCTCGGCGAGCGCGCGCTCGAGGCGGTCATCCGCGTGCACGGACTGCGGTGCCCATGCGACGATCGCGACGGCCGTCGCCGCGAGCATGACGCGACCCACGAGCCTCACGCAGGCCATCCGGGTCGGGCGCACCGGGGCATCGTACACGGCGACCACCGGTCAGGGTGCGATGCCGCGCGTGACCCGCGGGTTCTTGCCGAGATCGTGCACGAGCACGATGTCCGTGAAGCCGGCGCGCTCGAAGCGCGTGCGCACGGAATCCGCCTGATCGAAGCCGTGCTCGACGACGAGCGCCCCGCCCGGCACCAGGTAGCTGCGGGCATCCGCGCAGATCCGGTCGTAGAACACGAGGCCATCCGGGCCACCATCGAGCGCGATCCGGGGCTCGCCGCGGACCTCCGCCGACAGCGTCGCGATCACGGCGCTCGCGATGTACGGCGGGTTCGCGACGATCAGATCGAAGCGACCATCGTCGCGGGCATCGTCGCGCGTGGCGTGACCGCCATCATCACGTGGTGGGCGCGCGACCGGCGCGAACAGATCGCCGATCCGGACGTCGATTCGATCGGCAAACCCGTTGCGCTCGGCGTTGCGCTTCGCGAGCGCGGCGGCAGCCGGCGAGACCTCGGTCGCGACGAGCTGCGCGGCCGGCAGCTCCTTTGCGAGCGCCACGGCGATCGCCCCGGAGCCGGTGCACAGGTCGAGCACCCGGCACGGTGCCGCGCGGTCGGCACGCAGCGCGCGCGCGACCTCGATCACCGTCTCGGTATCGGGGCGCGGCACGAGCACCGAGCCGTCGACGTGAAACGGCAGCCCCCAGAACTCCTGCTCGCCGAGCAGGTACGACACCGACTCGCCGGCGAGCCGCCGCTTGATCAGGCCGCGGTAGGCGGCGAGCTCGTCCTCGCCGAGCGGCTTATCGAAGCCCGTATAGAGCTGCATCCGCGAGCACTGGAGGACATGCGCGAGCAACAGCTGCGCCTCGAGGCGCGCCGCCCCGATCCCGGCCTCGGTGAAGCGCTGGGTCGTCCAGTCGAGCACGCCGAGCGTCGTCCACGCCACGCCCCCATATAGCAGCCTCCGCTCACGGGGACGGTGTCAACCTTGTCAACCTTGCGCGCTGTCCGGCGTGGGGACGGTGTCAACCTTGTCAACCTTGCGCGCTGTCCGGCGTCCGAAAGGTTGTCAAGGTTGACACCGTCCCCTCTCTAAGACGCGCGATGTTTAGCCGACGATCGCGATGTCCGCGTGGTTGACGCCGGTCGGGCCGGTGACCACGAGGGCGCCGATCAGCGCCAGCGCGTTGCCGGCATCGCAGCGTGCGAGGGCCTCGTCGGGATCGACGCCGGCGACCCGGAGGGCACCCCAGGTGTCGCCGTCGACGTACGCGCCCGCCGGCGTCGCGCGATCGCGGAGGTGCGGTCCGTCGATGCCGTCGCTGCCGATCACGAGCGCGCTGCGCGGCTGGCCAGCAAACCGCTTGGCGAGCGCGAGCGCGAGCTGCTGCGCGCGACCGCCGTCGCCGTGATCGTCCGGGATCCGGACCGTCGCCTCGCCCCACGCCACGAACGGGCCGGTGCGCGAGGCGAGCAGGGTCGCGACGGCGTCGACGTCACCCGCGAACGGCGGGTCGAGGCGGCGAGCGTAGACGCCGTGATCGGCGAGCGCCTGGCGCGCGGCATCCGCGAACGCGCGCATGCCGACGACGAGCTCGGCGCGATCGTGGCGGGTCACGATCCGCGACGCGACCGGCGTGGTCAACACGCCGGGCACCGCGATGCGGTGGCGCGCGAGCACGTCGATGGCGAGCTGCCGCCGGACCTCCGCTGCCGCACCCGCGTCCGCAGGTAGCCCGGGCGTCCCGAGCCACGGACCGATCGTCGGGCCCGACCCGATGACGTCAAGCGGATCGCCGATCACGTCGCTGGTGACGAGCGTCCACATCCGCGCGCCGCACGCCTCGGCGAGCTGGCCGCCCTTGATCGTCGACAGCGCGCAGCGGACCGCGTTGAGCTCGTGGATCGCGACGCCTGCAGCGCTCAGCGTGCGCATCATCATCTGCAGCTCGGCGAGCGCGATCCGAGGCTCCTCGATCAGCGCCGACGCGCCGCCCGAGATCAGCGCGAGGACGAGATCCTCGTCGGTCGCGCCCTCGACCAGGGCGCGGACCTCGGCGGCTGCCGCGATGCTGCGGTCGTCGGGATCGGGATGGCCGGCGTGGACGAAGCGCCAGCCGGCGGGCAGCGCCGCGGGCGGTGCGGGCACGTCGCGTGGGTCACTCGTGCTCGCCGGATCGATGGTCACCGCGAGGCCGCGGGCGACCGGCCCTGCCCCGCGCGCCATCGCGACCGCCGCCTTGCCGACCGCGACGCCGATCCGATCGCGGACCGCGCGGAGCTCGGGATGCGGGCCCGGCGCCGCGTGGAGCTGTCGCGGGTATGGCTGCGCGAGCATGTCGGCCACCCGCGCCCCCGGCTCGCAGGCCGCGACCGCCTCGAGGAACGCGCGATACGTGTCGCCCTCGTCGATGATCATCGGGTCCCGCGCAGCTCGCCCAGCCGCGCCAGCACCGCGTTGATCCGATCGATGCCCTCGTCGAGCCGATCGCTCGGCACGCCGGTGAAGCACAGCCGCGCGAAGCCGTGGCAGGTCTCGCCGAACGCGCCGCCCGGCGCGAGCAGCACGCCGTCCGCCGCACACGCCTCGAGCACCGGCATGCAGTCGGGACCGCTCCACCGCGCGAAGTCGACCCACAGATACGACCCGCCGGGCGGGCTTGCGGCCGGGGCGACGAGCCGCGCGCGCGCGCGATCACGGGCGTCGCGATAGCTCTGGCGCGCCGAGGCGAGGAACGCCGCGCCGGCGGTCAGCGCGCCGTGTGCCGCGCGCTGCATCGCGACCGGCACGTTGTAGACGGAGTGGTTGACGAGCTTCTTCAGCGTCGCCGCGATCGGATCGGGCGCCAGCGCGTAGCCGACCCGCAGCCCCGCCTGCGCGTAGCTCTTCGCGAACGAGAACACGGTGATCGTGCGCTCGCTGCCGCCCGCCAGCGACGCGATCGAGACATGCGCGGCGTCGTAGCCGTAGTCCTCGTACACCTCGTCGGCGAGGATCCACAGGCGATGGCGCACACAGACCTCGGCGAGCGCGGCGAGCTGCGCGGCGTCGAGCATCGCGCCGTCGGGGTTATTCGGCGAGGCGTAGTAGATCGCCGACGTCCGCGGCGTGATCGCGCGCTCGATCGCCGCGGCGAGCTCGCCGGCCGGCATCGTCATCGCGAACGGCACCTCGACCGGCACCACGCCGAACCCGAGCGCCATGCCGCGGATCAACGGCCAGTGCGGCGTCAGCAGGATCAGCTCGTCCCCTGGATCGCAGAGCGCCTGCACCGAGCACGCAAGCGCGTGGGTGGCGCCGCACGCGACTTGCACGCCGGCCGCGGTGACCGGGATGCGGTTCTGGTGCTGCGCCTTCGCGGCGAGCGCGTCGACGAGCGGCGTCCACCCCGCCGGGTTGCCATACCTGTAGAGATCGGCCGGGGCGTGCGCCGCCCACGCGACCTGGTCGAGCGACGCGGCAGGCGCGAGGTGGGTGTCGCCGATCTGGAGCGGGATCACGTCGCCCCCGGAATCTGTAAACTTCGCGAGGTGCTCGCGGAGCCGGGCGAAGATCGAGGCCGGGACCGCCGCGCCCGCCGTCGAGACATCGGGGAACCTCGACACCGCAGCGAAGCTAACATGCCGTGTTAGGTTCGCGCCGCGCATGTCGCTGCCGCTCGCCCCCGCAGAGATCCTCGAACCTCGCCGCCGTTCGCTCGGTGTCGAGCTCGCCCTCGTGGTGCTGGTCTCGATGCTCGCGCTCGTGCCCGGCATCTGGAGCTACTCGCTCGTCGATCCGTGGGAGACCCACTACGGCGAGGTCGCGCGGACGATGCTGCAGGATCACGATCTCGTCCACACCAAGTGGAACGGGACGTCGAGTGGCAGCCCCGGCGACAACGAGGGGTTTCGCAGCAAGCCGGTGCTCGCGTTCTGGCTGATGGCGGCCGGCATGCAGGCGGTCGGCGTCGGCGACGATGGCGGTTACTCGGGCGAGATGACCGCGAGCGGGCGCACGATGATCGGGATCCGCCTGCCCTTCATCCTGTGCGCGATCGCGGGGCTCACGCTGATGTGGTGGATGCTCGCGCGGCTGGTCAATCGCCGGCTCGCCTGGCTCGCGCTCCTCGTCGTCGGCTCGACACCGATGTTCTGCATGATCGCGCGCAACGCGATCCCCGACATGCCGATGGTCGCGTGCACGATCGGCGCGATCGCCCTGTTCGCGATGGCCGTCGAGGATGGCGAGCGCCCGATCGCGCCGCTCGGGTTCCTCTCCCTCCTTGGCCCGCGGCGCCGGATCGCGTTCGACGCGCGCCACCTCGTGCTCGGGATCGCGACCGGCTTCGTCCTCCTGCAGGCGGCCTACCTCGCGTACTACTTCATCCGCTCGCCGCAGCTCGCGATCCGCAGCCCGATGCCGACGCCGGCGATCTGGCTGCCCGCGATGATGCTGCTGCTCGTCGGCGGGCTGTCACGCGACGGCTGGCTGATCGTCCGCCTGCCGTTCGTGCTGGTCGGTGGCATCATCGCGGCGATCCGCGACGTGCCGATGCCACAGCGCCGGCCTGGGCAATCGCTGCGGCGCCACGTCTTCGACGACATCCTGCGCCCGTGGGAGCGCTACTCGCTCGATCGCTACCTGATCTACGCGCTGCCGCTGCTCGGCATCGTCGGCATCGTGCTCGCGAACCTCCGCCAGCCGATCCCGTTCGCGACGAACCTCCTGCTCGTCCTCGTGATCGCGACGATGGCCGTGATCTGGACCCTCACGTTCCTGGCGCGCGGCTGGGCGGGGCTCGCGTTGATCGCGGAGCACGCGCTGCGGATGGAGCCGATCGCGACGATGCGGCAGATGTATCTGCTCGGCGCGTACTTCCTGCTCGGGGTCAGCATCCTCGCGAAGGGGCCGCCGGGCTTCACCGTCGTCGTCGGCGTCATGGGCTTTCACGTGATCATGTTCTGGCGCTGGCGCGCGCTGTGGGACGGCGCGTTCGACATCAAGCGCGGCCTCCTGCTGATGACCGCGGTCGCGCTGCCGTGGCACCTCGGCATGTACCTCAAGGAGGGCGTGCGCTTCGTCGACGAGTACTTCTTCACGCACATCCTCAACCGCGCCGCGACCGGCGTCGACAGCTCGCCCGGCACGTTCGCGTGGCTCGCCACCGGCGGCGGCGGCTACACCGCGCAGATCGGCCACGGCATGTGGCTGTGGGCGGCGCTGCTGCCGGCCGCGCTCGCCGCCGCGTTCCTGCGCGCGAGCCGGGCGACCCGCGAGGGCCGCGTGCGCTTCCTCGTCACGCTGTGGGCGATCGTCGCGATGTTCGTCTTCTGCTTCGTGCAGACGAAGTTCCACCACTACATCCTCCCGGTGATCCCGCCGTTCGGCCTGCTCGTGGCGTTCTACCTCGACGATCTGCTCGCGCGCCGCGACCGCATGCATCCGGTCTACGCCGTGATCGCGATCGGCATCGTGCTGCTGATCTGCCGCGACCTGATGTTCGAGCCGGAGCGCTGGATCGAGATGTTCGTGTTCCGCTACGACCGGCCGTGGCCGTCGGCGGAGCCGTGGCAGGTCGATCCGTCGGATGGCATCCTCGGGCTCGGCATCTTCGCGGCCGTCGGGGTCGGCTTCCTCGCGACCCGGTTCGTCCGGCTCGGCGTCGCGCTGACCGGCACCGCGGGGATCGTGATCGCGATCTGGGCACTCCAGGTCTACATGCCGATCGCCGGCAAGCACTGGGGCATGCGCGAGGCCGTTCGCACCTACTACGAGCAGCGCAACATCTATGGCGAGAAGCAGGTGTTCTTCGGCGCCGGCCAGTGTGCCGACGAGCTGCGCGAGCACGGCGATCTCGACACCTGGCGCTTCGAGACGTTCATCCCCGAGACCCTGCAGCTCGGTCAGCCGATGACGATCAAGCTGCAGGTCAACAAGGCGACCGACGAGCGGATCATGGAGCAGGAGGTGTCGGCGGACGGCACGGTCACCCGGATCGGCGATCACGACGTCACCGTGAAGCTGTTCCCCGGCGCGCGTGCCCCGATCGATCAGCTGCTCGCGGACTGCGAGCGTCGGGTGACCGAGTACGAGCGCGCGCTCGCGGCGTACAAGAAGGTCTCGAAGAAGGACCGCGAAAACCGCAAGCTCAAGCCGCCCGAGGCGATCCGCGGTCGCAAGCCGGTGCGCGCCGTCGACGCCGACCGCCTGATCGCGTGGCAGCTCTACTGGCGGGGCGAGAATTTCTGGTCCGGCGGCGAGATCTGGTCGTGGTTGCCCGAGATGAAGACCTCGCTGGTCGCGACCAACAACGTCGAGTTCAACAAGTACATCAACGACCGCACGCGAGCGCCGCTCGGCCGCAAGTACTTCCTGATCACCGAGGCCGGCCGGATCTCGAGCGTGAAGTCACTGTTACCGACGCCGCGGGGCCGAGAGACGTACGAGGTCCTCGACACCACGAGCAACAAGTTCTCGCTCGCCGCGTTCTGGCTGTGAACGAAGCTCCCTCGCGGATCGGGTAGGCCGATGTAGGCAACGCCCGGGCGTGTCGACGGCAACCCGATCACGCGATCCGGTGTCGCACGAGTCGCGGGCCAGGCCAGGGGAGTTAGACCTCAAGTCGGGCTGGCACGTGGAATGTTGGTGCTAACCTCGATCGTTGACGGCATGGATCGGAGCCCGAGCTGCGGGTGACAGGAGCCAGTGTGCGAAGCCTTCATGACACCTCGGCAATCCAGCGCCTGATCGCCCAGGCGCGGCTGCGGATCCGCACGCAATGGGCCCTCGAAGGCGCCGTGACCGCGACCGTCCTTGCCTCCGCGATCGCACTTGCCGTGATCTTCGCGATCCGCACCAGAGCCGTCGGGACCACCACCGGGATCGCGATGATCGTGGGCGCCGGCCTGCTGATCGTGATCGGCGCGGTCGTCAGCGCGCTGCGCCCGCTCGATGACGAGACCGTCGCGCGCCGGATCGATCGCGCGTCCAACCTCGCAGACCGGCTGTCGACCGCGATCGCGTTCCGCCGCACGATGGCGACTGCAGGCGCCGCTCCGAGTCCCGACGACGAGACCGCCGACCTGATGATCGCGGCGATCCGCGACGGCGTGAAGGCCGTGCCCCGCGCGAACATCCGCGCCGCCACCCCGTTCGCGTCGCCAAGAGATCTGCGGGCTGCGGCCGGCTTCCTCGTGGTCTCGGCCCTCGCCGCCGGCCTCGCACTGCCGACGGTCGATCGCTCGCCGCGGCTGTCCCACGCCGACCCCGACCATGCCCCTCCTGGCGCCGAGGTCACGCTCCACGGTGACAACTTGATGATGGGCCTCGCTGCTCCGGTCGCCGGGCTTGGCGGCAACGCGCGTCACGTCCTCGGTGCGCCGAACGTACCCGCCGAGGCTGCGGCGCCACCGATCCAGACGTCGGGCTTTGTCCCCGAGGGCACCTCGGTCTACCTCGGCCAGGCTGGGAAGGCGCGCCCGGTCGTGATCCTCGACTGGACCCGCGAGTCGATCCGGATCCGGATCCCCGCCGACGCTCCGATCGGCGACACCGTGCTCACCGCTCACATCGGCAGCCGCACCGTCGGCCCCGTCGCGTTCACCGTCGTCGATCCGAAGGACGCACGGTTCCACAGCGCCGAGGCGGTCGTCCTCGATCCCGACGAGAAGGCGTACGTCGAGGCGATCCTCGGCGAGCTCAAGCGGATCGCGCAGCGCGACAACATCGATGACCTCGACAAGTTCGCGAAGACGATCGAGCAGCTCCTCAAGGATGCCGAGGAGGGCAAGATCACGAAGGAGCAGCTCCTCGAGGCGCTCCAGAAGGCCGAAGACCTGATGAACCAGGGCGCCGAGCCCGACCAGGCCGAGCTCGCGAAGCAGATGGCCGAGATGGGCAAGGAGCTCTCCAAGAACGAGCAGACCAAGGAGCTCGGCGAGGCGCTCAAGCAGAACAACCTCGAGAAGGCCAAGCAGGAGCTCGAGAAGCTCGCGAACAAGCTCGATCCCAAGGGCCTCGAACAGGAGAAGCAGGAGCTCGAGAAGAAGCTCGAGCAGGACAAGTCGCTCTCCGAGCAGGACAAGCAGGATCTGCAGAAGAAGCTCGAGGAGCTGAAGCAGCAGCAGGCCGAGCACGACAAGAAGCCGATGACCGAGAAGCAGAAGCAGGAGCTGGCGAAGAAGCTCGACGACGTCTCCAAGCAGATGGAGAAGCAGCAGAAGGATCAGAAGCAGAAGCTCGATCAGCAGCAGCAGAAGCTCGAGGAGCAGGTCCGCCGCCTCCAGAAGGAGAAGGAGCAGGCGAAGACCGAGCAGCAGAAGCTCGATGCCGAGCGCCGCCTGCAGAAGGCGAAGGACGAGCTCAAGAAGCTCGAGAAGAAGGAAGACGAGAAGAACCAGTCGGCGCAGCGCGAGGCCGTGAAGCGCCTGCAGAAGGATCTCGAGAAGGCCGCCGAGCAGCTCGGCAAGCCAAAGGACAAGCAGGAGAACCAGGAGGAGCAGGAGGAGCGCGAGAAGCAGGCGTCCCAGAAGATCAAGGACGCCGCGCGCGAGACCGGTCGCGTCGATCAGGATCAGCGCAAGCAGGCGACCCAGAAGAAGATGTCGTCGCAGATGGATGACCTTCGCGAGGCGATGCGGCGCGCGAAGCAGAAGGGCAACAAGGGCCCGCAGGATCCGTTCGGCAAGAACGGCAAGAACAAGGACTTTGCCGCGCGCGCACGCGGCAAGAAGGGCTCGGGCCAGGCGTGGAAGCCCGGCCAGCCCGGTCAGGGTCAGCCCGGCGGGGGCCAGGGCAATCAGCCTGGTGGTCCCGGCCAGGGCCAGGGGCCAGGGGGAGACTCGTGGGGCACCGGCCACGATCCGAACCTCACCGGCGATCCGACCGACAAGGGCGGCCACACCAAGGACCAGGACCTCCAGGGCAAGGCGGGCAGCCAGGGCGGCTCGACGCGCCAGACGATCCTCGCGGCCGCGCAGAAGGGCTTTGCCTCGAAGCGCTACCAGGAGGTCTACGCGGACTACCAGCGCATCGTCGAGGAGGTCATGCGAACCGAGAAGCTGCCCTCCAGCTACAAGTATTACGTGAAGCGTTACTTTGCGAAGATCCACCCGAGCGGAGCACCCGCCGGTGACGACGCGGCCACGACTGTTCCGGCACCTCCCGCACCGAAGGCGAATCCATGACCCAAGCTGCTGCGCCCGCCATGAGCCGTGACGTCGAGTCGACGGTCGCGGGTTTCACCGCTGACCTCCGCCTGCTCCGCGAGGAGATCGGCAAGATGATCGTCGGCCAGGAGGAGATCGTCGAGGGCGTGATGATGTGTCTGCTCGGCGGTGGCCACGCGCTGCTCGAGGGCGTGCCCGGCCTGGGCAAGACCATGCTCGTACGCACGCTCGCCGAGACCATCGACGCCAGCTTCTCGCGCGTGCAGTTCACGCCCGACCTCATGCCCGC
>JBKJUF010000441.1:0-6468 GCA_046590445.1 Kofleriaceae bacterium
CACATCGACACGCTCGCGCGGTTCGTCGCACCGGGCGTCGTTGCGTGCATGGAGCCCGCGACCGACGATCCGAACCGTGACGCGCTCGCCGGCATCCTCGCGGATCTCCGTGCCGCGCGGGGCGCCGACGAGCGCCTGCTCGAGGTGGTCACCGTGCCATCGCCGGGCACCGTGCTCGACGCCGCCGGCATGGTCATGCCCGCGAGCTACATGAACTTCTACATCTCGAACACCTCGGTGATCGTGCCGACCTACGGCGTGGCAGCCGATGATGCTGCGGTCGCCACGATCGCCGCGCTGTTCCCGCAACGGCGGACCGTCGCGATCGATGGCAAGGCAGTCGTCGTCGGTGGTGGCGCGTTCCACTGCTCGACGCAGCAGCAACCGTCGCGTCAGAGCCCGTAGCTGATCGTGACGCCGTAGCGATCCGAGCCGCCGCTGCGCTCCCACGTGATCTCGACCTGCTGCGGGGCGAGCATGATCAGCCAGTCGGCCGCGTGCTTCTCGTCGTTCAGATCGCTGACCGCGGCCCGGCCCTGGCGATCGGCCCAGTTTCCGCCGAGCGAGGCGCGCATGCCGCGGGTGCCGCCGACGCCCTCGATCGCGTCGAGCATCAGCCGATCGTCGAGGTCGGTGTAGAGGTACGCGAAGCTCGCGAACACGCGGGTGTCGACGATGCCGCCGTCGACCCAGCGGGCGCCGAGTTGCACCTCGGGTCCCCAGTCGGCGTGCCCGATCGTGACGGTGCCGTCGAGCGCTCTCGGATCCGAGACCGCCAGCGAGGCGAGCCCGAACGTCCCGCCCATGCCGATGCTTGGCTGGATGCGGCCGCTGCCGAACGCCTTGTCGACGCCGACGTGCCCGCGAAACCCGGCGCTGAACGCGTCGGCGCCGCCGAGCAGCTCGAAGCCGATGTTCGCGTGCGGCACGATCGAGTGGTCGGAGTCGTCGCCCGCGGGCGGTGATTCGCCGGGCGCCTGGGCATGAGCGGTGGCGCAGAGCGCGAGGACTGCGAGCGAGCCGACAAGCGATTCGAAGCGGATCATCACTGGTTCTCCTTGGACACGGACGGATCGATCTCGGAGGACGAGCCCCAGCACCACGCGCCACCGTCGTCGCGCAGCGCGCAGACATGCGCGTAGCCGCTCGTGAGGTCGACGGCGCCATCGATCGCATAGCCGAGCTCACCGACGAGAAACGCGTCATCGCGGCCGAGCTGGCCGACCTCGTTCGAGCCCCAGCACGCGACCAGGCCATCGCGGCGCAGCGCGCACGTGTGACGCTCGCCGACGACGACGCGCGTCGCATCGAGATCGATCGGGTGCGGGTTGGCGATCACGCACGGGCTGTCGCCGCGGCACTTGCGTGCGGCCACGATGTTGCCGACCTGGCCGTTGCGGTTGTCGCCCCAGCACGCGAGGCCCCGGTCGTCGATGATGCAGCTGTGGCGGCGACCGATCGCGATGTCGATGACACCGATCTGCGGCTGGAGCTGCGGCGTCGCGCCGAATCGCTCGCCCCAGCACCACAGCGTGCGGTCGTGCGTGATCGCGCAGACCGAGCCGTGCGCGATGGTCAGGCGGTCGGCCGCGAGCAAGCTGCCGTCGGGCAGCTTCACCGGCGTCGGCGGATCGAGCGACGGCAGCACCGAACCGCCGAGCTTGTCGCCGCGCTCGCCCCAGCACACCACGCGATCGGCGTCCTCGAGGATCGCGCACGTGACGTCGTCCCCCGCGGCGAGCTCGCGCGCCGGCGGCAACGCCGGCAGGATCAGCGGGCCGAGCACGCAGTCCGGCTCCGCCTCGGGCTGATCGGCGGGCGGCGGGATGCACGCGCGATGCGACCCGAGTGCGCCCAGCGTGTGATCGCCCCAGCAGTGCACGCTGCCGGTCGTCGACAGCATGCACGCGTGGACGCGGCCGACCGCGACGTCGCGTCCCGCGGGCAACATCAGCGCGAGCGGATTGCCTTCGGCATCGGTCGGCTGCGGGATGCCAGTGACCGACACGTTCTCGACCGTGTTCGGTGCGAGCTCGGTGACGACACCGGTATGCGTGTTGGCCAGCGAGATCGCGCGCGCCTGCGCGGCGACCTCGTACGGCGGTGGCGGCGAGAACGTGCTGTCACACCCGGTGATGACGAGCAGGGACAGTGGGGAGAGCCATCGAGACATGCGGCTGCTCGTCGTGCACCGGCGAGGCCATCGGTCGAACGGCCTGGCTTCGCGGTGTTAGCGGTCACCACGCCCCTGACGGGTGTCAGTTCCTGCCGCCCCGCCGTCAGGGATGTCCGGGCTTCGACATGCTGCGGCACGGTCTCTCGGCCAGCCGGCCGCGTTCCCCTCCGGTGAGTTGCTAAGGTGGCGACATGTCGAAGGTCACCATCGCCGCGCTCCAGACCTCGTTCACCGATGACGTCGCCGAGAACGTCGCGCGGGTGACCGAGCTCGTGCGCGAGGCGGCCGGGAACGGCGCGCAGATCATCCTGCCGAGCGAGCTCTTCGAGGGTCACTACTTCTGCCGCACCCAGCGCGAGGAAGACTTCGCGCGCGCGCAGCCTGCCGAGGCACACACGACGATCCGTCACTTCCAGGCGCTCGCGGCCGAGCTCGGCGTCGTGATCCCGGTGTCGTTCTTCGAGCAGGCGGGACCCGAGCACTACAACTCGTGCGCGGTGATCGATGCCGACGGCACGAACCTCGGCGTCTATCGCAAGACGCACATCCCCGACGGGCCCGGCTATCAGGAGAAGTTCTTCTTCAAGCCCGGCAACACCGGCTTCCGCGCGTTCGCGACGAAGTTCGGCATGATCGGCGTCGCGATCTGCTGGGACCAGTGGTTCCCGGAGGCCGCGCGCGCGATGACGCTCGCCGGCGCTGACGTGCTGTTCTATCCGACCGCGATCGGTACCGAGCCCGAGGAGCCCGAGCTCGACAGCCGCGATTCATGGCAGCGCGTGATGATCGGCCACGCGGTCGCAAACGCCGTCGGCGTCGTCGCCGCGAATCGCGTCGGCAAGGAGGGCGACGATGGCGGCGCGATCACGTTCTACGGCAGCTCGTTCGTGTGCGACGCGCGCGGCGACAAGCTCGCCGAGCTCGGCCGCAACGAACCGGGAATCGCGCAGGCCACGCTCGATCTCGCGCAGCTCCGGCGCGTCCGCGCGAGCATGGGCTTCTTCCGGGATCGCCGGCCGAGCCAGTACCGCGCGCTTGGCGAGTGAGGCTGGCGTCCAATAATCGTTGCAACGAGGGCGGTGGCGCGGTTGTCTCAGCCCTGCCGTGATCCGCCGCCATGTCCTCGCCGCCATCGCCGCCGGTGTCGTCGCCGGTGAGGACGACGCTGCCCGCGCCGCGCTCGCGAAGATCGATCCGGTGCTGCGTCGTGGGGCGCGCGGCCGGCTCGAGCGCAGCCTGATCGACGCCGCGCTCGCCACGAAGGAGTACGGCGGGTTTCACGACAAGGAGGCCGCGCGTCACGTGCTGCGGGTCGCCGCGCTCGACATCGCGCGCGCGAGCACCGGGGTCACGCCGACCGATCACGAGCAGGTCCGTGCCGCCTACGCGAGCCTGCCTGCCCAACCACCGGCGCGGGCGCCGATCGCCACGATCATGCTCGCCTTGAGCACGTTGCTCGTCGCCGGCGGCACGTATCTCTACATCGACTCGCTGCCGGGCCAGGCGAAACGTGCCTACGCCCGCCCGCTGCCGCCACCGGCGGCCGGCGCCTACAAGGATGGCGGCGTCCCGCTGAGCGATCCCGCGATCGAGAAGCTGCTCGTCGATGACTTCACGCAGCTCGTGGTCGAGAGCGGCGAGGACCGGCGATCGTCGTTCGATAACCCGGAGCGCAAGGCGCGCGCGGCGCGGCTCGCCGATGCACCCGCGATCCTCGCGCGGGGTCCGCTGCTCACCGCCGCGTGGCGCGACATGCTCGCGGCGCTCGATCGCTGGGTGCACGAGCCGATCTCGAGCGCCGAGTTCGAGATCGTGAACCGCGCGCTCCGCACCAAGGTGCGCAGCGTGTCGGACCAGCTCGCGGCGGTCGGCATCGGCTACTACCTCGAGGGCGACGTGATCAACACCGGCGGTGGCGTGGCCGCGGTGATCTACTCGTACCGCGTCGAGGAGGTCGTGTTCGTGACGGCCGGGACGGCGCCGCATCGCGTGCTCAGCTTGCGGCGGCTCGATCGCCTGAACCTCGTCAAGACGCTGCTCGGCATGCAGTCCGCGGAGCTCGGCGATCCCGTGTTGCTGCTCGACCAGATCGACGAGCATGTCGCGACGCGTGTCCTGCCGGTGCTCGAACCGGACGCGCCGTTCCCGTTCGTCGATCCCGAATACCTCGCGAGCCCGGAGGGCAAGCGCGTCGCGCGGATCGCGGGCGAAGCGGTGCGGCGCGATCTGCTGGCGGCGCTCGGTGCGGACGCCGCGCGTGCGACCCAGATCGCCACGCTGCTCGGCGAGCGCGCGCGGATGGTCGAACGCTGGCGGGACATGCTCGATCGTCAGGGCCTCGTGATGTCGCGCACGCGCGAGCTCTTCCTCGGAGGCGACCTGATCGCTTCGCTCGAGGGCAAGGTACCCGCGAGCCAGCGCGAGCGCGCCGGCGAGATCGATGATGAAATCGCGCGGCTCGAGGGCCCTCGGATCGCATCGCGGTGTCACCAGCTCGTTGCCGCGACGATCCGCCGTCACGAGGCGCAGCACGGCCTCGACGATCAGCGGTCCTCGATGCTGCGCTACCCGCCGGCGCTCGAGGATCAGCTCGGCCCCGCCAGCGACCGCAACGACGTCCCGCGCCGCTCGGTCGAACGCGCGCGCCACGAGCTCTCCGCGTACACGAGCCAGCTCGCGAACGACCCGGTCACGCCGCAGTTCAGCCTGTGGAACGTCGCGCAGTTCGCGTTTGCCCGGCCGAGCTGGGGCACGCCGGAGTCGTATGCCGCAGTCGTGCTGATCGAGGCGCTCGGCAAGCGGCTCGGCCTCGACGTCGAACCGGCGATCCACAGCGGTGCGATCGATCGGGAGCGGCTCGCCGTGACCGCCACCCAGCTCGCGGCGATGCCCGCGGAGCGGCTACGCACCCTCACCCGCGAGGTGTGGCTCGAGCTATACGGCGAGCCGCTGGTGCCGATCGTCGACCGACCCTGAAATCGTGCGCGTTTATCACCACTTGTCAGCGTGAGATGACAGCCAGCGCAACACAATGTTGCAGGCCAGAAGGATGCGCCGGCCACCCGCAACGAGTACACGGGATGCACCGTGCGGTCGCCGTTCGCCCCCGTCGTGCTCCCGCTCGCCGCGCTGATCGCGGCGCTGGTGCGCTGGTGGATGCAGGGCTCGGGGAACCTCTACACCGCGATCGACAAGCGGTTCTACGTCGCGGACCCTGACCTCGGCTGGCGGATCAGCGACGTCCACCCGATCTGGCTCGGCCTCGAGGTGTGCGCGATCATCGCCACCATCGCGATCGGGCTCGCCCTTGGCGGCTGGATCATCCGGCGCCGCGAAACGAAGACAAATCGCCGCGCGACGATCCTGCGCGCCGCATCGTGGGTCGTCGCGGTCATCCCGATCACCGTTCCGATCGCCGCGTGGGCGAGCGGCTCCGGTGTCGCTGGCGGCCGCGATACGCTGCCGACGCAGACCGCAGGGAGCGCGATCGGCGAGGGCATCACCGGATCGCTCGACCTGCCAGCAGGTCGCTACGAGGTCGTTGCCCACGCGGGCACCTCGATCACCGCGAAGGTGTCGGCCGGCGGCGAGGCATTCGACGCGCGGCTCGGCGGTGACGTCCGCGGTACCTGGCTCGGCGATCCGCGCGACCTCCGCGCCCCATCGACGGCTGACGTCAGCGTCGCGGCGGCCTCCGTCGATGCCGGCATCAGCCAGCGCTCGGCGTCGGCGCGTGACGATTATCTGCAGGCCACGAAGTATCCGCGCATCACGTTCAAGCTCGAGCGCATCGTGTCGGCGCGCGCCAATGCGCCCGATCAGGTCGCGTTCACCGCGAAGGGCACGCTCGACTTCGTCGGCAAGCCGCACGTCGTCGACGTCGCCGGCACCCTGAAGAAGCCAGATGCGGCCGCGCTCGCGAGGCTCGGGCTCGCCGGTGCGATCCTGCTCGTGCAGGCCGACTTCTCGCTCGTCATCAAGGAGACCGCCCTCGCACCCGACGCGGGTGACTTCGATGGCGATCGCATTCCGATTCACGTGTCGCTGGTGTTGCGCCACACCAGCGGCTGATTGATCCCGGCGCATGGAGTCATCGATGAAGACCTTGAAACTGATCGTTCTGGCCACCGTCCTCGCTGTCAGCCCCGCCTGCAGCAACAAGAAGGATACCGAGAACAAGGCACCGCCCGTTGCCGACAACACCGGCAGCGCCGCGATGGGCTCTGCCGGCTCGGCGGGTGACATGGCCGGCTCTGCCGGCTCTGCCGGCTCTGCCGGCTCTGCCGGCTCTG
>JBKJUF010000039.1:0-4133 GCA_046590445.1 Kofleriaceae bacterium
CCGGTGTCGAATTCGCCGGCGATGAACTCGGGGTGGCGGACGCAGCGCCGGTGGAACGCGAGGTTCGTCTCGATGCCGCGTACCGTGTACTCGTCGAGCGCGCGCCGCATCCGCGCGACCGCGACCTTGCGATCCTCGCCCCAGACGACGAGCTTGCTGATCAGCGGATCGTAGTGGACCGGGATATCGGCGCCCTCGTAGCAGCCGCTGTCGTTGCGGACGTAGGGACCATCGGGCACGCGGAGGTGCGTGATCCGACCGGGCGACGGCAAGAACTTCACCGGATCCTCGGCGTAGATCCGGCATTCGAGCGCGTGACCGCGGCGGCGCGCGTCGAGCTGGTCCTGGGTCATCGGCAGCGGGCGACCCTCGGCGACGTCGAGCTGCCACGCCACCAGATCGAGGCCGTAGATCATCTCGGTCACCGGGTGCTCGACCTGGAGCCGGGTGTTCATCTCGAGGAAGTAGAACCCGCCATCCGTACCGAGCAGGAACTCGCAGGTACCGGCCCCGACGTACGCGACCGCGCGGGCGGCGGCGACCGCGGCGGCGCCCATCCGTGCGCGCAGCTCGGCGGACACGACCGGTGACGGCGCCTCCTCGATCACCTTCTGGTGGCGGCGCTGGATCGAGCAGTCACGCTCGCCGAGGTGAACGAGGTTGCCGTGGGTATCGCCGAAGATCTGGATCTCGATGTGGCGCGGCCGCTGGATCGCCTTCTCGAGGTAGACCGTGCCGTCGCCGAACGCGGCGGTGGCCTCGCGGCGCGCACCGTCGAACGCCGCCGGCAGCTCGGCCTCGGTCGTGACCAGCCGCATGCCCTTGCCGCCGCCGCCCGCCGCCGCCTTCAGCAGGACCGGGAAGCCGATCTTTTTGGCCGCGAGCAGCGCCTCCTCGGCGCTCGGGAAGCCGTCGCCGGCCGGCCCGTTGTCGCCCGGCACGACCGGCGTACCGGCGGCAGTGACCGTCTTGCGCGCCTCGGTCTTGCTCCCCATCTTCCGCATCGCGTTGGCAGATGGGCCGATGAAGATTATTCCGGCGGCGCTGCAGGCGTCTGCGAAGTCCTCGTTCTCCGACAAAAAGCCGTAGCCGGGGTGCACGGCGTCCGCGCCGCTCGCGCGACAGGCGTCGAGAATCTTGTCGATCACGAGATAGCTCTGCGCAGCGGGCGCCGGGCCGATCGCGATCGCGGCGTCGGCGATCTGGACGTGCGGCGCGAGCCGATCGACGTCGCTGTACACCGCGACCGTCTCGATGCCACGCTCCTGACATGTGCGCATGACCCGCACGGCGATCTCGCCCCGGTTGGCGACGAGGACGCGGCGGATCGGCTTGATCGAGAACGGCTGCGACATCGTTGCCGAACATACACAAAACCGTCGCTGCATTGCGTCGCGGACTGGGACCACCTAGAATCGAGGCAAATCGATGTCTTGCGCGAACCCCGTGCGAGACCTCGTTGGGAGAATTCGCCTTGGTCGATCCAAATACACGACAAGGGAAGCGCACGCCGGTCACGCTCAAGATCAAGTTCAAGAGCGAGACTATCGAGCAGTTCATCGAGCGATATGCTGTCGACGTCAGTCAAGGCGGTATCTTCATCCGAACCAAAGAGCCGCTCGCGGTCGGCACGCAGATGCGGTTCGAGTTCCAGCTCCGCGATGCGTCGCCCCTGATCGGTGGCGAAGGTACCGTCGTGTGGACGCGCGAGAACGATCCGAGCCGGCCCGCGATCGCGCCCGGCATGGGCGTGCGCTTCGACCGGCTCGCCGACGGCAGCCAGACCGTGCTCGAGCGAATCCTCGCTGACAAGGCGAAGCAGGCGCCGCAGCGCTCGGCCGCCGAGAGCACGAGGCCCCCGATGTTCACCGATACGCCGACCCGCGTCGCGCCGCTGCCGGTGCAAGAGGCGCTGCTCGGCAGTCGGGCGCGCGCAGGCGAATCGTTCGGCGAGCAGACGCCGCTGCCGAAGCCGGTGCCGTTCCACTCCGACGCGGAGGACTTCGACGAGAAGGCCTTCGAGGAGGCGACGCAGATTCGCTCCCTCGATGACCTCGTCGCGCAGACCGCAAATGCCGGTCACGACCACGATGCCCACGGCAGCTCGACGGTCCTGATCCCGGCCGACGAGCTCGCGGCTCGCCGCTCGCAGTCGGGCCTCGTCGACGCCGTCGCCGAGCCTGCGGCATCCGACGATGCAACCGCCGCAGACGACGCGCCCGAGCCGGCAGCGCAAGCGTCGTCGATGGCCGATCGCGATTCGGCGCCGGTGCTACCGAACCCGCCCGAGACGAAGCAGCCGCGGCTGCTCGACACCACGCCGTCGCCGCGGACCGAGCCCGCGGGCGAACACGCGAGGACGCAGGTCGGCTTCGAGCCGGCTGCGAAGGCCGCGGTCCGCGCCGGTACGCCGTCACAAGCTCCCGCGCTGAAGGAGCCTGCGCGCACGAGCGCGGTGCGCGCTGCCGTCGCCGCCGAGCCATCGGGGTCGTCGCGGCTGCCGTCCGCGCCGCAGAAGTCGTCGGCGATGCCGGCGATCATCCTGCTGCTCGTGCTGATCGCAGCCGCGGGCGCGGGCGTCTGGTTCTTCTATCTGCGGCCGAAGGCCGAGCAGGCCGCGCGGCGAACGTTACCGACACCGCCGCCACCGGTTCCGGATCGCGGATCCGGCGTGATCGCCGCCGGTGGCTCGACGGGTAGCGACACGCAGCCCGGCAGCGGCAGCCCGATGGTCGGCAGCGCGAACCCGGATATGCCGAAGGCCGCGACCGTCGACACCAAGATCACCGCGAGCGCCGACACGGCGACCGTCGTGACCGTCGAGGTGGTCGGCACCGATCAGCGGGGCCCCGCGCCGCTGACCGCGACGCTCGAGAAGGATCGCGCCTACCAGGTTCGCGTGAGCGCGCCGCGGTTCGTGACGGCCGAGCTCGAGGTCAAGGGTGGCCAGGAGCCTCCGTCCGTGAAGCTCGAGCCCAAGCCGCGCGTCATCACGATCGGCAGCGAGCCCAGTGGTGCGCTGATCTTCATCGACAACGCGGCGACCGGGTTCACGACGCCGCGCGATGTCGAGCTCACGAAGGTTGCGGCCGCGAAGAAGTCCGTGAAGATCACGCTGCGCAAGGCGGGCTACCGGCCGCTCGAGCGGATGCTCGCGGCCGACGCGTTCACCGAGAGCGATGCCAAGCTCGTCGCGAAGCTCCAGGAGAAGATGACGGTCGCGCCCGCGCAGGTTCGGCCGCCGCCGGATCGCGGCAGCGCTGCTGGCTCGGCGACACTGCCGGTCGACAAGCCGCCCGAGGGCGCGGGCTCCGGCTCGGCCGCGACGCCGACGCCGACGTCGACCACGCCGACCACGCCAACGCCAACGCCGACCACGCCGACCACCGGGGCAGGCAGCGCGGCGAAGCCGGCCGAGCCAGAGCCGACGTTCGTCAAGCCAACGCCGTAAGCCAGGCGTTCGGTCGACGACGTCCGCGGCCGTCAATTGACGGCGCGTGCGCCGTAGCCGACGCCGATCAGCCGAGGACGGCCTTCATCCACTTCGCCGGGTCGCCGACGCTCGGCCGAGCACCACCGCGAACGAGGTAGCGCACCGACGCCGCGAGGCCGTCGAGCGTGAGCGGCCACATCCCGAACACGCTCGCGACCACCTCGATCGTCGTGCCGGTCCAGAACCTGTCGGGCTCGGGATTGAGCCAGGCGGCGCTGCGGAAGTGCGCGGCGAGCCGGCGCAGCCACTCGATGCCCGACGCGCGTTGTTGCGCGTAGAGGTACATCGAGCCGCCGGGATCGAGGAGCTCGGCGGGGTGCATGAGCGCGTCGCCGACGATCACGAGCTTCTCGTCGCGATCGCTTCCGGCGATCAGATCCGCGGTCGGCACACCCTTGCGGAACTCCGCGTCCTCGTAGACCGAGTTGTAGACGCAGTTATGGAAGTAGTAGCTGCGGAACTTCGCGAACCGCCCGGCGCGCGAGGCCGCGGTGAACAGCCGGCTGACGAGCTCGGCGTGCGGATCCATCGAGCCGCCGACGTCCATCAGCAGCAGCACCTTGACGCGGTTGCGGCGCGGCGGCCGGAACACGATGTCGATGTCGCCGGCGTTGCGGCAGGTCGCGTCGACCGTCTCGTC
>JBKJUF010000392.1:0-5078 GCA_046590445.1 Kofleriaceae bacterium
GTGTCGTCGGACCAAAAAACACGCCGCCGCCTTCGCATCGAAGTGTCACCTATGTCGTCGGGCATCTGTCACCGATGCTCCCGCACAAAACTGTTACCCATGTTCCCGCTTGCACACGACCCGCGGCGTTCTCGACGACGAATCGCAGGCAAGTCGAAACAAAACGCGATCGCACGACGAACCGCTCGCAGGGAGCAGATGGTCGCTGCTCGGCTAAGCTCCGCGACGCAGTCGCGACGAGCGCACCGCGAGGCGCCGGTGAAGCGTCAAGAAAAATCGACACCAGATCGACATGGCTTGCACCCTTGAACATTGCCGGCGGCGATCAGGTCAACTCACCAGTGTCCAGCCGTTGTCCGGCATGCGGACGAGTCGCCCAGCGATCTGGACGCGAGATGTGGTTCGCCGCGCGTCAGCTGGCGTGCTCGCTGCGATCGGGTCAGCGGTCGAGCTCTCGCTGCCGCTCAGGTCATGGATCCGAAATCGACGAACCTGATCGATTCGCGCGCCGACACGCGGGTGTTCAGGATCCAAGAAATCCTCCCGGGAGGTTCGTGACCGCAGCGGTGATATGGGCTACGGCCGGTGCTGGCGACCGGTACCGCGTTAACTATGAGACCAGCTCAGTCGCCGACGGTCGACGGGCACGCCGCGCCGCCGCCACCACCACCGCCACCGCCGCCACCACCGACGTCGACGACCGTGCCGCTGACCGTCGCGCCAGCGAGGCTCGCTCCGCATCCACTCGCGACCTTCACGTTGGCGGCATCGACCTCGGCGAACGTCGCGTTCGTGATCCTCGCCGCCATCGTCGTGCCTGCCGCGCCGACCGCGGTCACCTGCACGGTGCCGCCGGTGGCGAAGTAGACCTTCGCGCCGGCCTCGCCCTTGTTGCCGGCCGCGCGCAGGCACACGCCGCAGGTGTCGTAGTCGAGCTCGGCGCCGGTGATCTGGTACGTGCCGGGCTTCACCGTCGTGCCGGCGAACGCGCCGACGCCATCCCACAGCTCGAGCTGGACGATGTCGGTCGGGGCCCCCGGTAGCTGCGCGGAGAGCCGGTACCACTTGCGGGTACCCGAGGAGCCCGGCACGTTGCAGCGCTGCGCCTTCATCGCGCTCAGCGCGCCGGTATCGGCCATGGTCTCGGGTAGCGGGCAGGTCAGCGTCGTCGGGTCACCGCCATCCGGCGTCACGACCGCCGCGTCGGGCGTCGGCCCGTCATCGCCACCGCCCTCGGGAACGGGCGCCGCACAGCCGAGGAATCCCAGCACGATCAGCGAGAAGACACGGTTCATGGGTCGCTACACGAGCAACCGCCGTGCCTCTCGCAAGTCCAGTCAACCCGATGACACGCGTGTTACCGGGGCGCGAGATCGGGGAGTCGAGGGCCCACGTACAGACCCACCCCCTACTCCCACATGCCCTGGTACACGATGGTGATCGTGCGTCCGGGCGCGTGGAAGCCGGCGCGGGTCTCGGGCCGGACGTCGGTCGCGTCATCGACCTTGAGCACCGCGAGGTACTCCTTCGCGATCACCGCGCTCGCGGTCGCCTCGAGGAGGACGTACTCCTCGGTCACCATCGCGCGATCGATGGCGGGACCGATGTAGCGCACGCGGACCAGCGCGGAGATCCCGGTCCACGGCGTGAGCTGGGCCCACGCATCGGCGCGGTGGTGCGGCAGCCGATCGAGCGGCTCGCCGCTGGTGTCGCTCTTCGCGCGAATGTAGCCATACGAGCCGCCCACCTCGAGCGGGCCGGCGATCGCCAGCTTGCCCTGCAGATCGACGCCGTAGAAGTCGAGCTCGCCGAGGTTGACGAGCAGGTTCATGTCGGCGGGATCCGTCGACGCGCGAACGGTGCCGGTGGTCTGGCGATAGAACGGCGCGACCTCGAGGCGCAGGCCGTCGCGCTGCTCGATCGCGCGGAGCTCGGCGTGCAGCGCCTGCTCGGGCCCGAGCGCGGGGTTGCCGTTCACGAGGTCGAAGCGCTCGCGCAGGCTCGGTACCCGGCCCTTGTAGCCGGTGGTCGCGGTGAGCTCGAGGTGCTGCGCCGGACGGTACTTGCCCACGAGCTTCGCCTCGGGCCACGGATCGGCCGCGATGCCCGCGGGTACCGCGACGCCACCCGCGACGTCGATGCGGAAGCGCTTGCGCTCGTACTGCGCGTCGAGCGCGAGGTTGACGAGCGTGACATCGCCGCGCGCGGTCGCGCCATCCATGTTCGAGACCCGCGCGCTCTCGTGATCGACCGTGGTCGACGCCGCCCACCGGAAGTCCTTCCAGAACGGCTGGGTCGCGAGCGCCATCCCGCCGAACCGGTTCGCCGACAGCTCCTCGAGCTGCGCCTGCGAATCCAGCGTCGGATCGGCGAAGTACCGCGAGCGACGATCGAGCGCGTGCGCCCAGGTCTGCGCCTGGAGCTGCAGCTTGCCGACCTTGTCGTCCGCCTTCGCGGAGACCCGCATCGTGGTCTCGCGATCGATCATCAGGATCGTGCCGCTCTTGTTGACGTCGCTCGGCGGCGAGATGTAGTGGCGATCGTCGACGAAGGCATCGCCGACGATGCGCCGATCGCCGCGCCGGTACTCGAGGCGCGCTGCACCGGTCGCTGCGCGCCGGCCCTCGCCGATCGTCGCTTCGCCGGGGAGCTCGAGATCGCGCGCGCCCATCAGGCCCGATGCCGAGACGCGAAGCGCGAGGCGGGCGGCCAGCGCGACGCGTGCCGTACCCGAGATCCCGAAGCTCGGCAGCGAGTCACCGAGCAAGCGCGCGATCACGACCTGCGGGCCGATCGCGTCGCGCGTCAGCACCTCGATCACGCCGGCCGGTCCGCCGAGCCCGTCGATCGGCGACTTCGGTGTGGTCGACACCCGGATCTGGACGATGTCGGTGATCGGGATCGTCGAGACATCGAACGTGCCGTAGTACGGATCGCTGACGCTGACGCCGTCGATCAGGATGCTGACCGCACCCTTGCGACCGCCACGGATGTCGACGTTGAAGCCGCCACGGCCGCCATCGCGCACCGTGACCTCGGGGATCAACGCGAGCGCACTGCCGAGATCGACCGCACCCCGGGCCGCGAGCTCCTCGCCGGTCAGCCGGACCTCGGTATCGCGGTCGAACGGCTTGTCGGGTCGTTCGTCGAAGATCTCGATCGCCTCGCCCTCGGCGAGCTCGAGGAGGTCGGCATCCGAGGGACCGGTCGCCGCCGTCGCCGTCGTCGTGGTCGTCGTGGTTTCTCCCTGGGACGGCGCTCCCTGGGCGCGGGCATCGTGCCCCCACAGCGCGATCAACCCCGCGAGGCCGATCAGGTGCTTGCGGAAGCCGCCCATGCTCGATCCATGGATACAGCAAGTCACGCTGGAGCGATCACGGCGGATACTCGTTCGTGGTGTCCCACTTGCCGTTGAACATCGGGCCCGGCGGACCCGATGTATCGGCGACGTTGCCGACCTCGCCCCAGCGTCCGCCATAGCGCGCCCAGCTCTGATCGTTCAGGACCTGGCCGACCTGGCCGAGGTTCTTGAAGTTGGTCCACGTCTGCCACGCGGGGCCGTTCGCGTAGGTGTGATCGTCGACGCCGGGGAAGCTCGTCGGGTGGGTGCCGGCGCTGTGATAGGTCGCGTGGCTGCCGTCCGAGACGTAGCCGACGACGTGGGTGTCGCCGATCCACTCGAGCTCCGCCGGATCGTCGAACCGGTGGCCGATGTTGTGGGACGCGAAGAACGCCGAGACGAACGTGAGGTCAAGAGCGATCGAGATCGTGACGTGCTCCCAGTCGCCCTCGTGGTTCGCGGCCGAGACGAAGTCGTTGTACGGAAAGAAGTACCAGACCTGGAGATCATAAGCCGCGGCCTTGCCGTCGGCGCGGACGTACGTGCTCTCGCGAACCTGCGTGTACGCGCGCCACTCGCCGGACCGCGCCGGCGGGATGCCGGGATGCACCGCATCGGCGTCGGTCGGCTGCAGGAAGAACTCGAGGTGCTTCTTGCTCGACAACCGCAGATCCGCCACGCCGTCGTTGTGGCGACACAGGCCGGTGCCCGACGCCTTCGTGAAGTGCTGCTGCGTCGCGATGTTCGCGAGCGTGACCTGGCCGAGCTCGATCACGTTGTCATCCGGGCAGCCGCCGTGATCGAAGCGCATGTGCACCTTCGGCAGGTACCAGTCGACGCTCGCGGGGCGCGTCCAGTCGATGTCATCGGGCGCGAGCCGGAGCTCGGGACCGAACACGGTCATCAGGTGATCCTCGAGCTGCTCGGGGATGCCGTCGTTGTCTGCATCCGTCGGATCGGTGACCTCGAACGGCGGCTCGCCGGCGCCGGGCTCCTGCGCCGTACCTCCGCATCCAGCGATCAACGCGAGCGCGACGAGCCTCATGACCGTGGTCACAGCACGCGGCGCGCCACCGACGAAGCCGCGCACATCAATGACTTGACGCGCGCGGCCGTGGAGACCCCAGTCCCGCGATGCCCACCTGGTGGGGCATCACACTCCGGCGGCGACGACGATCGTCTAACGATGATCGCGAATGACCGGGCCGGTTGGCTGCGGCGGCTGACCGCGCGTGCCCCAGCGACCCTCGATCCAGACGTAGTAGTTGCCCTGGAGCTCCCAACGACCCGGGATCCACATCGAGTTCGCGCGCTCGCGCTCCCAGTGGCCATCGACCCACGCCCACTGGCCGCCGCGCCAGTCCCAGCGACCGGTGACCCACACAAAGCCCGAGCGCGCGCTACCGAAGCTCTCGGTGCGCGGCGGCGGCGGTGCCTGGGTCGGATACATCGGGTTCGCGCCACCGGTGACGACGGTGCCGCCCTGCGCGCCGCTCGTGTCGACGGTGCCGCGGACGCCGCCGGTGACGACGACGCCACCTCCGCCGTGACCGTGACCGTGACCGTGACCGTGACCGTGGTTCGCACCACTCGTGACGACGGTGCCACCTTGCGCGCCGCTCGCGTCGTAGGGCTGACCGCCGCCGGCCTCGACGCGCGCGCCGGCTGACCAGCGACCCTCGACCCAGTGCCACGAGCTGCCGCGGCGCTCCCAGCGACCTTCGCTCCACGCGTACCC
>JBKJUF010000468.1:0-27370 GCA_046590445.1 Kofleriaceae bacterium
CTCACCATCCGCGGAACGGCGCCCGACCGACTCGTGTTCGGCCTGCCGCTCAGTCCCGGCGGGGACTGAACATCGCTCAGTCCCGGCGGGGGCCAACTGAAGCGAAGCCGGCGAACGCCGGCAAGCGTGGACGGACGCGTTGCTCTCTGACAATCGAACAGCTGAACGAAGGGCGCGCGGGGCCTCCGATCGCGACCACGTCGGCGATCGCTAGCCCCGGCGTTGCCGGGGCGCGCAGCAGCGCGTTAGCACTGCGGAGGTCGATCGAGCGCCGCGCTGGCGTCGAGGATGGCTCCCCGTCGGGAGCTTCTGCGCGCGGTCGCGCTCGATGTCGGGAGGCGCGCGGCGACAAACGCGCCGCTGGCCATCCCGTTTCGATGACTTCCCGTCCGAGGGCGGGAAACCAAAGCGTTCGCTTCGCGTCGCGATGGACTCGAGCCGTCTCGAAGGCGCTGGTCGCGTCGAGGACACGGTTAGAACGTCAGCCGGGCACCGATGCGGCCGTACGCCGGCGCATAGCGCGCGCTGGTGTTGCGAAAGTTCGGGTTCCTGCCGATCGGCCGCGGCGTCTCGACGCCATCGCCGTTGATCGTCTTGACCCAGATGAGATCCTCGTACGTGCCGCCGGAGACCGGGTTCGCCGACTGCTGCGAGCCGCCAAGCCGGAACGCCGGCGCGTAGGTGTTGTCGACGGCGGCGACGCCCTGGTTGTCGTAGATGTTGTAGAGGTCGAGGAACACCTCGACACGCATGTTGCGTGGCAGCGGCCGCGAGTAGCCGAGGTGGATGTCGAGGCCGTGCTCGAACTGCGCGCGACCGATCGTGCCGCGCGGCAGCAGGAACGACTGATCGTCGCCATAGAAGTAGTGCGGCCCGAGCGCGTTGCGGGGCTGACCGGAGAGTGCGCGAAACCGGACGCCGCCGGTGAGCGCGCCGTGACGGCGAAAGTCGTGGGTGTAGTAGCCGTCGAGCTTGATGTAGTGAGGGCGATCCTGGGGCAGGGGACCGATGCGGTTCGCGAGCAGCTCGATCAGGTCGTACTGCGTCGAGGCGTTCGGCAGGATCACGTTGTCGTCATACGAGATCAGGCCGGGGTAGTTGCCGGTCGTCCGCGCGTACGTGTACGAGCCCTGCGTGTAGAGCTTGCTGCCGAACCGCCGCGTGAACGTGAGCTGCAGCGCGTTGTAGTCGCGGCGCGGCTTGTCGAAGATCCGGATCTGGCGAAACATCTCGAGCTGGTTCTCGAGCCGGGTCTTCGCCGCGACGTCCTCGGTCGCGTCGATCCGGGCCTGCAGCTTGGCTTCCTCGGCGGCGGACCACTCGCCGGGGTTCGCGACGATGTACGTCTGCGCGCCGTCGACCGAGAGGTCCTCGATCACGCGGCCGAACCGCCGGTTCTGGATCGACAGCCCGAGCTTGAAGTCATCGACGAGCTCGTACTCGACGCCGGCAACGATCTCGTCGAGGTACTGGCCCTTGACGCCCGGCGCGATCAGCGAGCCGTAGACGCCGAACATCTCCTGGCGAAGGTCCGCGTTGATCGATGGATCGGCGGCGCAGGCGCTGCCATCGGGGCCGCCGATGTTGGGATCTGACATGCCGCAGAGCTGCGGCGAGTAGCTCTGGAGATAGATGATCGGCTGGCCGAAGTTGAGGTTGTTGGTTGCGAGCGGGATCGACTCGTAGAACCGGCCCCAGTGCGCGTACGCCTTCGAACGGCCCTCCTTGGTCCAGTCGTAGAGCACGCCGACGCGCGGCGCGAATTCACCCTCGAGGACGAGCGCGTTCTTGCCGTACGGCTCCTGCGTGAGCTGGTTGACCTGGTCCTGGAGGTGCGCGGCGTAGCGCAGCCGCTGCTCCTCGTAGCGAACGCCGACGTTGATCGTGATGTTCGGACGGATCTGCCACGAGTCGCGGACGTACGCCGCCCAGTTCAGCGTGTTACCGCGCACGAGCGTGCCCTCGGCGCCGGGCGTGCCCGAGAGATGATCGCAGCGGAACTCGGTCTCGGCGTCGGGGTTGGTCGGCGGCGGCTGCGTGTAGCAGACCTGATCGAACCGCGCGCGCGGATCCTCCATCTCCGCGATCTGCACCCAGCGCAGCACGTCGATCTGCTGGCCGACCGCGTTGCGGATGAACGCCCCACCGGAGAGCGAACGGGTGTGCTCGGTGACGTTGTCCTCGGCGTCGATGCCGGCCTTGATCTCGTGCGTGCCAGCGGCGCGGACGCGCTGGGTCAGTCCGATGCGGCCGCTGCGGCGCTGCTCGAGATCGCGCGTCAGCGAGCCCGGTCCGCCGATCGAGTACGAGACCGCGTCCATCGGGCAGTTCGTGATGTACGGATACTTGTCGTCATTCTCATCCGCGCACGCCGCGTTGGTCTCTGGCGACTCGCCGAACCCCTCGCCCCAGATGCCAAGCGATCCGTTGAACAGGATCTGGCGCGGCGTCGCCTGCAGCACGGGGTTGAACGCGTCGACGTTGAAGTCCTCGCGGTGCACGCCGATCGTGGCCTCGAGCTCGGTCTTGTTGCTGTTGAGCTTCGAGGTCCACTTCGCCGAGACATCGGAGACGAGCGTGTCGTAGACGTAGCCGCCGCTCGCCGGACCGTAGAGGCCGGGCCTGCGCCCCGAGCCGGGCAGTGCCTGCACGGTGAGCTGACCTTGCTGCTCCGGCGTCGCGGCGTAGTTGAGCTTGCCGAGGAACGAGTACGACCGGTCGCGCGCGTGGCGCAGCTCGCTGTCGATCGTCTCGGTGACATAGAAGCCGGTGTCCGGATCGAGATCGGCGGCGCCGTTCGCGTTGCCACCCGCCGAGACCAGGCGGGGGTCACAGTCCGACATCGTGTCGTCGGGGAGCACGACGCGGCAGTCGGTCTGGCGCTTCGTCGTACGCGTGTAATCGACGCGGCGGAACTGCGGACCGAAGCCGACGTAGAACCACAGCTTGTCCCTGAGGATCGGCCCCCCGAGCTCGAAGCCGAAGTCGGCGCGATAGCCCAGATCTCCGGTGACATCGATCGAGGCCGCGTTGACGGGGGTGGTCTCGGCCTGCGCCGTGAGCTGCCCGGGCTGCCAGTAGCCAAAGATCGAGCCCTTGAATTCGTTCGAGCCGCTCTTGGTGACGACGTTGACGATGCCGCCGGTCGCGCGGCCGTACTCCGCGTTGTAGCCGCCGGTGATGATCTCGATCTCCTCGATGAAGTCGTTGATGATCGGCGAGCCGACGGTGCCGAACGTCAGGCCGGTCGTGTTGACGCCGTCGACGTAGTACTGGTTCTCGAGCGAGGTCGAGCCCGAGAACGCGACGCCGAGCACGTCGCCCTGCGAGCCCGGCGCGGCCCCGAGCGCGGCCTCGAACGTGCGGCCGGGGATCGGCATGTTCTTGAGGTAGTTCGAGTCGATCGTGATGCCCTGCGCGGTCGAGGTCGGATCGATCTCGGGCGCGCGAGCGCTGATCCGCACGACCTCGCCGCCGGCGCGCGCGGTGTCGAGCTTGTGGAAGACCGGCGTCACCTTCTGCACGCCGACCCGGATGTCACTGCGCTCGACGGTGAGGTCGAGGTAGTAGAACGTCACCGTGTAGGCGCCCGGCGCGAGCTCGTTGATCTTGTACGCGCCGCTGCCGTCGGTCAGCGCGGTCTGGCTCGGCGTGCCTGCCGACGACACGATGACGGTGACGCCGGGCAGCGCCTCGCCGGACGCAGCGTCCGTGATCACGCCCTGGATCGCCCCGGTCGTCGGCGACTGCGCGCGCGCGATCCCGAGCCACAACACCAGCATTCCCGAGGCCACGAGGGCCCTGCGTCCGGTCATCCGCGCAGCGAACCGCGGCGACCGGATGCCCGTCAAGCCCGAACGTCGGGTCAGTAGCACAGGGTGCCGCGTTGACGGAGCTGCCGCACGCCCGCACGATCGACGCATGCCCGTGCAGCTACGTGACGTCCTCGGCCACCTCGACGCGACGCTCGAGATCGAGCGGTTCCGCGACTTCGCGCCCAACGGCCTCCAGGTCGAGGGGACGCCGGATGTCGAGGTCGTCGTCACCGGGGTCTCGGCGTCGGCGGAGCTGATCGGTCGCGCCGTCGAATGCCACGCGGACCTCATCGTCGTTCATCACGGGCTGATCTGGGGGCCGGGCCTGACCAGGATCGCGGGGCCGCTCGCGCGACGGCTGCAGCTCCTGCTCGGCAATTCGGTGTCGCTCGCCGCGTATCACCTGCCCCTCGACAAGCACCCGCGGCTCGGGAACAACGCCGGACTGTGCGATGCGCTCGGGCTCGGTGAGGCGCGCGAGCCCTTCGGTGATGTTCGCGGCACGCTGCTCGGCGTTGCCGGGACGTGGGACAGCCCGCTGCCGCGCGACGAGGTGATCGCCCGGATCGCCGCGGGCGTATGCGGGGGCGCGGCGCCGCGCTTCGTGTTTCCGTACGGACCGTCGGTCGTCCGCCGGATCGGCGTGTGCTCGGGCGCTGCCTCGGATCTGCTCGAGGCTGCGGCGGCGGCCGGTTGCGACCTCTACCTCACGGGCGAGCTGGCCGAGCGGGCCGGCGATCTCGCGCGCGAGCTGCAGATCACGCTGGTCGCCGCGGGTCATTACGCGACCGAGGTGTTCGGGCCGATGCGGATCGCGGACGCGCTCCGCGCGAAGTTTCCGGCGCTCGACGTCCAGTTCGTGCCGTCGCCGAGCCCGCTGTAGCGATCGGAAGACATCGGAGCGCGACGGCGCCACCTGCGAGCTGCTGCCCCCGGAGGGCGCGTGCGCACGGCTGTGCGAGCCGGATGGGCTCGATGACCTGATTCCCGCGGGCACCTGCGCGTGTTCGCGTGCACCCTGACCGATGGCACGTTCGTGCGCCTGCACGGCTGTCGCCCCGCCGTTGACTGAGAGTAGAGTAGCGACGCGTGACGTCACCGTCGATCCGACTCCCGTCCGGGGTTCGCGATTTCCTGCCGCGAGCAGCGGCGCGGCGGCGAACGCTTGCCGAGCGCGTGATCTCGGTGTTCGAGGCGTGGGGTTACGCGCGGCTGATCACGCCGGTCTTCGAGTGCGCCGACGTCCTCGAGCTCGGTATGGGGCAGGGCGCGCGTGCCGCCGCGATCCGGTTCGTCGAGCCCGGCACCGGCGAGGTCGTCGCGCTGCGCCCCGACATCACCCCGCAGGTCGCGCGGATCGTCGCGACCCGGCTCGCCGATGTCGAAGGACCGATCCGGCTCTGCTACGAGGGCGCCGTGACCCGGCTCGCGGGCGAGGCCGGCCAGCGCGAGATCCTGCAGGCCGGCATCGAGCTCGTCGACGCGGCCGAGCCCGAGGGCGACGCCGAGGTCCTCGCGGTCGCCGCCGCGACACTGGTCGCGACGCAGCTGCCCGAGACCCGACTCGACATCGGTCACGTTGCCCCGGCGCGTCACGTGCTCGCGGCGGCTCCCGACGCTGAAGCGCGCGCACGGCTCGCCAGTGCGCTGGCCCGCAAGGATCGCGCGGGGCTCCGGCTCGCGGCGCGCGCGCTGCCCGCAGCCGTCGCGCCACTTGCCGAGGCGCTCGGCACGCTGTGGGGACCCGCGGACACGACGCTCGCGCGCGCGGCAGCGCTCGCGTGGCCCGCCGACGTTCGCGTCGCGCTCGATCGGCTCGCGGCGGTGCTCGCCGCGTTCACCGAGCTCGCCGATCCACCCGCGCCCGCGGTGTCGATCGATCTCGGGGACGTTCGCGGCTTCGACTACTACACCGGTGTCCGGTTCGCGGGATATGCGGGCGGCGCACCCGACGCGGTGCTGCGCGGCGGCCGCTACGACGAGCTGATCGGTCGATACGGCCGCGCCGCGCGCGCGACCGGCTTCGCGATCGACGTCGAGGCGATCGCCCAGGCGCAGCGCACGATCGGGATCGCCGCGCCGATGACCCGGCTCGGGCTCGCCGTGCACGGACGCGGTGCGGCCACATTCGCGCGCGCGTTGCGGGCGCACGGCGTTCGCGCGGTGACGAGCGCTGCCGCGCCGACCGCGAGCTGGCTCCGCGGCGCCGGGCTCGATGCTGCGGTGTTCGTCGAGACCCGCGAGCTCGTCGCCAGCGATGGCACACGACGGGCGATCGATCGTCCAGGTGTGCTCGATGCCGCGGTCGTCATCCAGATGTTGCAAGGAGGCTAGCGAATGTCCGTCGTGATCGTCGTCGGCGCCCAGTGGGGCGATGAAGGCAAGGGCAAGGTCGTCGACCTGTTCACGGAGCGCGCGGATACGGTCGTGCGTTACGGCGGCGGAGCGAACGCCGGCCACACGCTCGTGATCGACGGCAAGAAGCTCGTCACCCACCTCGTACCGTCGGGAGTCTGTCACCCCGGCAAGAGCTGCGTGCTCGGCGATGGCATGGTGATCGATCCGCAGACGCTGCTCGAGGAGCTCGCGGACTGCCAGGCCCGCGGGCTGCTCGCGCGCGGCGAGCTCCTCGTCGGGCTCGGCGCCCACGTGATCCTGCCTTATCACAAGCTGATCGACGGCCTCCGCGAGGATCGCGGCCAGGCCCGCGGCAACGCGATCGGGACGACCCGCCGCGGGATCGGCCCGGCGTACGAGGCCAAGGCCGGACGGCGCGGCGTCCGCATGCGCGATCTCTACAAGCGCGATCGGCTCCGCGATCTCGTGCTCGCGAACATGGACGAGCTGGTCCCGCTGATCATCCACCTCGGCGGCACCGTGCCAGGAACCGCGGAGATCGAGAGCTGGATCGAGGCCGCGTACGTCGCCGGCCAGAAGCTCGCGCCGCACACCGGTGATGCCGGCCGCCACGTCGCGCGCGCGATCGCCGAGGGTCGCCACGTGCTGTTCGAAGGCGCGCAGGGCTGCCTGCTCGATCTCGATCACGGCACGTACCCATACGTGACGTCGTCATCGACGATCGCGGCAGGCGCCTGCCAGAGCGCCGGTGTCGGGCCGACCCAGATCGATGCGGTCGTGGGCATCACCAAGGCGTACGCGACGCGCGTCGGCGCCGGGCCGTTTCCGACCGAGCTTCACGGCGAGGCCGGCGACAAGCTGCGGATCGCCGGCGGCGAGTTCGGCTCGACCACGGGCCGCCCACGGCGCTGCGGCTGGCTCGATCTGCCCGCGCTGCGGATGGGCGTCCGGCTCTCCGGCATGCAGTCGCTCGCGCTCACCAAGCTCGACGTGCTCGCAGACCTGCCCGAGGTGGCGGTGTGCACGGCCTACGAGGTCGATGGTCGCGAGCTCGACGAGCCCCCGATCGATCCCGACGACATCGAGCGCGCGAAGCCGATCTTTACGAAATTTCCCGGCTGGGGCCCGCTGCCGACGGTCACCCGCGAGATCTCCGACCTGCCGCCGACCGCGCGCGCGTTCGTGGAGACCATCGAGCGGATGTCGGGGGTCCAGTTCTGCTTGATTTCCGTAGGACCAGACCGGATGCAGACCATTCGCCTTCACGACCCATTCGAGCCATCCCGTTAGGCCCAGATGTCGGTTTCGGCAGCCTATTGGTGATACGATTTATTTCTCCAAGGTGCGTTGGACTCGGGGGTCTGACGTTTTGAACCACGTCATGCAGGAAGCAACATGAAGATCGTCTGCGACGCTTGCCAGGCCAAGTACTCGATCTCGGACGATAAAGTCCAGGGTAAGGTCTTCAAGATCCGCTGCAAGAAGTGCAGCAACATCATCGTCGTGCGCGGCGGTGCAGGAGCAGCGGAACCAGCGCCTGCACCGACCCAAGAAAAAGAGACGCGCGTCTACGACTACGGCTACGAAGGTGGCGATCAGCCGCCGGCCGGAGACGACGCCGTCTGGCACGTGGTGATCAACCAGGATCAGGTCGGTCCGATGACCGCCGCGGAAGTGCAACAGCGCTTCTCGGGCGGCGAGATCGACGCCGACACGTATATCTGGCGCGAAGGCTTCGCCGACTGGCTGCCGATCGCACAGGTCGACACGTTCGCCGGCTTCGTCGCGTCGGGCAGCAGCACGACCACGGCGTCGTCTGGCGGTGGTGCCGCTGCAGTGTCGTCGATGTTCGGCGGTGGTGGTGGTGACGACGCCGGGACTGTGCGCAGCGATCCGGGCGATCTGTTCGCCGCGGCGTCGAGCAGCGCGCGGCACTCCGACGACGATGGCGATCTGTTCGGCAGCAAGCCATCGTCCGCATCGGCCTCGCAGTCGGCCGCGAGCTCGAAGCTGCGCGGCGAGCGCAACGAGAACTCGGTGCTGTTCTCGCTCGGCAACCTCGCCCAGCTCGCGAGCGATCGCCCGGCACCGTCGTCGTCGTCGTCGTCCTCGTCCTCGTCGTCGAGCGGCGCGGGTCACGCGACCGGCGCGGCAGGTGGCGAGGGCTCGGGCCTCATCGACATTCGCTCGATGGCGAATGCATACATGGGCTCGACCGGCGCCGCAAAGGCGTCGACGTCCTCGGCGATCGGCTCGCTCGATGATCTGCCGGTCTTCGGTGGAGGTGGGTTCTCCGAGCCCGCCGTGATCGTCCCGACGTCGTCTCGCCAGAACAACAGCAAGTTGATGTACGCGCTGATCGGCTCGGTCGGCTTGCTCGCGGTCGCTGCGGTGATCCTCGTGATCGTCATGCTGACCGCCGACAAGGACAAGCCAGCGCAGGTCGCCGCCGTCACGCCCGACGACAAGACGATGACCGACAAGCCTGGCGACATGACGGGCAGCGGCTCCGGCTCGGCGCCGGTCGCCAATACCGGCAGCGGCAGCGAGGGCAGCGCGGCGATGCCGCCGGCAACCGACAAGCCTACCGATCCCCCGACAGTCGCGGCCGTCACGCCCAGCGACAAGCCGATGGTGGACAAGCCGGACAAGAAGCCGATCGTCAAGAAGGACCGGCCGAGCGGCCAGGTCGCGACCAAGGTCGAGAAGACCGTCAAGGAGCCTGCGCCCGTCAAGGATACCGGCGGCGGCGGCTGTGATGAGGTCTCGTGCGTCCTCAACAACTACGAAGGCTCGTGCTGCGCGAAGTACAAGAAGGGCGGCAGCAAGACCACGACGGCGTCGAAGCCGAGCGGCGGTGGCGATACCCCCGAGAGTCTCGATCGCACGATGATCTCCGATGGCGTCGGCAAGGTGAAGGCGCGCGTCATGGCATGCGGCGAGAAGTCGTCGGCCAAAGGGCAGGTCAAGGTGTCGGTCAAGGTCAACCCGGACGGCAGCGTCTCGAACGTCAGCGTCAAGACCACGCCTGATCCCGGCCTCGGTAGCTGCGTTGCGAGCGCGATGCAGAAGGCGTCGTTCAAGAAGACCCAGAACGGCGGTTCGTTCGGGTATCCATTCGTCTTCTAAATTCGTCGAGCACGACAAGACGTTGACCTCGTCACAAGTCGCACATCTTGGTCAGCATCAGCTGGGCGGCCAACTCGGCCTGGCCCTTGGGCAACTTCTGGATCCACTTCAACGCGATCCTGGTTACTTCATGCCGCAGTCGAGCCACTCGGCGAGCAGCTCACGCTCGGTCTCGCTCGGGCCACCGGCGGGTGGCATCGTCGGCTTCGTGCCGGTCGCGCGGGTGCGAATCCGCTCGCGCCACTCCGCGAGATCCGCGGCGTCGTCGAAGTTGACGTCGATCGGCGCACGCTGGCGCATGCCGGCGGGGACCGCGCTCGAGTGGCAGCCGCGACACCAGTTGACGACGAACGGCGCACCGAAGTTGTCGTAGTCGAGGAACGACGTCTCGCAGGCGTCGGGATCGATCGGCGGCGTCGGATCACCACCGTCGGGGACGCCGACGTCATTGCCGCACGCGGCGACGAGCGTGGCGATCACGAGGAGCTCATGCCACGAACGCATCGAAGACCTCCGTCGCGCCGAGGTGAGAGATCGCGTCGACACCGCACAGCTGCAGCACGCCGCCAACGAAGTGGTTCGACATCAGCGTCTTGCCGGTCGCGCTGGGAGCGCCGGTCGCGAAGTCGATCGGCCGGGCCTCGACGCCGGCGGTGGTCGCGCCGTAGCCGTAGCCGCCGCGCACGCCCGCGCCCATCACCATGGCCGAGGTGACCGGCCAGTGATCCTTGCCGAGGTTCGCGTTGAGCTTCGGCGTCCGCGAGAACTCCGAGAAGCAGACGACGACGGTGTCGTCGAGCATTGTCGTGCCGGCGTCGCGACCCGGCCGCGCGGCGAGGCCGTCGAGCAGGCGCGTGAGGCCACCGAACGTGGTCTCGTGGAACCCGGCCTGATCGGTGTTGGTGTCGTGGGTGTCCCACGCTAGCCGGGTGTTGAGCATGACCGCTTGCGAGATGTCGCGCCCGAGCGCGTCGAGGGCGAGGTCGACCTGGCTGTCGATCGTCAGCGTCCGGCCGCGCGCGCCGAAGCCGTCACGCACGCCCTGGAGCTGCTTGCCGCGCTTGATCGACGACACGAAGTCCTCGACGCGGCGTCGGTTGTAGCCGTTCGAGCCACGCGTCGCGCGCAGCCGGTTTGCCGTCGCGTTCGCATAGCGCGCGAGCAGCGCGTCCTCGGCGTTCGTCGTCGCGAGCTGCGGGCGGCCATTCGACGGGTACGCCTGCGCCGGATCGAGCAGCGCGATGATCTGGTTCGTCGCACCGACGCGGCCCGCGCTGACCGCGTACTCGCCGGCGAACGCGGTGTCGCCGAGGATCAGGTAGGGGAGCGGCAGGTCGTTGCCGTTGTCGTGCGCGACGATCGCGCCCATGTCGGGGTTGACCTCGCTGCGCGTGCCCGTCGCCATCCGCTTGACGCACTCCTGGTGCGCGACGCTCGCGACCGAGATGCCTCGGACGACGGCGGTGCTCGCCGCGTACTTCGTGAAGAACGCGGTGACGTTCGGCCGGCTCGCGTCGGTGAACACGTCGAGGTTCCCGAACCGCTGGATCGCGCCGGCGGGGATGTCGCAGACGGCGGACTGCGCCTTGGGGTCGAGCGCGTACGTGGTGTCCCAACCGCCCTGGGCGAGGACCATCAGCAGGCGGCGCGGCTTGCCAACCGCGCGCGGTCCCAGGCTCACGGTGGCGGGATTCGCCAGCGGGGATGCGGACAGGCGGGACAGGGGCGAGGACAGCACGCTGACGGCACCAGCGGCGCCCGCGTACTTGAGGAGGTCTCGGCGGTTCATGGTCATCGCTCCTTAGTAGAAGAGGCTCCGGAAGTCGCTCAGCATGCCGACGAGCACGAGCTTCCAGGCCCGCGCGCGATCCGCGGTCTCGGTGAACGCGGCGGTGTAGAGCTCGTACGAGGCGTCGACCTCGGGCGAGTCCGCCGCGACGAGCTCGCCGTAGATCCGCGCGTGGAGGTACGCGAGCTGCGCGCGGATCCGCGCGGGGTCGGCCGCGGTGATCTCGGCCTCGACGAACAGCTTGCGGTCGGCGATCGGGGAGACGAGCTCGCGCTCGACGACGAAGTCCGCAGCGGCCGCGGCCGCGGTCTTGGCGACCAGGCTCGACGTCGCGTTCATCGTGTGAACGGGCTCGGTCACGAAGTACGAGTCGATGCCGCCGGCGAGCACGCGGAACCCGATGAAGTCACTCTCGAAGAGGTTCGCGGTGCCATACGGGATGCCGCGCAGGCGCGCCGCGGTCGTCGTCGTCCACGAAAAGCCGGTGAGGTCGCGCAGCATGCGACCGAGCTGCTCGGGGCGAGCCTTGAGCGTGCCGATCGTGGTCTCGGCGCGAGTGTCGTCGGTGTCGTGCGAGATCCGGAATTCGTCGGACAGCACGATCGCCTTCGCGAGCTGCTTCGCGCTCCACTCGCTGGTGAGCGTCGTCTGCAGCCGTGCGATCCACGCCGGCGACACCGCGCTCTGCGGGACCTCGGAGAAGTACGACGCGAAGCGCTGCGCCGTGCAGCGCGCGAACCGCGGGTCCCGGGCGATTCCCTCGCCGAGGCCACCCATGCCGCCGGTGTCCTCGCCGAAGAACATCGGCGGGCGCTTGTTCGTGGTGCGCCAGCGATTGAGCGAGCCTGGCTGGTAGTACGTGACCGGGTAGGTATCGTCGGCGACCGGCCCGAGCGAGCCGCGGAACACGAACAGATAGCTGGCGAGTGGATCGAGCGTCTGGTGACAGCCGGCGCACGACGAGTTCGCGATCACCGCGTTCGCGACGACCTCGGGATCCGATAGATCAACGGACGTGTCGATCTGGATGTCGGCAGCGAGGAAGTCGTGGCAGAGCAGCGCGCGCGAGATCTCGTTCGCGCGGCCTCGGTTGTAGTTGAAGCCGGTCGAGCGCCAGCGGTGATGAAACGCGCTGGTCGCGAGGATGCCCGCGGCGGGGCGGCCATCGGGGAACGTCGTGCGCTCCCATGTCTCTGGTGCGCCGGCGTGGGGCAGCCCCCAGATCGAGGCGGTGACGCCGTTCGCCATCGTGTAGTTCGCGGTGACGATCTTCGTGTAGGGCTGATCGGACATCACGATGTCCGCAATCAGGCGCAGCGGCTCGTCGAACAGGCCGCCGTTGATCTGCAGCGCGGTCGCGGTCGCGAGCGGGCCGACCGCCGGGTACGTCATCTGCGGCTGCTCGACGCGCAGCAGCAGGGTCTCGTTGTGGAGCTCCATGATCGTCTCGGCGAATGCCGGCGAGCTCACGTAGCGATCGACGATCGCGGGGAGCGCGGCCGGATCGGCCTGCACCGCGCGGAGGTCGGCGACCGTCGGCCGCATCCCGCGGAGCGCCATCGACGCGCGGGTCAGGTGCTGGGCCGGGGTCAGCAAGACCGCGGTGGGGCTCGGACCCGGTGGCGGCTCCGGAGGGTCGGGCGGCGTGTACTGCTCGGCACACGCCGTGCTGAGCAGGAGGAGCGAGACGAGGATCCGCATGCCCCCCACCTCGAGCAAGCGCAGGACCATCCAGGCCTCGAAGAGTCTCGCGATGTTATGTGATTAACTGAGATCCCGATTGTCGGGTCTCGCCAGCAACGTTGTCGGGGACACCCGACACTCCGACGCAGGCCGTCACGATCCCCCCATGAGCGACATCGAAACCAAGCTCCAGCAGCGCCGCCTCGTGCACGTCGTCACCTCGCTCCGCGTCGAGGTCGTCGACGGTCCCGACCGCGGTATGCACGCGACCGGCGGTGAGGTGATCTCGGTCGGCACCGCGCGCGACAACGCACTCGCGATCGGCGACTTCACGGTGTCGCGCTACCACCTCGAGGCGGTCGCGCGCAGCGGCGGCATCCTGGTCACCGATCTCGGCTCGACCAACGGGACCTACGTCGGTGCGGTCCGCATCGAGCGCGCAATCGTCCCGCCCGGCACGCTGGTCACCCTCGGCGGCACGACGATCCGGTTCGACGACGCGGTCCGCCGCACGGTGCCGGCGAACACCGAGCAGCACGAGTACGCCGGCATGATCGCGCAGTCCGCGCCGATGCTGCGGCTGTTCGCCGACATCGAGCGAATCGCCGCGACCGCGACGTCGGTGCTGATCGTCGGCGAGTCCGGCACCGGCAAGGAGCGCGTGGCCGAGGCCCTGCACGCCGGCGCCGGCCGCAGCGGCGAGCCACTCGTCACGATCGACTGTGGCGCGCTGTCGTCCTCGCTGCTCGCGAGCGAGCTGTTCGGCCACGAGCGCGGTGCGTTCACCGGCGCCGATCGCACCCACGAGGGCGCGTTCGAGCGCGCGCGCGGCGGCACGGTGTTCCTCGACGAAATCGGCGAGCTGCCGTCTCCCGATCAGAGCTCGCTGCTCGGTGTACTCGAGCGCCGGCGATTTCGGCGGGTCGGTGGCAGCACCGAGCTCGAGCTCGGCGCCCGCGTGATCGCCGCGACCAATCGCGACCTGCGCGCCGAGGTCAACAGCGGCCGGTTCCGCCATGACCTCTACCACCGGCTCGCCGTCGTCGTGCTGCGGCTGCCACCGCTCCGCGATCGCCGCGAGGACATCCCGGCGCTCGTCGCGCACTTCGCGAAGGAGCTCGGCGCGACCGGTCCGCTCGAGGCCGTATTCGGTACCGAGACGCTCGCGCGCTGGCAGCGTCACCCGTGGCCCGGAAACATCCGCGAGCTACGTAACGCCGTCGAGGCCGCGCTGGTCGTCGGGCCGGGCGCGCACCTCGATCACGCGGCGAGCGCACCGGGGCACCACCAGATCCTGCCGTACAAGGACGCGCGCGCCGCGGTCGTCCGCGACTTCGAGCACGAATACCTCGCGCGCCTGCTCGGCGACGCCGCCGGTAACGTCTCGCAGGCGGCGCGGGCGGCGAAGATGGACCGCTCGCACCTCATCGACCTGCTGCACCGCCACGGCCTCAAGGCGAAGGGCTAACTTAGTTTGGATCCAGAATCGCGTGTTTCCGTCGACGAATCGGCCGCCGCGCCGTGATTTCGCGCGCCTCGACCAGCGCGCGGCGCTCCCGCGCCACGTGGGCGCGCTGAAAATCGCTTGGCGACGGGGCGCGATCACGCCGCGACGCCAGTCCGAGGTGGGACCGCGCGGCGCGCGTGAGCGCGATCGGCGATCAGCCGAGCGTGTGACGCGAGAGCATCACGAGGTTTGCCGCGAGCACTGAGCCCCACGTGTATGCGCGGAAAGATCCGTACGAGCGCCACGCGCAGCGGTCCCAGCCGAAGCGCCGCTTGAGGAAGGAGATGATGCCTTTTCTTCGTGGCTGCGTGTGGTGGTCCCAAGATCGCGCGCAAGACCGTGGTCAAGCCGATGGGCGACGAGACCTACTTCCATGCGTACACCAGCCTGCCTTACCCGGCGGGCATCGACCGGCTCGTGAAGGTGGCCGCCGCCGATGGCCCGGTCGGCGAGGTTAGGAGCACCCGCGGCACGCAGCACGTGCCAGAGAAATACGCGACCGACACGCGACAACCATCGGGCAGTGACGGCTCGGTTCGTTGCAAACGTGGATCTGTACTGCTGATGTTGGCGCGTACGACTTCGTCCATCGAGTTGACTACCGCGACTTGATGACCTCGTAGCGCAATTGAACCTCGCTCTCGCCGATGTGTTGGACGCTCTTCAGTTTGAGCTTCGCCTCGAAGTCGGCGCCCTCGAACAAGGCGATCCCTTTCCCGAACACGATCGGTTCGACGTCGAGATAGAGCTCATCGACGAGATTCTCCCTGATGAAGCTCCCGTTCATTCGCCCGCCACCTGCGATCACGATCGTCTCGTAAGCTGCGAGCGCCTCGATCGCCTCCACGGGAGACCGCGCGACCTGGTGGTTGGGAGCCTGAACGACGAGCGGGACATCGGAGAGCACGACCGTTTGGATGGAGCTCAACTCCGAGCGCGCGAACTCGCCGTGCTCCAGCAAGATTTCATACGTGCGCTTGCCCACGATCATGTTGCCGTGCGCGTTCACAAAGTTTCTGAACAACCCCCATTCCGAGTCGGAGATCCAGTCGGCGCTCTCGTCCGCTCTGGCGATAAACCCGTTGGCTGTGATCGCGATGTAGATGACAGTGGCCATGCTTCCGCCCTCCCAGTGGCGCCGGCATCGTATGCCAACCGGCTTTCCTGCGCATCGTCTCACCGCCCTGTCGCTCGCTCCGCGGCGAGGTGTCGTCTGTAGCGGGAGTATCCGGGGAACCTGGCGGATCGCCTTGCCGGCGCCTCGATCGGGAGACGATGGTTGATGGATGGGCGAGGTGTTGGACGGGCGACTCGTGCGGGCACGCCAGTGCTACGCCGAGTCGGCCTGGCGCGAGGCCCTCACCGTGCTCCAGGAGCTCGACGCCGAGCAGCCGCTCGCGCTCGAGGATCTCGAGCGCCTTGCGTGGTCGTCCGGTCTCGTCGATCGAGACGAGCTCTTTCTCGCGACGCTCGAGAGGATCTACCAGGCCCACGTCGAGGCGAAGCAACAGCTCGCGGCCGCGCGTGCTGCGTTCTGGCTCGGCTTCCGCCTCATGTTGCGTGGGGAGCAGGGACGCGGCGCCGGCTGGATCGGGCGGTGCGAGCGACTGGCGCTCGCGCGTAGCCTCGAGGGCAAGGCATGGTCGCGGTCACCGCGGGCGAGCTGTCTCCACTGGTCACCGGTTTCGAGGATAGGTAGTCGATGCGGCGTTTCGGAGCGGCGAAAGCGCGTGCGGGCGCGAGCGGCACGGCGTCGGAGGTCAGGCCGAGGTGGTCGGCTGCAGCTTCGAGATCGGTCCTGACGGTCACATCCGCGACATCGAGATTCGCTACTGGGCGGACAGCCGATACGTGGACATGGAGAATATGGTGGTCGAAGTCCCCGGCTATTTGCGTCCCGTGCATGACTGCTTGCTCGCAGAGCTGCATGCCATCGAGTTTCCAAAGTCATCGACGTCTTCCTGTCCGAACACCCTCAGTATCTCGACATGCAGCGGCGTGCTCGTTCGGTCGGAGGCATTCGCTGATCTCGGTCAAGCGCGACTCGATCACCGGTCGCGTGCCATCACCCGGCAGCAGCCGCGCGAGTTGCCAGCCGACCAAGCCGCCGATCACGAGCAGCAGCGCGGCGAGCACGGGCCAGCGGCGCGGGGCCTTCGCGACCTCGGCGACCACGGTCGCGCGCTCGGCCTCGGCGCGCCGGCGCAGCATCGCGATCGTTCGGGTCAGGGGATGGTCGAGGTCGGCGTCTGGCACGGGCGTGGCGGTCGCGAGCTCGACGGTCGCGCGGGCCGAGGTTTGGTGAACGGCCTCGACCGGGCGAGCTGGCAACCGCTCGATCGGCGCGGCGCTCGGGATCCCGAGTGCACGGGCCGCGGCCTCGCGATCACGCTCGACGAGCTCGAGCACCTCGAGCGCCGCGTGGGCACTCGCGAACCGGTCGGGCAGCCGGCGCGCCATCAGCTTGCGTGCGAACGCCTCGAGGACCGGATCGATGTCGACGCCCGCACACGCGCGCTCGGCCATCGCCGGCGGATCGAGCGACATGTTCGCGAGCACGATCTCCATGCTCGAGCCATCGAAGGGCCGGCGGCCGGCGAGCATCTCGTAGACCATGACGCCGAGCGCGAACAGATCGGTGCGTGGATCGGGGTCGCCCGCCTGGGCCTGCTCGGGCGCCATGTACGCCGGCGTGCCGATGATCGTGCCCGCGGTCGTCAGCCGCCGCGCCGTGCTCTGATCGCGCAGCACCGCGATCCCGAAGTCGACGATGCGCGGCACCTCGGTACCGAAATCATCGCGCTCGACGATCACGTTCTCGGGCTTGAGATCGCGGTGCACGAGGCCGGCGGCGTGCGCGTGCACGAGCCCCGCGAGGAGCTGGCGGGTCAAGTGTACAACCCGCGCGCGATCGAGCAGGGTGTCGGTGATCAGCGACGCGAGGCTCGGGCCGCGCACGAGCTCGAGCACGATGAAGCGCTGGTGGTCTGCGGTCTCGCCGACATCGATCACGTTGACGAGGTTCTTGTGGTGCAGCCGCGCGACGGTCGCGGCCTCGCGATCGAAGCGCTCGACCATCAGCGGGTCCGCCATGTGGTGCGCGTGGAGGACCTTGATCGCGACCTCGCGGCGGACTCGCACGTGGCGCGCCCGGAACACCGTCCCCATCGCGCCGCACCCGAGCTCCTCCTCGATGCGGTACCGCTCCTCGACGACCTGACCGACCAGAGATCCCGGTGACTCCATGTCGCCTGGGAGTGCGAGGGTCGTGCCCCGGCCAAGTAGGCGTGGCGCCTCTGGTCCGACCGCCACCTGTTCACCACGCTGTCAGCCTCTCCGACGGCGACCTACCTTCGCAGTGAGACCGCCTGGCGCGAAACGGGTTACGCAGCTCAGGGCAGCGGGGCGCCGGAGACCGAGACGTTGACGACGGTGAATGGCTGCGTCGCGGTCGTCGGGATCGTCGTCGGGACGGCGCCGAACGCGTAGCTGTCGCGCGCGAACGCCGTGTAGATCTGCAGCCGCGCATCGATCGCGACGATGTCGAGGCGCTGATCCCCGTCGAGATCGCGAACGACGACCGCCGCGATCGTCGCGCACGTCGAGCAATCGTAGGTGCACGAGCAGCTCGCGCCCGGGCAGCCGGTGCAGGTCGCGGCGCACGTGCACGCATCGCCGGGCAGCCGCAGTGGATCGACGGCGATGCCATCGCCGCTGCGACGCGCGCGGTACAGCCGGCGGCCGGGGAACGCGGAGATCACGAGCGAGGCACCATCGACGGTCGGCAGCGCGGCACCACCGTACGACGCGCGCTCCAGATCGGGCTCCGCCTCCGCCATGCACGGACGCGCGGTGCTCGGCGGATCGCAGTCGAGCTCGTGATCCGGGGTATCGCGGAGCACGTCAGCCGAGGTGTGGATCCGCAGCGACGCGCCGAACACGGCGAGGTCGAGCAGGTGGTCGCCATCGAGATCGAGCCAGTCGATCGCGCGGATGCCCGGGGCGCCTGGCGTGGGCCCGCCGCTGAGGTTGCCGGTCGCCTGGTTCGCGAGCGTGCGGACGTGGGCGTCGCCGTCGAGGTTGTCGAGGAAGCTGTACTGCAGGCCGTTCTTGACGATGCCGTCGGGGAAGCCGTCGCGGTTGCGATCACCCCACGTCAGGCTCTGCGACGTCGGAATACTGGACTCGCGGACGGTGCCGCTCTCGAGCTTCACGATCTCGATCGCGTGGGCACCCGAGTCGATCTGCTGGTAGCCGGCGACGATCGTGTCGCGGCCATCGCGGTCGATCCCGATCGACGTGATCGACTGGTAGTCGCGGTCCGCGGCGATCGCGACCGTCGTCTCGCCGATCACGAGCGCGGTCTGCGTGGTGCCGGCGAGCCGGGGCTCGAGCGTACCGGGTGCAGGTGCCACCCACGCGAGCGGCGCTGCGAGGATGGTCTCGCGCTTGACGGTGTAGCGATCGCCGGTCCACCGGACGTCCCACACCTCGGTGTTGACGCCGCGCACCGCGGTCACCGCGATCCGGGTGTCGCAACGCGCGGTGCACGCCTCCTGCGCGAGCTGCACGCAGGCGTCGGTCCACGCGACCTCGCAGCAGTAGGGCAGGCGCTCGCAGACCGTGGCGAGGCAGCCCTCGGGTTGCACGGGTGGCTGACCACCGGCGCACGCGTTGAGTGGTGCCTGGCGATCATCGAAGCACGTGCCGGTCTCTGCGCCGGCGTGCGCGCTGTAGCGACGCTGCGTCGCGCACGCGAGATCGTGCTGCGTGCATGACCCGTCACGCTCGCAGCGGCCGCCCTCGCCGAGATCGCACTGCAGATCGTTCGTGCAGCGATAGCGATCGGGCACGCACGCCAGCGCGCCGACCGCGACGAGCACGAGGCCGACGAACCGCATCACCGGCTCACCACCGCGGCTCACCATCGCCGGCTCACCAGGAGTGACGCGCCGGACGGCGTCGCCGCGGCCGTGATCACCGCGCCATCGGAACGCAGGCGCCACCGCAGCACGGTCACCCCGGCGAGCAGCGCACCTGCGCTCGCGATCCCGACCCCGGTCCACTGCGTCGCGCGCGCCTGATCGAGGCGCGCGTCGTACTCGGCGAGCGTGCCACTGCCATCGCTGCCCACCCGGTAGCCGTACGTGTAGAGCCCCGCGCCGACGACGACCGCGGCTGCGCCGAGCGCGACGAGGCCGGTGTCCTCGGTGGTCCAGCGCCGGCGCGTCCGGCGCGGCTCGACGACAGGCTCGGGCGTCGCGACCGGCGTCACCGCGTCGGGATTCGCGAGCCGCATGCGGGCGGCGCCGATCGCCTGCTGCGCGAGCGCGACCTGCTCGTCGCTCGGGCCCGTCGTGATGAACCGCTCGTAGTAGTCGATCGCGGCGGCATAGTTGCCGAGGTTGAGCTCGACCTGGCCGAGCGCGAACAGCAGCGCGGGATGGGGATCCCGGCCATATGCCGCCAGCAATTCGCGACGTACGCCCTGGTAGTCGCCTTCGGCGTAGAGCCCGCGGATCCGCACGAGCGTCTGCTCGGCCGGCGTGTCCGCCACGAGCGGGCTCGAGCCGATCGCGATCGCGACCACGAGCGTCGCGAGCCCACAGCGCTTCATGGCTTCTTCGTCCCCGAACCCGAGCCCGAGCCCGAGTCCGTCGGCAGCAGCATTGTCGGGTTCCACTCGACGCGCGTCCGCGCCGGCCGTGTCACCTGCGATCCGCTGCCGGCCGGGGGCGGAGCGGTCTCGACAGGTACCGCGCTGCCAGCAGGGACGCGCTTCGCTGCCTTGGTCGATTTCGACGGGGGCCGGCGCCGACGATCGCCGGCCGATCGCACCGGCGGCGGCACCTTGGAGGGCCTGGCCGCTGGCTCGGTCGTTGGTTTGGTCATCGGTTCGGTCGTCGGTTCGGCCGTCGGTTCGGCCGTCGGTTCCGGCGACGTGATTGCGGCGGGCTCCGGTGTCGGGTCAGGCGACTCGACGCGCGAAGGTAGCGGTGGCGTGACCGGCTGTGGCGTCGTGAACCCCGCATCCGCTGGCTTGCGGTCCGGACGGGCGATCACGAACGCGCCGGCGGCGACGCCCGCGACGATCGCGATGCCGATGATCGCGGCGAGCCTGCGATTGTAACGTGCGGTCGGCGCGCGTGGGTGGCCGCGATGGAACGCAGGATCGATCGCGGCATCGGCGGGCGCGAGGCCGTCACTCGGGCCGAACGTCGGCAGCGGCGGCGCGTCCTCGGGCGTCGCGGCGATCAGCTCGACGAGCGAACCGGCGTCCTCGGCCGCGCGCTTCGTCGGCACCGAGATCCGCTCGACGATCGTCTCGTCGCCGACCCATGGCGCGTCGCGCGGCCCGATCAGGTCGTGGACCCAGCGCGCGATCTGACGCGCTCCGAGGATCTCGCCGGCCTGGGCAGCGTGCGCCTCGATCGCGTCGGCGAGCGCGCGCGCGGTACCCCAGCGTCGCTCGGGCTCGGGCGCGACCGCCATCATCACGATGTCCTCGAGCGCGGCCGTGATCGTCGGGCGGACCTTGCGCGGCCGCGGCACGTTGCCCGACAGCACGCGGTGCAGCGACGCGACGTCGTTGTCCGCCCAGAACAAGCGGGTGCCGGTCACCAGCTCGTAGAGGATCACGCCGAGCGAGAACACGTCGGCGCGACGATCGAAGGCGTGGCCGCGGCACTGCTCGGGCGCCATGTACGTGACGGTGCCGTGCATCGATCCGGACAGCGTCGCGACCCGGGTCTCCTTCGCGATCCCGAAGTCGGCGAGCTTGACCGCTCCATCGAGCCCGATCAGCACGTTGCCCGGCGAGACGTCGCGGTGGACGAGGCCGAGCGGGGCACCGTGCTCGTCGACGAGCTCGTGGGCGTCGTGGAGGCCGCGCGCGACATCGGCGACGATCGCGAGCGCGACGTCGAGCGGCACGTCCCGCACTTTGGCGCCGGACTCGGCCTGCATCAGCTCGCGCAGCGAGCCGCCGTGGACGTACTCGAGGACGAGGTAGTCGTAGCCTGCGTGCACGCCGGCGTCGAGGATCGAGACGAGGTTCGGGTGGCGAAGTTGGCCACCGAGTCGGGCCTCGCGCTGCAGCGACGCCGCGGCCCGCGCATCGCCGCGCAGGTGCTCGAGCGGCCGCTTGATCACGACGTGGCGCTGGAAGCCATATGCGCGCTCGATGCACGCGAGGTCGATCCGCGCCGAGCCGCCGGCGCCGATCGCGCGCAGGATCTGGTAGGGCCCGACGCGATCGCGCTCGAGCGCTGCGTTCGCGGTCACGCGGCGTCCTCGCGCGCGCGCTGCTCGATCACGCGGACCAGGTCGCCGACCGCGCTGCACGACAGCCGCCACCGCCGCGCCCGCGCGAGCGCATCGAGATCGTCGACGAGCGCGCGCGCCGTCGGATAGCGCGCCTCGCGATCGCGGGCGAGCGCGCGCCGCACGATCGCGCTGAGCTCTGGTGGATAGCCCGGCCTGCGCGCCGCGGGATCCGGCAGCTCCCCGGCGAGGATCTGCTTCATCGCGCCGGCATCGGATTTCTCCGAGTACAGGCGCGTTCGCGTCGTCAGCTCGAACAGCAGCACGCCGAGGCTGAAGATGTCGGCGCGCCGATCGAGCGGCTCGCCGAGGATCTGCTCGGGAGCCATGTACGGCGCCTTGCCTTTGATCGTTCCCGACACCGTGTGATAGCTGCGCAGCCGCGTCTTCGCGATCCCGAAGTCCGCGAGCTTGATCTCGCCGAGCCGGCCGAGCAGCACGTTGGATGGGCTGACGTCGCGATGCACGAGGTGCAGGGGCGTGCCGTCGGCGGCGGTCGCCTCGTGCGCCGCATCGAGGCCGCTCGCGAGCTCTGCAATGACCGTGATCGCGAGGTGGTAGGGCGGCGGCGCGCGGAGGTATTCGAGGAACACGGCGAGATCGCAGCCCTCGACCAGCTCGGTCACCAGGAACGCCCCCCCGGCGAACCGATCGAAGTCGACGATCTGCAGGATGTTGCGGTGGTGCAGGCTGGCGGCGATCCGCGCCTCGTCGATGAACATCAGCGCGGCACGCTCGTCACCGAGCAACTCGGTGCGGATCGTCTTGATCACGATCGGCCGCTCGAATCCGTGCGCCGCGAGCAAACGTCCGAGATAGACATCCCCCATCCCGCCACGCGCGAGCAGGTGATCGACTTGGTAGCGTCCGATCCGGGTCAGCACCCGCGGTGATCATGCCACGGTGCGACGGATGATCCTCGCTTCGGCGACCCCGCGCGTGGCAAACGCGCCGAGGCCCGATCGACCGTCACCTCCTGACCCCACTGCATACTCGCCGCAACAGCGGCCACTGGGCTTGCCGGTCGGGCTGGCTGATGCGGTTGCGCTAGCCGGTCGAACCACGAGATCTCCGAACAACCCCGGTTACTTGAAAGTGGGGTCTGGTGGCATGGATCGCGCACTTCAGGCCGCCATCATGCGCCTCCGCCTCCTCGCCACCGCCCTCGTCGCTCTCCCGCTGTTCGCCGCCTGCGCCACCACGGATGGCGACGAAGGCCCGACCCCGTACGACGACGACTACCCGGTCTCCGACGGCGACATCAACGCGGGCGCCCCGGCGAACGACACACTGCCGGACGACAACAAGGCCGACGCGGTGTACCCGCCCAAGTTCGAGGTCGGCGACCAGTCCCCGGTCCAGAGCCAGGGCAGCCGTGGGGTCTGCTCGATCTTCTCCGCGACCGCGCAGATCGAGAACCTCTACATCAAGGGCGGCATGCCCGTCGCCGAGGCCAACTTCTCCGAGCAGTACCTCCAGTGGGCTGCCAAGAACCTCAGCCGCGGGTTCACGAACACCGAAGGCTCGACGTCGGACATCAACCTCCGCACCGCCGTCCAGTACGGCACCGTCAAAGAAGCTGCCTGGCCGTACGAGCCGGCGCCGTGGACCGCGACCAATGACGCCGAGTGCATCACCGGCCAGGAGAACCTGCCGACCAAGTGCTACACGAACGGCGAGCCGCCGGCGACGATCGCCCAGGCCGAGAAGTTCAAGCTGCCGTCGTCGCGCTGGATCAACACCAACTCGATGAAGGCGCACATCACCACCAAGAAGACCGGCGTCAACGTCGGTCTGACCTTCTTCTACCAGTCGTGGAACCATCGCAAGTCCGAGCTCCCCGTGAACGCGGACTACTGGCGCAAGGGCTACGTCACGTACCCGAATGCCGACGACAAGACGAAGTCGCTCGCGAAGCGCGCGGGCCACGCGATCCACATTATCGGCTGGGACGACAACCTCGAGGTCGAGATGCGTGACGGCGAGGGCAAGCCGATCCTCGACGCCGCGGGCAACCCGCGCAAGGAGAAGGGCTTCTGGCTCTTCAAGAACTCGTGGGGCACGGCCGGGTTCGGCATCGAGCACGCGACGGGCGCGGGCTACGGCTGGCTCTCGTACAAGTACGTCCAGGAGTTCGGCTCTGCGGTCACCGCAGAGATCCCCGTCCTCGGTGGTGGCGGTGGTGGTGGCGGCACCGGCGGCACGCCGCGCAGCTACGCGGCGACCCCTGCCGCAGCGATCCCCGACAACGCGCCCACGGGTATGACCAGCGTCATCAACGTGCCCGACACCGGCGCGCTCGGCGAGGTCAAGGTCACCGTCGACATCACCCACACGTACAGCGGTGACCTCAAGGTCTCGCTGGTCAAGGGCACGACCGAGAAGGTGCTCTCCGCGAACCTCGGTGGCTCGGCGGACGACATCAAGAAGACCTTCACGGTCACCGGCCTCGAAGGTCAGGCCCTCGCCGGCGCGTGGACGCTCAAGATCGTCGACAACGCCGCGCAGGACACCGGCAAGCTCAACAGCTGGAAGCTCGACGTCACGACGCGCTGAGCAGCGCATCATGTACGCGGGGCCCCTGCTTAGCAGACTCCCCGCGGTGAACGGCACCGCCTCCCCGGTGCCGTTCCTTTTTGGTGCGTCACCGCGAAGTGATTCAGGTGATCACGCGCGGGCGGCGGCGCTGCGGATCTTGCTGAGCAGCGCGGTCTTCGCGGTCGCCGGCAGGAACGACGCGCGCGCGGCATTCTCGGCGACCTGTACGAGCTCGGCGGCGGTGAGTTGCTGGGCGATGGCGGTCGCACGGTAGTTGTCGGCGATGTAGCCGCCGAAGTAGGCGGGATCGTCGGAGTTGATGGTCAGCACGACGCCGCGCCGCAACAGCTTCGCGAAGTTGTGCGCCGCGAGGTCCTTGACGACCCGGAGCTTGAGGTTCGAGAGCGGACACACGGTCAACGGAATCTGCTCGCGGACGAGTCGCTCGACGAGCGCGGGATCTTCGTCGCAGCGCACGCCGTGATCGATGCGCTCGGCGCCGAGCAGATCGAGCGCCTCGGTGATGTAGGCCGCAGGGCCTTCCTCGCCGGCATGCGCGACCGCACGCAGCCCGAGGGCACGTGCCCGGGCGAACACGCGCTGGAACTTCGCGGGCGGGTTGCCGCGCTCGCCCGAATCGAGGCCGACGCCGACAAGGTCTCCGCGAAACGGCAGCGCGGCGTCGAGCGTCGCGAGCGCGGCTTCCTCCGAGAGGTGGCGGAGGAAGCACAGGATCAGCTCGGAGGTGATGCCGTACCGGCGATGCGCGTCATCCATCGCATCGCGGAAGCCGCCGATCACGACCTCGAGCGGGATGCCGCGAACGGTGTGGGTCTGCGGATCGAAGAACAGCTCGGCGTGGACGACGCCGTCCGCGTGCGCACGCGTGAAATAGGCGATCGCGAGCGCGTAGAAGTCCTTGCGATCGCGGAGCACGTCACAGCCGGCGTAGTAGAGGTCGAGGAACGACTGCAGATCGTGGAACGCGTACGCCGCGCGCACCGCCTCGACCGACGCGTACGGAAGTTTGACGCCGTGCTTCGCGGCAAGGCTGAACATCATCTCGGGCTCGAGCGTGCCCTCGATGTGCAGGTGGAGCTCGACCTTGGGGAGGGCGCGAATCAGGCGCTCTCGCGTGTCGTCGGTGGGAATGGCCGTGGCGGCGTTGGACATGGCGCAGCGCATTTATACCAGAGGGTGTGTTGTCGCTTGCCGGGGGGCGGCGTCGTCGGTACGGTCGCCAACCCGATGACCGACGAGACCGCTCCCGCCAGCCTTCCGAGCCCCGCTCGCCACCGTTCACTGGCCTCGCTCCAACTGGGCTTCGACCCCGTGCCGCTGCTCGCGGCAAGTCTCGGGCTCGCGCCCGGATCGGTCGCCTCCGTGATCGCGTTGCTCGACGAGGGCAATACGGTCCCGTTCATCGCGCGCTATCGCAAGGAGCGCACGGGCGGCCTCGACGAAGTGCAGATCCGCGCGATCGAGGAGCGCCGCGACTATCTCGTCGAGCTCGAGACCCGGCGCGCCGCGATCCTCGCGTCGGTTGCCGAGCAGGGCAAGCTTTTGCCCGAGCTCGAGGGCAAGCTTCGCGCGACCGACAACAAGTCCGAGCTCGAGGACCTGTACGCGCCGTACCGCCCGCGCCGCAAGACCCGCGCCTCGGTCGCCCGCGAGAAGGGCCTCGAGCCGCTCGCGCTGCGTATCCTCTCGCAGGCCGCCGAGGGCGATCCGGTCGACGAGGCCAAGGCCGTCGTCACGCCCGGGCTCGAGACACCGGAGGAAGCGCTCGCCGGCGCGCGCGACATCGTCGCCGAGACGATCGCCGACACCGCCGAGGTCCGTGCGTTCGTGCGCCACGAGTACGCCGAGCACGGCGAGCTGAGCTCGGAGGTCGTGCCGAACAAGGACAAGGAGCCGACGAAGTTCGAGCAGTACTACGCGTTCAAGGAGGCGGTGAAGGCGATCCCGTCGCACCGCTTCCTCGCGATCCGGCGCGGTGAGGCCGAGGGCGTGCTGCGCGCGCACGTCGCCGTCGACACCGCGAAGGTGAACGCCGGCATCGAGCGCCTCGTCAAGCTCGACCCGACGTCGCCGTGGGCCGACCAGCTCCGGCTCGCGGTCGCCGACGGGCTCAAGCGGCTCCTCGCACCGAGCGTCGAGAATGACGTGCGTGCCGAGCTCAAGCAGCGCTCGGATCACGCGGCCGTCGAGATCTTCGCTGGCAACCTGCGCAACCTCATGCTGGCGCCGCCGCTCGGCTCGGCTTCGGTGATCGGCGTCGATCCGGGTCTCCGCACCGGCTGCAAGTGCGCCGCGAACGATGCGACCGGCAAGTTCCTCGGCACCGTCACGATCTACATCACGCAAGGCGACGCTCAGCTCGCGAAGGCCGCGGCTGACTTCCTCGCGTTCGTGCAGCTCCACAAACCCCGCGCGATCGCGGTCGGCAACGGCACCGGCGGTCGCGAGGCCGAGGCGTTCGTCAAGAAGACGCTCGGCGACGCGGGCCTACGAGAGGGTCCGGACGCGCCGTTCGTTGTTCAGGTCAACGAGGCCGGCGCAAGCGTGTACTCGGCCTCCGACCTCGCGCGCGAAGAGTTCCCCGAGCTCGACCTGACCATCCGCGGTGCGATCTCGATCGCGCGCCGCCTTCAGGATCCGCTCGCCGAGCTCGTCAAGATCGAGCCGAAGTCGATCGGCGTCGGCCAGTACCAGCACGACGTGCACCAGCCGCTGCTCGGCAAGAAGCTCGGCGACGTCGTCGAGAGCTGCGTCAATCACGTCGGTGTCGAGCTCAACACCGCGAGCGCACAGCTGCTCGGCTACATTGCGGGCATCGGCAAGTCGCTCGCGAAGAAGATCGTGCTGCACCGCGATTCGAACGGCCGGTTCGGCTCGCGTGCGCAGTTGACCGAGGTCGCGGGCCTCGGCCCCAAGGCCTTCGAGCAGGCCGCCGGCTTCTTGCGGATCGCCGATGCCACGCACCCGCTCGATCGCTCGGCCGTGCACCCCGAGCGGTATCTGCTCGTCGAGCAGATCGCCACCGATCTCGGGGTCGCGCTGTCCGAGCTGATCGGCAACCAGGAGCTCGTCGACAAGATCGACTTCTCGAAGTACGTCAGCGACGACATCGGCGAGCCGACGTTGCGTGACATCGCGAGCGAGCTCGCGAAGCCGGGCCGCGATCCGCGCGCCGAGTTCGCGCCACCGGCCTTCCGCGATGACGTC
>JBKJUF010000488.1:0-5151 GCA_046590445.1 Kofleriaceae bacterium
GCGCTACGCGAGCGCGACCACGGCCGAGTTCCTCGCCGGGTTGCGCAACGTCGGCACGCACTCGATCGGCGGCATCGTCAGCCAGTATCGCGAGATGATCACGAAGAAGGGCGACAAGATGGCGCGCTTCATGCTCGAGGATGCCGAGGGCACGCTCGAGGTGATCGCGTTCCCGAAGACCTTCGAGAAGGTCCGCCACGTGCTCGTCAGCGACGAGCCGATCCTGTGCAGCGGCGCCGTCAAGAACGAGGGCAACTCCGAGTCGCCCGAGTGGAAGATGCTGCTCGAGTCCGCGGCGCCGCTGTCGCAGCTGCGCGAGCAGAAGACCTCACGCGTCGACATCCACCTCGACGCCGACTCGCTGACCCACGATCAGGTCGCCGAGCTGAAGACGATCCTTGCGAACGCCGTGCGCGGTAACTGCCAGGCGTATCTGCGCCTCAAGATCGCGCAGCGCTCGGAGACCGTCGTCATGCTCCCCGAGGCCTGGGCGCTGTCACCCACCGAGGATCTGCTGACCCGCCTCGAGCGGCTGTTCGGCGATCGCGTGACGACGCTGGCCTGATCGAGCTCGTTCGGACCCTGAAACGCATCGGCGACGTGCGGGCGCGCGCGCTCGCTCGCGGGTTCGCGGGCGCGCAAAGGAGCGACGCTTGCACCTGCCGCACATGCAATACTTGTCGGGTGATGCGGTACGCGGTGCTCGCGCTACTCGGCGGCTGCAACCAGGTGTTTGGTCTGCCACCGACCCGGCTCGAGCCCGGGGCGTTACCTGACGCGCCGGTCACCTGCTCGGAGCTCGGGACCGCACCTCGGTTCGCCAACACCTCGAAGCAAGCCATCGAACAGCGTTGCAGCTGGTATCACTTCAACGGCACCGGCACGCTCGCGACCGCGAACTGCAGCGACCAGTTTCATGTCGGGCTGCGCGACACCGCCATGACGCCCGGGATCGGGCTTCCGAGTCCGGACGAGCTTGCGGGGTTCTACACGCAGCCGCGACCAAATCCCGACGGAGATCGCATCTACTTCCGACGCGACAAGGATGCGATCCACGAGGTCGTCAGCTATGCGCGTACGCAAGACGGCTCGTGGAGCTACGAGGTCGAACGCCGGATGATGGTCGCCAACAACTCCTTCATCAGCACCGTATTTCGCGGGCCGAACGGCGATCGCATGATCCTGACCTCGCCGTTCATGTTGACCGAGCTCGAATTCGTGGCCGGAGGTTGGCGTCAGGTGGGTGCGGCGCATCCGGCCAGGGAGCTTCGTGTTACCTCCGATCGGCCCAGCACGTTTGCCGTGACGTCCGACGGGCTTCGCGCGATCTACTGGACCAACTTCGAGGCCGTCTCCCCCGAGATGCTTTACACCGATCGCGGGGGCCCCGAGAGCTGGTTCGGGCCTCCGCAGCCGCTGGTCGGCGCGCAACCCGGGCTCGATAGCCAGATGACCGATGACTGTGCGCGGATCTATTACGCTACGGGCACGCTGGGTGTGTTCTATCAGCTGCACGAGTAAGCGCGTTGCGACGTCTTGCAGCGGCCTCAGTCGAGGCCGAGGGTGACGAGGTCGTCCTCGTCGAGCCCGAAGTAGTGCGCGGTCTCGTGGAGCACGGTGATCCGGATCTCCTCGGTGAGGTGCTCGAGGTCGCGTGCGCTGCGCTCGAGGTTCTTCTTGAACAGGATGATGTTCGTGACGGTAGGCGCGAGTGCACCGTCGTCGGGCATCGGGGTGCCCTGGAACACGCCGAGCAGCCGAGGATCGAGGCTGTCGGCGACGAGCGCCTCGGAGGGCAGCTCGTCGATCAGGATCGGTACACGCTCGAGCCGCTCGCGAATATTCGCGGGGAGCTCGGCCAGCGTCGCGAGTGCGATCTGCTCGACCGCATCGTCGCTGATCTGCAGCGCATCGGGCGCGGTCGGGGCCGCGCGATCGAGCTCGCGGACGCGCTGCCACGCCGTGACCTTGGCGGCGTCGTCGCCGGTGAATTCGTGGACGCGGCCGAGCATGTGCAGGCTGTCGGCCTCGAGGTCGGGATCCTGCTTGGCTGCCTCGATCCAACGTTTGGCCGCGGCCGGATCTTCCGCCGCCAGCGCGAGCTCGGCGAGATCGAGCGCGAGCTCGCCTTCCTCGATGATCGACGCCGATAGCTCGGCAAGGGCCTGGCGGGCGGCGATCGGCTCACCGCGCGCGAGCAGCGCCTCGGTCTTGACGATGATCGCCTCGATCAGGTCGGTCTCCTCGTCGATGAAGTCGAAGGCGGCCTCGACGGTGTCGAGCGCGGCATCGGGATCTTCGAGGTCGTGGAGCTCGAGGCGGGCGACGCAGATCCGTGGCATCGGGTCGTCGGGCCGCAGCTCGACGAGCGCCCGGTACTGAGCGATCGCGTCATCGACGTCACCCTTGGCGTCGGCGACCGCGGCGGCCAGCGCCACGACATCGGGGTTCTGGCGGTCGATCCGGCGACAGCGCTCGACGATCGTGGCGGCAGCGTCGATCTTGCCAGCTTCGAGGGCTTCGAACCCGCGCTCGAGGTCGGCGACGAGGCGATCAGTGCGAGACATGACAGGTTCTTACTCTGATTTGCAGCAACGTGCTGGCATCGCTACTGTCCAGGCGTGAGAAACGTTCTTCGCGCCGCCTTGTTGCTCTGGCTGCTGCTGCTGGCGGCGTGTCCGCGAGGCACGCGAAAGACGCTCGTCCCCGACGTCCCACAGAGCGGTGACGCGGCGGCCCGCACGAGATTCCAGGAGGCACGCGCGAAGTTCCTGCGCGACGGCACGGCCAGCGGCGAGTTCAGGTCGATCGTCGAGGACTACCCCGAGGATCCGATCGTGCCGTGGGCGCAGCTCTACGCGGGCATCTCGGCGCTCAAGGAGCGCAAGCTCGACGTCGCGGCCAAGGTGCTCGGCGAGGTGATCGCGGCCGACGTCCCCGACGGCCTGACCACGCGCGCGGAGCTGTTCCTCGGCATCACGAAGAACTACCAGGGCGACGCGCTCGGGGCGTTGCCGCTGCTCAAGCGCGGCGAGACGGCGATCGAGGGTGACGGCGAGCGCACCGAGTACCTCGCCGCCGTGGCCTACGCGACGGCCGCGAGCGATCGGCCCCTCGCGTCGCTGCACGTGTTCGATCTCCTGTTTCCGCGGGTGACGGCCACCGAGCGCGCGCTGATCGTGGCGCGGGTCGAGGAGGTGGTCGCGGCCGCCGACCCGAACACGTTGAAGCGGATGTTCGACGAGCTAACCGATCGCAAGGGGCCGAGCATGGCCGCGATCGCCAGCAAGCTCGCCGTGCTGGCCGAGGCGGCAGGCCGTTCCGACGAGGCGACACGGCTCCGCGAGGCCGCGGCCCCGGCGCGTGCGGCGGTCGGCCTGCCACGGACGATCGGCGGAGGGACGGATGTTGCGGGCGGCGCCGGAGATGCCAGGCTCGTCGGTGCGATCGTCCCGCTGACGGGCCCGCAGACCCGGATCGGGGATGCCGCGGTCGCCGGGCTCGGCATGGCGGCCGGAGTCGCAGACGGCAACGGGGTAACCGCGATCGAGGTGCGCGCAGCGTCGGATGCGGCGGCTGCCGCGCTCGCCGTCGAGGACCTCGCGCGGGCGAACGTGATCGCCGTGATCGGGCCGATCGAGGGCGCGGCGGTCGAGGCCGCGGCGCAGCGCGCCGAGGGACTGGGTTTGCCGCTGCTCAGCCTGACCGGCCGTCCGGAGGAGCGGATGTCGGGACGCTTCGTCTTCCACATGCGGCACTCCGCCGAGGCCCGCGCACGTGTGCTCGCGGCACGCGCGATCGCGAAGGGCGTGACGAAGTTCGCGGTGCTCGCGCCCGACAGTGGCTATGGCAAGTCGGTCGCCGCCGCGTTCACGGACGAGGTCAAGAAGGCCGGCGGCACGATCGTGACGACGGTGACGTACCCGAAGGACACCAAGGCGTTCGGCGGCTTCGCGAAGAAGCTCGGCGTTGGGTGGCAGGGCGTGTTCGTCCCCGAGGAAGCCGATCGGCTCGGACTCATCACGCCGGCGCTCGCGGCGAGCGGCAACGTGCCGAAGCCGGTGGGGACCAAGAAGGTGTCGGGGGGGCGTCCCGTGCTGCTGATGTCGACGGCCGAGGGGCTCTCGGCGACGTACATGGTCGACGCCGGCCGCAACTCCGAGGGCGCGCTGCTCGCGCCGGGCTACTACCCCGATGACCAGGATGCGACGCAGAAGCCGTTCCTCGATCGCTTCATCGCCGCGTACGGGCGGGCACCGGGCGTCACCGAGGCCTACGCATTCGATGCCGCGCAGCTCGCGGCGTCGGCAGGAGCGGGCGGGCGCGCGGCGCTGGCAGCGACGCTCGCGCGCGGTCAGCTCGTCGGGCTCACCGGGACGATCCAGTTCGACGGGAACCATCGCCGCGCGGATCCGGGCGTCCTCTACACGGTGATCGAGGACGCCGGCATCTACGCCATCCGCGTCGCGAAGTAGTGCTACACCCGCCGCCGTGACGTTCTCCGCTGGCAACCGGCTGATCGCCGCGATCGATGCACCCGACGGTGCCGAGGCGACCCGGCTCGTCGAGCGGCTCGGCGGCGTGCCGAGCTGGATCAAGCTCGGGCTCGAGCTGTTCTGCGCCGAGGGGCCCGCGGTCGTGCGTGGCTTCGTCGCACGCGGCCACCGCGTCATGCTCGACCTCAAGCTCCACGACATCCCCGAGACCGTCGCGCGTGCCACCGCGCGGGTCGCAGCCCTCGGCGCGGGCCTGCTCACCGTGCACGCCGGCGGTGGCCGCGCCATGCTCGAAGCCGCGGTCAACGCTGCTCGCGCAGAGGCAGGCGGCCAGCCGGCGATGCGGATCCTCGCGGTCACGGTCCTGACCTCGCTCGACGATGGTGACCTCGCCCAGATCGGCGCGCTCGGTCCTGTCCGCGACCTCGTGTGCAAGCGTGCCGAGCTCGCGATCGCCGCGGGTTGTGACGGCGTGGTCGCGTCGCCGCACGAGGTCACCGCGATCCGCGCGTTCGCGCCGGCGAGCTTCCTCGTGGTGACCCCCGGGGTCCGTCCTGCAGGCGCCGCGGTTGGCGATCAGAAGCGCGTGATGACCCCCGGCGCGGCGCGCCAGGCCGGTGCCGACCTCGTCGTCGTCGGCCGGCCGCTGCGCGAT
>JBKJUF010000465.1:0-2851 GCA_046590445.1 Kofleriaceae bacterium
GACCTCGCAGCTGTTCTGACTCGTGTAGTTCTTCGTGCCGTAATACATCGCGGGGTTCTCGTCGAACGTCACCTTCACGGCGGTGCCGTTGAGATGTTGCTCGTAGTGCAGGTGCGGACCGGTCGAGCCGCCGGTGTTTCCGAGCGTGCCGATCTTCTGTCCGCGACGCACGAGCTGGCCGACGGTCACGGTCTGCGACGACAGGTGCGCGTAGCGCGTGCGGCGACCGCCGCTGTGCGCGATCTCGATCCACCGCCCGTAGCTCGTGCTGCCGGTGTTCGCGACGCGCGTGATCTTGCCGCTCGCCGCGGCGACCACGGTGTCGCCGTCGTCGTCGTCGCGATTGAAGTCGACCGAGAGCTGCGGGCTGTGGTTCGTGCGTGTCTGGCCGGCCCACACCTCGCCGCACGGAAACGGCAGCTGGAAGACGTTCTCGTCGACGTCGGGCACATCCACGGGCACGTCGTCGGATGGCTCGTCCTCCGGAAGCGGGCCGTCGTCGCCGGTCTCCTCGCCGGTGCTGGCCGGGTCGAGATCCTCGCCGGTGATTTCACCCGCGCAGGCCGCAAGCGCGACCGCGAGCAGCGTGGCGAACAGCGTGCGACAGACAGCGTGCATTGCGGTTCACGGTCAGCAAGGGTCGAGCCAGCGTGCAAGGCCGCGAAACGGCTGGGCACGCCGGATCGAGGTGTTGCGGACGACGTTACAGGTGACCAGCGTCGTGGGCGCCGGTCAGGACGGTGGGGCCGCCGGACCACGCTCGCCGCGCATGCCGATCAGGGCTTTGGCCCACTCGTCGATGTCGATGCGCTTGTCGTAGGTCTTCGAGGTCGAGACCTGCCTCCACCAGCCGGGGTTCTTGACCGGCGCGGGCTTGCCGTCCTCGAAGTGCTCGCAGTCGCACTGATAGGGCGGGCGCGAACACGCGACGGCGTGGACAAGCGTGGCAGCATTCGCGAGATCCAGCCCTGATCAGCGGATCCGGCCGTCGCGAGCGAGGACCCGGCCCATCGTCGCGTACTCGTTGCGCGCGGCGGACTCGAGCGCGGCCTGGGTGACGACGCCGCCACGCGTGGCAGCCGCGAACGCCGCATTGAGGACGGCATTGCGGATATGCGCGCCCGAGAGGTCAGGGTAGTTGCGCACGAGCTTGTCGATGTCGAGACCGTCGGCGAACGGCAGGCCGGAGGACAGATAGCTCTTCCACAGCCGGTCGCGCTCGTCGTCGTCGGGCGGCCAGAACACGATGTGCGCGGCGAGCCGGCGCTTGAAGGCCGGATCCATCGACGCATCGAGGTTGGTCGTGAGGATGACGATCCCGCGAAAGGCCTCCATCCGCTGGAGCAGGAAGTTCACCTCGAGGTTGGAGTGACGATCGTTGGAGGATTTGACCTCGGTTCGCTTGGTGAACAGCGCGTCGGCCTCGTCGAACAGCAGCAGACAGTGACCGGTGCCGGCGGCATCGAAGATCTGCGCGAGCTGCTTCTCGGTCTCGCCGATCCACTTCGACAGCACCTGCGAGAGCTCGATCTGGTGGAGATCGAGCCCGAGCTCCTTCGCGACGAGGCCCGCGACCATCGTCTTGCCCGTGCCGGGTGCGCCGCTGAACAGGGCGGCAACGCCGGTGGCGCGACCGACCCGCTGCTCGAGGCCCCACCGCTCGAGCACCTGATGGCTGTGACGGACGCGCGAGATCAGCGCCTGGATCTGATCGCGGGTGTCCTGCGCCACGACGAGGTCCGCCCACTCCTGACGGACCCGCACGTGCGTGGTCAGGCCGGTCAGCCGCTCGGTCGTGCGTTGACGGAGGGCCGAGACGACGCCGGCCATCGTCAGCTGTTTGCGCCCGGCGGCGAGCTTGGCGGTCGCGATCGCGTCGCGCATCGCACCCGGCCCGAGCGAGTAGCGATGACCGAGCTCGTCGAGATCGAGGTCCGAGAGCCCATGCTCCGGGTCGTGGAGCTCGAGCAACACGCTCCACATGTTGCGGCGCGCCGCTGTCCCCGGCGCGGTCCAGTCCGCACGCACGATCTCGCCGGGCACGCGGATCGATTGTCCGGCAAGCGAGCTGATCACGACCATCGGCTGGCGCGCCGTGCCGATGAAGTGTTCGAGTCGCCGTCGCCGCGCGGTCTCGTCGGCACCGTCGAGCTCCTCGAGCCCGCGAATGACGGCGATCGCGCCGGCGAGTGCGGTCTCGCGGCGCAGTGCGCGCAGGCCATGCTCGAGGGCCTCGGGGGTTCGATCGATGCGATCGAGCGCGAGCAGCGCGACGGGCCGTGCGAGCCCTTTGGCTGCTGCCGCGACCGCGGTCGCACGCCCCGAGCCGGTCGGGCCTTCCATCAGGATCGTCAGCGGGCGCTCGCTCGCGAGCGCGCGGCCGAGCGCGTCGAGGATGTGACGCTGCTCTTCGTCGAACAGCGCGAGCTCGGGGACGGTCACGGTCTGTAGCGGTTCCGCGACCGCGGTCTCGCCGGTCAGCTGCTGCGCGACGCGCGGGCTCACCGACCACAGGCGCAAGACCGGCGTGACACCGGGGTCGCTGCGGGTCTCGAGGATCGAGGCTTCGACCAGCGGGTGATGCGTCGCGAGGGCCAGCGCGAGCTCGCGGGCATCGTCGCCGGCGCCCGAGATCGCGACGTACGACGCGATCGTCGGGCCATGTTGCGCCGACGAGCCTTGCAGGCGCAGCAACGCCGACGCACACACCGGATCGGTACAGCACGCGATCACGAAGGCCAGGAAGTCCTCGGCGCGGCGATCGACGCCGAGCCGCCGCGCGAGCGCCGCGCCGAGGACTTCCTGGCCTTCGTGATCGCGTGCTGTACCGATCCGGTGTGTGCGTCGGCGT
>JBKJUF010000595.1:0-16249 GCA_046590445.1 Kofleriaceae bacterium
GCAAGTTGCGCAAGTTGCGTCTGACCCCTTCGATGCCTTCGATGTGCACCGAGCAGACGTCGCAAGTTGCGCAAGTTGCGTCTGACCCCCTTTCAGGGCTCGGTCGGCGCTGCTGGGGGTTCGGCGGGCGTCGGCGCGGCTGGCGTGGGCTCGGCCGGGGCGGGCGTGGTCGCCGGGACCGTCACCGGCTCGGTCGTGGCGTCGTCATCCGGGGACGTCGAGACGGTGGCGACGAACCCCGCGAGCCCGACGAGGATGAGGCCGAGGCCGATGCCGCCGAGCAGCGATGCGGAGCTCTTGCAGTCCTCGTCACCGATACCAGGCCCCTCCATCTGATCGCAGTCGGCGCCGGTGTTGACGAAGTAGAGCATCGTGATGCCCGCGGCGAGCGCCGCGCCTTCGCCGAGCTTGGCGTACGTCCGGTGCCGCGCATTGGTCGGAAAGCACGCGGTGGACGCGAGCGACAGGGACATCAGGAGAGCTACTGCGCGCATGGGCCCCGGTTGTATCAAACCGTGGCGGGGCACCGCGATCGGACCAGCGACCGTTGCTGTCCGGAGCCGCGACCGCTGTCAGCCATTCGAGCGATCAAGGCTTCGGTAGCAGCGCCGAGGCGATGATCCGCTTGTCCGCGCGCTGCGCAAACACGACGGCACCGACCGCGCGCCAGGCGGGATCGATCGCGACCCGCAGCGTGCCGGGCGCGCCGGCCGCGGCGACGCGCTCGAGGCGGCGAACGATGCGGCGGTTGACGAGCGTCGAGCCCGAGTTCTCGCCATGCGGGATCTTCGTGCTGCGCGTGTCCTCCCAGACCGCGACGAGGACGTCCGCGCCGGCCGGTGCCGTGGTCGTGATCTCGACGTGGTCCTTGCCCCAGCGCGCGGTCGCCGGGAGCAGCTGCGGGCGTGCGGACCGGGCGACCGCAGCGGAGATCGCCGGCAGGTTCGAGCCGACCATGCCGGCGGCACCGCCGACCACGAGCTCGGGCGTGTAGACGCGCTTGTCGCCGAGCGCGCTCGCGTACGCATGCTGGCGTTCGGTCCACGCGGGCAGCGAGTACGGATCGGCCCAGCCGAGGTCGTTCCAGTAGTCGACGTGGAACGACAGCGGTACGACCTTGCGGCCGTTGACCTCGCCGGCGGTCGCGAGCTTGCCCAGGATGTGATCGGCAGGCGGACACGAGCTGCAGCCCTGCGAGGTGAACAGCTCGACGACGAGCGGGCCTTCGGAGGCCGGCGGCTGCTTCATGGGGTCACCCTCGGCGGTGGCACAGCCGAGCAGGGAGATGACGAGACCAGCGAGGAGGGGAGCGCGCATGGCTTCCATACGCTCTCCGCGGGCCCGGGTTACGGCTTGCGGAGGGCGGCCACGATCTCCTCGCGGACGATCGAGGCGAGGTCGCCGGTGCCGTGGCGGATGCCGCCCGGGGACATCGTCGCGACGTCGGCGTGCGGCGCCGGAGCGCAGGCCACGACCGCGAGTGGCGTACGTGCGGAGCCCGATGCTGCTGGCGCGTCGGTCATCAGCTGAGCCGCGGTCTCGACGGCGCGGTCGGCGGCGCGGCCGATCCCGGCCTTCGCGCGCGCCGCGAGCAACGGGCCGATCGCGCTCGCCGGCAGCGGCTCGACGCCGCCAAGGGGCGCCGCGGCGATCGCGATGCGCGCCAGGTGCTCGACGAGCTCGAGCCGCAGCAGTGCCTGCTCGGGATCGGCGCCCCAGGCGAACACGCCGTGGTTGCCGAGCAGCACGGCATCGACGAGCTCGCACCATGGCGCGAGCGCGGACTTCGCCGCGTCGCCAGGCTGCGCATACGGGATCTTCGGGATCCGCGGCCCGAGCGAGACCAGCGCCTCGGCGATGAACGGCCGGTCGATCGGGTTTGTGCGGCTCGCGCTGATCGCGGTCGCGTGCGGCGGGTGGGCGTGGACGATGCAGTTCACGTCGGGCCGGCGCTCGTAGATCACGAGGTGTAGCCCGATCTCGCCGAACACCTTGCCGCTGCCCTGGACCTGGCCACGGGCGTCCAGCTCGATCAGGCCGCGATCGGTGATCAATCGCTTCGAGGTCGCGGTCGGGGTCGCGATGTAGCGGGCGCCGTCGCGGGCGGTGACGTTGCCGTCGTGGTTCGCGACCCAGCCCTTGTCGTGCAGGAACCGCGCGACCTCCGCCACCTGCTTGCGCAGCGGCTGGCTGCTCACGTCGCGAGCTCCACCGCGTCGACGATGCCGACGATCATCGAACGGATCGGGACCGCGTCGCCCATCTTCAGGATCTGGCGCACGCCGTTGCCCTCGGTCAGCACGAGCACGTGGTCGCCGACGCCGGCCTGGACCTGGTCGATCGCGACGAAGCTCGCGCCAGCATCGGCGCCGCGCTCGTCGAGCGGCTGGACCACGAACAGCGCGCGGCCGGCGAACGCGGGGTGCTTGACGGCAGCCCACATCGGCCCGACGACCCGGCAGTGCTTCACGGTCGGTCTCCTCGGCCCTCGCGGGTCGCGGGTCGCGGGACATCGAGCCCATCGACGATACCCACGATCGCCGCGTCGACCGGGACGAACGACGGGTCGCACGCCAGCGCCGCCTCGCGCGAGCCGACGAGGTACACGAGATCGCCGAGTCCGGCTTGCACGGTATCGACCGCGGCCTGGACGTCACCGACCGGGGCGCCGTGCTCGTCGACCGGCTGCACGAGCAGCAGCTTCTTGCCCTCGAGGCCCGAGGCCTTGCGCTCGGCGACGACGGTTCCCTTGACGATGCCCAGGTACATCGGCGCTCAGCCTATCACTCGCGCGCCCGGCCGTCAGGCGCGCGCCCGCTCGTCAGGCGCGGACGAGGGCCTTACCTTGGATCCGGAACCGGCCGGCGACGAGCGGGGCGAGGCTGGCGGGGACGCGCTGTGCGCGCCAGAACACTGGGCATCCGGCGAGACTCGGCGAGCCAAGCCCGTGCGATCAAGCGATCAGCGAACGATGCCGAGCTTGGCCCGGAGCGCCGGCCAGCCGGCCTGCGCGATCGCTGCGATCAAGTGCGCGAACCCTTCGCCGCGCGCCTTGCACATCCGCGTGATCGTCGCGGGGTCGCCACCGAGTAGCAGGGCGGCGCGGTCCGCGGTGCGCTCGCAGGCGGCGAGGTAACGACCGACATCGAGCGCCGCCGGCGATAGCGTCGCGAGCAGCAGCTCGAGGCGCGTGCGGATCTTCACCGAGAGTGCGGCCTTCACCATCTCGTCGTGGCCACGCTGGACATCCGGATCGGTGACGATCGCATTTGTCGCTTCACGGAGCGCTGGCGGGCCGAACAGTCGCGCGACCGAGGCGAGCAAGCGGGTGGCGTCGGCGCGTGGCAGGCCGGCGAATGCGATGTGCTCGGGACGCGTGAGCTCGACGGAACGGGCGAGCACCGCGCGAACCTCGGCGATCGCGGCACCCTCGCTGCTGAGGCGCGGACCGAGGACGATGACGGGTGTGGCCGCGCCGACGACCGTGATATCGGCACTGCTGTCGTGCTCGTAGACCATGACGGCGCCGGCGCCGAGCGCGGTGGTCAGCCGCGGGAACATCGAGGTGGCCGGCACGTGAAGCGTGGCGGGGACGCGCCGTGCACCGCCGACGCCGGTGCGCACGAACGCCTCGTCGAGATCGGGCCACAGCAGCGCGGCGGCCTCGGCGAGCGCGCTCGCGACCGCCGCGAGCGTGGATTCGTCGGGATCCGCGATCAGCGCGCGATCGGCGGGGTCGAGCGCTGCGCGGTACGCCTCGTCATCGCGCATGACAAACGGCTTGTGGATCGAGAGGAACGCGTTCTGGTGCACGTCGGGCGTGTGACCGCAGGCGATCGCGAGCTCGAGGGCGGCACGCGCCGGCTCGCCCGCACCGGCACCGGTCGACGAATGGCGGCGAAGGTCCTCGCCCCAGGCGACGAGATCGGGCAGGGCACCGGTCCACGCGGTGATCGCCGCGAGATGCGTCGCGATCGACTCGCGCTTCGCCGGATCCTCGCTCGCGCGCAGCAGCTCGACGAGCCCGCGCCGGGCCTCGGAGGCACCGTCGGAGTTTGGCGCGAGCGCGATTGCCCGCTCGTACGCCGGCACGGCCTGCCGGGTGTCACCGCGCTGGGCGCGCGCGTGGCCGAGTCGGAACGACAGCATCGCGCGGCGCGCTTCCTCGGCGCCGACGAAGCGATCGTCCTTCGCGGTCAACAGCTTGGTCAGCATCGCGCTCGCGCTGTCCATGTCGCCGAGATCGAGGGAGAGGCCCGACGCGAGATCGACCGCGTCGACGTCGTACGGATCGGCCTCGGCACCGCGAACCGCGGCGGCGCGGGCGCGGGCCTGATCGCCAGCGGCGAGGTACTCGCGAGCGGCACGCAGGTAGTGTGCGGCACGCTCGGCCGGCGACGAGCCGAACGCGGCCATCAGCTCGGCGGTTCGCGCGCTGCCTGCATGATCGCGCGCGAGATCCTGGCGCTCGAGCAGCTTCACCATGAGCGGCACGTGCTTCGCTTCGAGCACCTGCGCGGCAGCGACCGCAGCTGCAAAGCAGGAGCGCGCGCGCTCCTCGTCCTGCAGCATCAAGAGCGCCATGTCGCCGAGCGCCTCGAACAGGCGCAGGCGCTCGCCGGGCTCCTCGGCCGCGGTCGCCTGGCGGGTCAGCAGATCGGCAGCGCCGCGGTGATCGCCTTGCTCCATCGCGATCTCGGCGAGGGCCTGCAGCGCCGGCGCATAATTCGGCTTGAGCTCGAGTGCGCGCGCATAGAGCGGTGGCGCCTTCTCGGGGCGCAGCGAGCGAATCTCGGCGAGCGCCGCGTGATACAGGCCGGTCGCGACCTCGGTCGGATAACGTGCCGCGTCCTCGTGTGCGGCGAGCGGCGAGAGGTGCAGCGCGGCCTCGCGCCAGCGTCGCGCCTTGTAGCGGTTCTCGCCGATCGCGAGCTTGATCAAGAGATGCCCGCGGTGCAGGCGGTCCGCGGCGACGAGCGTCTGGTACGCCTCCTCGTCGCGGCCGAGCTTCTCGTGCGCCATCGCGAGCCGGCGGTGGAGATCGGCGATCAGCGCCGCGGGCGCACCCGCGAGCAGCGCACCGTCGAGCACCTCGCGGAGGAACGCCTCGAGATCTGTCCACCGCGATGCATCGGCGTAGAAGTCGGCGAGCGCGACGATCGCCGGGATGTGATCGGGGACGCAGCCCAACGCCTCGAGGAGCCGCCGCTCGGCAGCCGGCTCGACGCCGGCCCCGCGCGACAGCGCCGCGAGCTGCGTCATGATCCGCGCCTTCTCGGGAGGCGTCAGCGATTCGTCCTCGAGCCGCTTCTCGAGCACGCGCGCGGCGGTCTCGGGATCGCCGCCCTTCTCGACGAGGCCCGCGAGCGCCCAGGTCGCGTCGCTGTGGTACGGCCGCTTCGCGAGCACGCGCTCGTAGGCGGCCCGGGCGGCCGCGGTATCGCCGACGCGCGACTGCAGCACGTCACCAGCGGCCATCAGCGCCGCGATCCGCGCGTCGTCATCTACGGCGCTGTCGGCCTCACGCAGCTTGGCATCGGCGAACGCCTGCGGATCGTCGTCGGGAGATGCGATGCCGGCGAGCACCGAGAGGGCCGTCGGGTGTTCGGGGACGAGCAGGAGCGCGGCCTCGATCGCGGCGCGTGCGCCATCGCGATCGGCGAGCTTGTCGAGGCGGATCTGCGCGAGCCGGATCTGGAGCGCCGCGATGTCGCCACGGTTCGTGCCACCCGCGTCCATCGCGACGCCGATGCGGCCCTCGAGGATCGCGGCTGCCTCACGATCTCGATCCGCCTTGACGAGCGCGCTGACCAGCAGGTCGGCGAGGTTCGGATCGTCGGGCGCGATCGTGCGCGCGTGGCGGAGCGCGGCGGCGGCCTCCTCGGGCGAATTCAGCCAGTCGAGCGTGCCCAGCTGCGCGCGGCGCGCGAGCAGCTGGGCACGCTCGGCGGGCTCGCGGGTCAGCGCGGCACGCCGGCGCAGCACGTCGGCGAGCTCGGTCCACTTCGCGCTCTCGGCGAACAGCTTGTCGAGCGCGGCCCACGCCTCGGCGTCGTCGGGCCAGGTCGCGACCAGCTCGTTGTACGACTCGATCGCGCGCTCGGGCAGCTCGAGCTCCTTGACGTAGATCCGCGCGATCGTGTGCAGCGCCTCGCGTGCCTGCGGGCTGCCCTCGGCGACCTCGTTGACGCGTGCGAGCGTCTCGATCACCTTCGACCACCGGCCCACCGAGCCGTAGAGGTTCGCGAGCTGGATCACGACCTCGGTGTCAGCGGGCGCGAGCAGCCGCAGCCGCTCGAAGGCGTCGATGGCGTCGTGCGGGCGCTGCAACCGATCGGTGTAGATCGCCGCGAGCTCGCGCAGCAGCTGGCCACGCTCGGCCTCGGGCGACGCCGTGCCGAGCCGCGGATCGGTTCGCTCCTCGAGCGATGCCGCGAGCTCGACCCAGCGACCCTCGTTGCGATAGAGCTCCTCGAGCCGCGCACGCGCGACCGGATCGTTCGGCAGCATACCGAGGATGCGTCGGAGCTGCGCCTCGGCCTCGCGCGGCTTCTTCTGCTCGGCGCGGATGTTCGCGACCTCCATCAGCAGATCGGCGGCGCTCGCCGCGGTGTCCGACTGCTCTGCCATCCCTTCGTAGAGATCGGCGAGGCGATCCCACGCCTTGTGCTCCTGCGCGATGCGATATAGCCGTGCGCGGACTTCCGCGTCGACCTCGGCACGCCAGCGTTCGCTGGCGGCCTCCACCCTGGGATTCGGCGTGCGGCGCGCCTGCGCGAACGCCCGGGCGAGCGCATCGAACGCACGCGCGATGTCCTTGCCGCCGGTCTCCCAGACCTCCGACGCACGATAGAGCCAGCGCAGCCGCGCCGACGTGTCGGGCGTGGGCAGGCTCTCGTACGCCATCGCGAGCTCTTCCCATGGCGACTCGAACGGCCGGTTCGGCAGCGTCGGCAGCGGCGGTCGGCGGACGACGGCCTGGGCCTTGCGCGGCGCGGGAGGCGGCGCGGTCGGCGAGGCGGTGCGGCGCGCGGGGCCGCCTGGAGGTGGCTTGATCTGCGGGGGCCGTGGCGGCGGCTTCGGCGGGCCCTTCGCACCGACGGGCAGCCGCGGCGGCACCATCATGCCGCGCAGCTCCTTGTGCGAGAGCGCCATCGTCGGGTTCTCGGCCTGGAACGGACGCTCCGCGGCGGCGGCTTTCCCGCGCTTGTCCGCCATCTCGAGCTCGTGGACATCGATCGGCTGCGTCGAGTCACCGACCGAAAGATCGAGATCGGACTCGGCGAGCGGCTCGGTCGACGCGCGGCGTGGGATCCGCGGGCTCACGCCGGGCAGCGCGACGCTCGCGCGTCCCGACACCGCGACGGCCTCGGCGATCGCACCCTCGAGCTGGATCGTCGCCGGCGGCGGCTCGGCCTGCGGCGTCTTGTCGGCCTCGCGGTACTTGCCGATCACGCGGGCGAGGCGCCACAGATGCGACGTGGTGTCGGCGTCGTCCGGCATCAGCAGCATCGCGACGAGGTGCGTGCGAAACGCGCGCGGCGCATCCTTCAGCTGCTCCTCGATGACCTGTGCCTTGCGCCGCAAGATCTCGACGCGACGGGCCGACGAGGGCGCGCGCTCGACGAGGGCGCCGTCGACAGCGATCACGTCGTTCCACGAACGCGCCTTGGTCGCGAGCGCCACGAGGACGTCGCGGATGTCCTCGCGATCGGGAGCCCACGAGAATGCGAGCAGCACGTCGGCGACCGCGGCCTTGGAGTCGTTCGTGCGCTCGTCGAGGATCTTCGCGCGCCGCAGGTAGAGCTCGACGCGCTCGTGCGGCGTTGCGGCTGCCACCGCGAGCTCGAAGCTGTCGAGCAGCGCACGCCAGGACTGTCGGCTATCGAGCTCGCCCGCAAGCCGCTCGAGCTCGGCGAGCAGCGTGCCGTCTCGCGGCGTGACCGCGAGCGCCTCGGCGTACACCGCGTGCGCACGTGGCTTGTCCCCGAGCCGGCGCTCGAGCAGGCTCGCGAGCTCGCGCGACAGCGCCACGAAGCGATCGGGCTCGACCGGAACTCCCGTGCCGCTGACCGCGACGAGCCGCTTGCGCTCGTCGGTCAAGACCTCGGCGAGCTCGCGCCACAGCCCGTAGGCCTCGCCGGCGCGGCGCACATCGGCGAGCGTCTGCTCGTCGGGCGCCTCGTCGTGCGCGCGGCGCCACCAGCGGAACGCGCCCTTCGGATCGTTGAGCTTGTCGGCCGTCGCGGCGGCGATCCGCTGGACGAGCGTGCGGCGCGTCTCGGCCCACGCGGCGGCATCGGGCTGTTCCTGGCCAGGCCGATCATGGAGGTGCAGGGATTCACTCCCTGCACTGGGAAGAAACGCGAGCATCCGCTCGAGGACGATGACGTGCTCCTTCCAGCGGCCGAGGCGCGCGAGCAGATCGGCGGCCGCGGCGAGCGCTTCGTCCTGCTCGGGATCGAGCTCGAGCACGCGCTTGAACGCCTGTAGCGCGCGCGTCGGATTATTGAGGCGATCGCGGCAGATCATGCCGATCTCGAGACCGCGCGCGATCTTCCGCACCGGCTCGGGCGACAGGTACATCTCGCGCTCGGCGATCCGCACCGCCGCATCGAAGTCGCCGCGCGCCTCGTACAAGCGCCGCAGCGCGGTGTGTGCCTCGAGGTGGTTCGGGTTGAGCTCGCGCAGCACGTAGTCGAGCATCTTCGCGGCGTCGGCCGGGGCACCGAGCTTCTCCTCGAGCAACTCCGCGCGCTCCATCGCCGCCTGCACCGCGCGCTCGCGGTCCTCGGGATCGCCGGAGACCTCGACGATCGACGCGATCGTCGTCACCTGCGCGCCGAGGACGTCGGCGAGCTCGCGCCACTTCGAGGCGCCGCGATAGAGCCTCGCCAGCGCGTCGAGCGCGTTGCGATTCTTCGGGGTCAGCTCGAGGACGCGATGCCACGCCTTGGTCGCGCGTACGCTGTCGCCGAGGTGGGTGTCGAGCACGGTCGCGTAGCGCTCGAGCTCGAGGGCACGCATCGCGGCCTCGGGTGTCGCCGGCGGCGGCAGCGGCTTGCCACCGTCGAGCCGCTCGAAGATCTGCGCGAGCTCGGGCCACCGCTCGGCGCGCTCGTACAGCGAGCAGAGCGCCGCGAGCGCATCGGGATCCGACGGCGACGCGCGCATCGTCTGCTCCCAGCGATCGAGCGCGGTCATGTCGTCCTCGCGGGCGGCCGCGATCCGCGCGAGTCGCTTGAGGATCTTCGCGCGCTCGGCCGGCGAGGTCGACGCGGCCGCGTGATACTCGAGCGTCTGCTCGAGCCGCGGATCGTTCGCCTTCTCGAGTACGCGCTCCATGCGATCGAGGGCGTCGCGATCGCCGATCAAGAGCTCGAGCACCGCGCTGCATGCGTAGACGACACCGTCGACATCGGCGAGCCGGGTCTCGTAGAGCACGGCCAGCCGGCGCAGCTGGGTCAGCCGCTCGGCGCGCTTCGCGACCGGCCACTCTTTTGGCGCGTCGGATGACTTGCCCGACCGGCTCATCGTCTCGAGCACTCGGCGCTCGTCGAGCTCGAGCATGCGGCGCAGCGCGGAGGCGAGCCCGGCGTCGTCACCCTCGCGCTCGTAGAGCTCGGAGAGCGCCTTCAGCGTTCCGTCGTCGTCCGGCGTGTTGGTGATGACCTCCTCGAACAGCTCGATCGCGCGGCGCGGGTCGATCTGCCGCTCGCGGAACGTCTGCGCCATCTTCTTGAGGACAGCGGTGCGGTGCTCGAGGCTCGTCGCGTTTGCGACCTCCTGCTCGAGGCTCGCGACCAGCTGCTGCCACATCTTGCTGCGGGCGGTGAGCCGGCGCAGTGCCTCGGCGACCTTCGGGCTGTTCGGCTCGTACTCGGCGATCCGCTGCCACGCCTCGACGGCGCGATCGATGTCGCCGAGCCGGAGCTCCGCGAGCTGGCCGATCTCCTCGAGCTGCCGCACGATCTCGTCGGGCGGCGCGCCGGCCTCGCGGCTGTTGTCGAGCCGGAACTCGCACAGATCGATCAGGCCGCGCCAGTCCCGGCGCTCGCGGAAGTGATCGACGTAGCGCGCGAGGGCCTCCGCGTGCGTCGGGCTCACGCCGAGCGCCTGGTGCAAGAGCTCGGCGGCACGATCGCGATCGCCCATGTGCTCGCGCGCGATCGTCGCGAGCTCGAGGATCTCGGAGACCAATAGATCTGCCGCGGTGTTTGGATCCTGGCCGAGCGCGTTGATCTCGGCCTCCATCAGCCGCGACAGGCCCTCGTAGTCCTGGTCGTCGCGCAACAGCTCGCGCAGCTCGCGTGCCGCCTTGCTGCCGGGCTTCTCGTACTGGATGAGATCGATGAGGACCTCGATCAAGCTGCTGCGGTTCGGTAGCTGGTTGCGATAGAGCGCGGCGCGGCGGCGCAGCACCTCGGCGCGCTCGCCGGGATCCTGGACGACCGCGCTGCGGTGCCGCAGGTTGCGATCGAGCTCCTGCCACTGCGACGCCTCGCTGAGCGCCTGCTCGTAGGCCTGCGAGCTGCCCTTGGAGTACGGGTCGACGCCGACCGCACGCCTCAAGTAGTTCATGCCGGTCTCGTCGTCACGCGTCGCGAGCCGGCGTCGCCCGACCTCGACGAACAGCTCGCTCGCCTTGTGGCGCCACGAGCTCTGATCGACGCCCTCGCGGAATCCGGGGCTGGCATAGACCTCGGCGAGCTTCTCGGAGACCTCGAGGGAGGTCGGGTCGAGCTTCGCGGCTTCCTCGAGGTGAACCCCGGCCGCTTCGAGATCGCCGTTGCGGAGCGCGAGGGTGCCGAGCTCGTAGCGGATGCGTGCCTTGCGGCCCGCGTTCGCGGGCGCGTTGCCGAGGACGTCGAGCTCGGCCTGGTACAGCTTGCCGACCATCGCGTCGTCGCCGAGCGATTGATAGAGCTGTCGTGCCGCCTCGAGCGAGTCCGTGTTCTGCGGCTCGAGCTTCCACGCCTGCTGGAAGTGCCAGAGCGCGCGATCGACGCGGCCGAGGTGATCGTTCCACAGCTCGGCAGCGCGGCGATGCTGCGCGGCGCGGCGCGCGATGACGTCTTGCTTGCGGCGATCCGACTTCGTTGCTGGCTTTGCCAGCTCGCCGAGCTCCTGCTCGATGATCTCGACGGCGTGCGCCGGGTCGTAGGGCTCGACGAGCTCGAGCAGGCGATCGGTCGCGCGCTCGTTCGTCGGGTCGAGATCGAGCGCGGTGCGGAGATACTCGATGGCCGTGGCGGTCTCGCCGAGCACGACCATCGCCTCGCCGGCCTCTGACCACGCATCCGCGGCGCGGGCCGGATCGCGCTCCTGCTGGGCCCAGGTCGCGCAGAGCTCGGCGAGCAGCTCGCCGCGGCCCGCCTGACGGAGCTCCTGGCGCAGTTGCGCGAAGCCCTTCGCCTCTGGTTGCTGGCGAAACACCACGACGCGCGCTTCGAGTGCGTCGATCTGATGACTAGGCGACGTGTCGTCCGACATCCCCGCTCGGCGTCGACGATATCACGGCGTCGGCTCGGAACTCCCGGCCGGGCCTCGCTTATATAGCTGCGACGATCGCGCGGGCCGGCGTCAGCGACAGGGCGCGAGCGGCGGCGTGCCGGGGCGGGTCATCACGATCTGGAACAGCTGCTGCCCGCGGGCCCGGAACGTGCCGGCACTCGCGAGCAGGTAGTACTTCCACATCCGGTAGAACGGCTCGCCGTAGTGTGCGCGGAGCTTTGGCCACGCGGCGTCGAATCGCTCCCACCACGCCATCAGCGTCGGGTCGTAATCGGCGCCGATGTTGTGGACGTCCTCGGGGACGAAGATCCCCTCCATCGCGGTGACGAGCTGCGCGAGCGTCGGCAGCACGGCGTTCGGGAAGATGTACTTGTCGAACCACGGATCGAGGTGCGGCCGCGGCTTGTTGCCGCCGATCGTGTGGATGAAGGCGACGCCGCCGGGGGCAAGGCAGCGATCCGCGAGCTCCATGTAGCTGCGGTAGTTCTTCCAGCCGACGTGCTCCATGAGGCCGATCGAGACGACGGCATCGAACGTGCCCGTTGCGTTGCGGTAGTCCTCGAGCCGAAACTCGACGGGCAGGTGTGCGTAGCGCTCGCGCGCGAGCTTCACCTGCTCCTGGGCGACCGTGTACGCGACGACCTCGACGCCGTGCTTCTCGGCGGCGTACGACGCGAAGCCGCCCCAGCCGCAGCCGAGATCGAGGACGCGCATGCCGGGACGCAGGCCGACCTTCTGGCAGACCAGCTCGAGCTTGGCGTCCTGCGCCTGCTCGAGCGTCTTCGCGCCGTTCCCGTAGTAGGCGCAGGTGTAGAGCAGACGCTTGTCGAGCATCGCCTCGTAGAGATCGTTGCCGATGTCGTAGTGACGATGAACGCTCTCGGTCGACCGCGTGATCGACTGGAGGTTCATGATCTTCGCGCGGAACACGTGCGGCAAGATCATCCAGTTGTCGCGCAGGTTGTCGCCGAGCTTGACCCGCATCGCCTTGTCGATGAACTGATCGAGCGCGGCGGCATCCCACCAGCCCTCGACATAGCTCTCGCCGAGGCCGAGCGTGCCGTCGCGCATCACGCGGGTCCACAGCCGCTCGTCGTGGACCTGGATGTCCCACGGCTTGTCGCCGTTGACGTCGACCCCGGCCTTCGCGAGCAGCTCCTTGCAGAGCCCCTCGGCGCGCTTGGGATCGAGGCTCGAGAACAGCTTCTGGGTCGCGCTCGTCATCGCGCTCGTCATCGCACTCGGCATCATCGTCATCACCTTCCGTTACCCAGAACAAGATCGAGGAGGCGGCCGCCGGGCAGCCGCTTGCCGGAGAACATCCAGGCGAAGCCGCGCGCGACCGCCTTGCGGCCGAGGTCGCTATCGCGCTTACCGGGGCGTGTTGCGGGGACGCGCTTCTTCAGCTTGGCCGCTGCACCGACGAGGCCGGCGACGCGGCGGTAGTCGGCGATCACGGGATCTTCGCGGAGCCGCTTCGGGTAGCTCGCGGGTGCATTCGCGAGGATCGCCTCGGCAGCGCGGCGACCCGAGACAGTCGCGGGCAGGATGCCCTCGGCGGTGATCGGATGCGCGAGGCCGAGCGAATCGCCGACGAGCAGCGCGGTGTCACGCTGCGCGCCTTCGAGGTGGGCCGGATCGAACAGGAAGTACGAGTGGCCCTTGACGTGCTCGAGCTCGGGCTCGGCCTCGGCCGGCACGTGGCCCGCGGTACGCAGGTGATCGTGGGTGTAGCGCCAGGCGTCGCGGACCTTGTTCGCGTCGAGCGTGCCGCAGCCGACGTTGATCCAGTCGGACTTGGGCACGTTCCAGCCGTAGCCGCCGACGTCGTCGAACAGCAGCAGCTCGGGCTCGCCGTTCGCGCCGAGCCGCGTGCGCGCGACGATCTGCTCGGTGGTCTGGAGCTCGAGCTCCTGCACGCCGACGGCGCGGCGCGGGCGCGGCGGGGCGAGCATGCGGGCGACCGGGCAGTGCGTTCCGCCGGCACCGACGAGGTAGCGACCGCGGAGGTCACCGATTCGCCACAGCCCGTCGTCGTCCTTGGTGATCTGCTTCGCGTTGACCCCGAGGTGCAGCTCGGCACCGCACGTGCGCAGCAGGAAGTCGTCGAGCTCGTAGCGCCGGATGAACCAGCCGTGACACGGGATCGCGTGGTCCTTGCCGCGGAAGTGGACGTGGGCGGTGTGCCATTCCCAGAGCCCTCGCGGGTACTCGCGCGGCGAGATGCCGAGCACGTCCCAGATCGCGGGCGACAGCCAGCCGGCACACAGCTTGACGCGCGGAAAGTCCGCGCGATCGATCACGGCGACACGCGCACCGCCGGCGACCAGCGTGCGTGCGCACGTGCTGCCAGCCGGGCCACCACCCACCACGAGGACGTCATGAATCTCGGACATCGCGGCGCGGAACCTACCCCACGAAGATCCTGGTGATCACCACATAACGGTCAGGTTGGCCGAACCGCCATCATCGGGAGTGGCGTAACACCGCGGATCGCCGAATCGTCACACGCCAGGACCGGTACCTCGCCCGGCATACCAGAAGCTCAGTACCTCGATGCGATGCGCCCGTGGAGCCCACCCACGACGACCGCGGCCTCGCATCGATCGACCACACGTAATCCTCCTGAGCCGACCACATCTTCGTCACCACGCCATTGCTGCCCCAGTTCGGATCGGGCGATCCGTCGGCCCGTCGCACCGCGACCAGATTCAGGCTCGCTGCGGACCGGACCACAACGCCGCCAGGTCGAGATCGATCGCATCGAACGGCTCGGCGCGTACGGTCACGTCGCCCTCGTACATGCGCACCTCGCGCCACCGAGAGGTGGCAGCATCGAGAACGTACACCTCGAGCCGCTTGTCGATCGGGTCGAGCAGCCAGACGTGTCCGACGCGATGCTCGGCGTAATACGGAAGCTTGTCGTCGCGATCGATCTTCTCGGTCGACCGCGAAAGCACCTCGCAGACCCAGTCGGGCGCGAGCGTGAAGTGAGCGGTGTCGGGGAGCTCGGGCATGCGCTCGACGCGCCATCCCGCGAGGTCCGGAACGACCGGCTCTTTCGGGCTCAGTTGCAGCTCCGGCTCGTCGAGGATCCACCACCCGCCCGGGCCGCCCCGCGCGCGCTGGAATGCTCCGTGGAGCTCGGCGCCGAGGCCGGAGGAGGCGTTGGCGTGCCTGGGTGCCGGCCGAGGCAGGACGTACAGCGTCCCGTGGATGATCTCGGCGCGTAGATGCGACGGCACGCGCAGGTAGGCCTCGTAGAGCTCGTCTCGAGGATCGCGAGCCGGCCGGACCATCAGCCTCAGCGTACCACGCAACCTAGAAGTGGCTTCGCGAGCTCCGCTCGGAGCACCGGTGGCGTGAACATGTCGGTCGGTAGCTACTCTGCGGCCGCGGTCGATTGCGCCGAGCGGTCACGCTGAACTGGCTGGCCGGTTACTCACGCCGATCGAGGTCCGCACTGACGCCGATCGCGACCGCGAAGCTCAGTGGCTCGACACTAAAGTCGATGAACGTCCCGGCTCCCGTCGAGCCGGCCTCAGCAAGATAGGTGAGGGCTGCGGCATACGGATGAAATCCAGCCACGTGTAACGTGGCTGAAATCGCGCCGAACATCTTCCCCGGATAGTTTCCGAACCCGAGTGAGCGGGGAGCCTCGCCGTCGAAGGAGGAGCGACCGGCGAGTGTCGTCAACTCGGCCGTCAACGACACCGCGCCACGCTGCACGCCAACGCCGATATTGACGTTGCCAAGTGCAGGTGCAGACTCGGGCACGTCGACGCCGATATCGGCACGCGCAAAGAACGCGCATCGTCGGTACAACACGGAACTTCGAAGCTGTGCCACGAGCAGGCTTGGCGCGAAGAACGCCGTGGCATCTGCGGGACGCGCGTACATCGCCGGTTCCACGATTCCGAACTCGCGTGATCCAGTAGGAAACCCGAGTCCGCCGCGAACAATCACGCCGAGGTTCGGGGATAGCTCTTTCGCGTAACCGAAGCCGAGCTGCAGGGAGCCCAGCGACGTCGCGCCGCCGGCGGGTCCGGCCCAATCAGGGGCATAGACTACGGGCAGACCCACGTAGAATCCGAGTCCGCTCGGACCTACGTATCGCGCGTGTGCGTCGAACCGCACGAGCGTCGTGGTGTCACCAGTTCCGCCGTCTTGCGCCGATACGAACATGGACTCGAAGCGCGCGCTCGATCTTGCATCGAAGCGCTCCAGAAACACGAATCCCGGAGCGACGACCGGTCGCTCACTTGCAGAACCGCCATCCGCGCGTGCCACTCGAGCGACAACGAATGCGACTGCCCACATGCACCTCCCGCACCAGATTCGATCCAGCATCAAGACCACGTTACGCGAATAAAGTGACGCCTCCTAACTAGTTCCCGTCCCGAATCGGCTAACTGCGCGAGCCGAAACGACTAAATCCTCGTCGAGGATTCCGGAAATAAAGCACCGGGGGCCCCGAGTATTTCGGGTGCTTGACGTCCTCCACACCCGAGGTCCCCGATGCGCCGCAGTGTACGCGACCAGCTGTCGCTTGTTCCAGCTCCATTCGGTCACGACCACATTCGCGAGCTTCAGGCGGTGCGCGCGATCCTCGACGCCCATCCGGAGTTTGCGCGCTGGGTCCAAACCGATCTCCTCGCGGGCGGCATTGATCCCGAGCGCGGCCGCGACGGGATGAGCGGCGAGGAGGTGCTGCGTGTGCTCGTGATCAAGCAGG
>JBKJUF010000667.1:0-3528 GCA_046590445.1 Kofleriaceae bacterium
CGCCGCCTGATCGCGGTGCACCGCGGCCGCCAGGGCACTGTCAAGAGCGGCAAGGCGCGCCGGATCCCGATCCTCGATGCGATCCTCCCACTGCTCCGTGCGCGCGCTCTCCGGCGCGCTGGCGACGTCCTCCTATTCCCCGGCGCGGTCGACCGGGCAACCGGGCAAGCGCGCCCACGGAGCAAGCCAGGCGTTCGTGACGCGTACAAGCTGGCGGTTGTGCGCGCGGGGCTCGACAAGAAGCTCCGGTGGCACGATCTACGGCATACCTTCGCGTCGCATTGGATCCTGGACGGCGGCGACATCTTCTCGCTGTCGAAGGTGCTCGGGCATCACTCGGTCACGGTGACGGAGAAGTTCTACGCGCACCTTCGTCCCGATCACTGGGACAAGGACTACGGACGCGTGGCGTTCATCGTCCCGAGCGAGGCGAAAGTCTATCGCTTCGATCGAGACGTCGCCGGCCGGCTTACGGATCGCGTGCTCGTCGCAGCGGCGGGCTAGCTTTCGTCGCTGCCGCAGAACGCGCCGGCCCACGAAGCGCGAGCGGCGCGAGCGGCGCTCCTGAACTCGATGGTCAACCATCGAACGGATTGGCGTCGGACCTGTCGGTGCAAGCATCTGAAAAGCCCAGGACTTTGCCTGACGCAAATATGCGACAGGAGATTCGCTGAAGCCTCCCCGGTCCGCCGTGCGACGATCTGAAGAATGGGAACGGCCGGGGGATCTGGGTATGGTGAATTCGTGGCGACTCGAGACATCTACGGCGGGCGCGACCCGCGCGAGGTGCCGTTCTACGGCGTGACGCAGGTAGCGAGCTACCTGAAGATGGCGCCGTCCACGCTGAGGCCCTGGATAGTTGGCCAGCCGTACCTCGAGTCACAGAACCGCGCCGGCGCGTTCTCGCCGATGATCATCAGCCCGGCAGCCGTTGACCCGGTGCGGTTGAGCTTCAATAACCTCGTGGAGCTCTACGTCATCGCAACGCTTCGTCGAGAACACGGCCTCAACCTGACGGCGATCCGCAAGGCCATCGCGAACGTTCGCAAGGCGACAGGCAGCAAGCGACCGCTGCTCACCAAAGAGTTCGCGACCGATGGCGTCCGGATCTACCTCGACGAGGCCGAGCTCCTGGAGGTGTCGACGGGCGAGGGGCGTCAGTTCGCGATGCGTGAGATCGTGCAGAAGCTGAAGCGCGTCGAGCGTGACAAGGGCGAGGCTGTTCGACTGTATCTCGATCGCGAGCACAGGATCGTCGCCGATCCGCTTCGCTCCTTCGGGAAGGCCACGGTGAAGAATACCCGCATCACCATCGAGGCCATCGCCTCTTTCCGCGCAGCCGGAGAGAAGATCGCCGACATCGCCGAGGAGTTCTCGCTGCCGGTCGAGACGGTCAAGGGCGCGCTCCAGTGGTTCGATGGGCCACGCCTTGCGGCGTGACGACCGGGTAGTCTTTCTCGTCGACGAGGACACAGGGCCCAGTGCAGCAGAGGGCATCACGCTCGCGGGCGGCATCGCTCGACTGGTCACCGACGTCTTCGGCAACGGTGCGAAGGACCCGGACTTCTTGCCAAGAATTCCCTCGCACGCGCACGCGCTCGTGACGATCGACATTGGACAGAAGCGGAAGGCAGAAGAGCGCGCCATCATCATGGCGCTCGGGTTCGACGCAGGAACGTTCATCATCCGCTGCGGGCACACGTCGCGCGATCGGCGCCGTGAGCTGCTGCGCTTCCACTACCATCGAATGGTGAAGATCGTGCACACGCGTGCGATGCCGTTCATCGCCCACATCACCGAGGAAGACGTCGTCTGCAAGGAAGGCGGCGCGAAGCTGTCCACCGCCGCGCGTACGAAGCCTGCGATGTGACGTGACCCTTCCGGGGGTGTCCGGCCATCCCCGGTAGATGCCGGGTAGACGCGACCTGGACGGCCACGTAACCCAGCGCAGACGCTACCGGCTCGCCTTGAGCTTCTTGATCTCCGCGATCAGCTCGGGCACGGCCTTCTCCCACTCGGCAACGATGCCGTAGTCGGCGACCTGGAAGATCGGCTCGTCCTTGTTCTTGTTGATCGCGACGATCGTCTTGCTGCCCTTCATGCCGGCGAGGTGCTGGATCGCACCCGAGATCGCGACCGCGAAGTAGAGCTTCGGCGCGACGATCTTGCCGGTCTGGCCGACCTGCCAGTCCGCCGGCACCATCCCGGCGTCGGTCGCGGCGCGCGAGGCACCCATCGCGGCGCCCAGCAGATCGGCGAGCTCCTCGAGGACCTTGAAGTTCTCGCCGTTCTTCATGCCGCGGCCGCCGGAGACGACGACCTTCGCGTCGCCGAGATCCGGCCGGTCGCTCTTCTGGGTCTCGAGCCGGTCGAAGGTCGCGCCGAGCGCGTCGATCGTGCCGGCCGGGGCCGCGGTGATCGCACCCGCAGCGCCGAGCTCGGGCGCGGGCTCGAACTCGGTCTGGCGCGGCGTCACGCAGACGATCGGTGTCGAGATCTGGACCGTCGAGTTCGCGTTGCCCGAGAGGATCGGACGCACGAACGTGTCCTTGCCCTCGACCTTCGAGATGTCCGAGGCCTGACCGGCGTCGAGCAGCGAGGCGACGCGCGGCATCAGATCCTTGCCGACCGACGTCGCGGTCGCGCAGACCACGGTCGCGCCGTGCTCCTTCGCGAGCCGCGCCACGATCGGCGCGTAGGTCTCGGCGAGGTAGTGCGCGAGCGTCGGTTCGTCGACGACCAGGACCTTGGGTACGTACTTCGCGGCAGCAGAGGCCGCCCCCTGGACGCCGGCACCGATCACGAGGGCGATCACCTCGCCGCCGTGTGCCTGCGCGGCCTGGCGGGCGAACGTGAGGTTGGCGAGGGCGCTCGTGCGCAGCCCGTCGTCGGAGAATTCGCAGAAAGCGAGGATGTTACCCATGGCTTGCTCCTTGGTACCTAGAGTGCCTTCGCCTCGTCGGCGAGCTTCTTCACGAGGGTGGGGATGTCGGCGACGATCTCGCCGGCCTTGCGCGGCGGCGGCAGCGTGACCGAGAGCTCCTTGATCGACGGCTGCGGCTCGACCCCGTAGTCGGCGAGCTTCGCGGTGACCATCGGCTTCTTCTTCGCAGCCATGATGCCCTTGAGCGACGGCAACCGGGCACCTTCACCCGAGTACGCGTGCGACTCCGGCGTCACGCCGTTCTTCACCGACTTCGAGCCGACGATCCGGAGATCGACGGTGACCACGCTGTGCAGCGGCACGCGCTTGTACTCGACACCACCGTCGACCTCGCGGCCGACGAGCAGCGACTGCTTGTCCGCGGCCAGCTCGATCGTCGCGGCGAACGTCGCCTGCGGCCAGCCGAGCTTGCCGGCGAGCATCTGGCCCACCTGGTTCGCGTCGCCGTCGACGGCTTGCTTGCCCATGATCACGAAGTCGGGCTTCTCGGCCTCGACGATCGCGGCGAGCACCTTGACGACGGTGAGCGAGTCGATCTCGGCGTCCGTCGTGTTGACGTGGATCGCGCGGTCGGCGCCCATCGC
>JBKJUF010000001.1:0-3897 GCA_046590445.1 Kofleriaceae bacterium
CGTCACGGTCACGGTGACCGCGGTTAACGATCCGCCGGTCGCGGTCGACGATACGGCGTCCGCCGACTCCGGTGTGGCGACAAATTATGCGACCTCGCAGTTCCTCGCGAACGATACCGACGTCGACGGCAACACGCTCTCGATCACCGCCGTCGGCACCGCCAGCAACGGTACCGTCTCGCTCAACGGCACGACGATCACCTATCAGTCGACCACTGGCTTTGTCGGTACGGCGACCTTCGACTACACGGTGTCGGACGGCAATGGCGGGACGGACACCGGGACGGTCTCGGTCACGGTTGTCGCGGTGGCAGTCTGCGGGGACGGCGTCATCACCGGTGCGGAGACCTGCGACGACGCACAGGCCGTACCCACAAACGGCGATGGCTGCAACACGAGCTGCAGGGTGGAGAACGGCTATACATGCACCGGCACACCAAGCGTCTGCACACCGACGTGTGGCGACGGTCTCATCGTCGGCACCGAGGCCTGCGACGACGGCCCGGGAGTCCCGGCCAACGGCGATGGTTGCAGCGCGCAGTGCGCGATCGAGCAGGGTTACACGTGTACCGGCACGCCGAGCGTCTGTACGACGGACTGCGGCGACGGTTTCGTGACACCCGACGAGGAGTGCGACGACGGCAATACGGACAACACCGACGGCTGCACGACCGAGTGCGTCGACGGTGTGATCTGCAATGCGACCGCGATCACCGGCGGAGACCGGTTCGCGGTCGATCCGCTGACTGGCCACTGTTACGCGTCCTTTGACGACGAGATGACGACGTTCGCCGCAGGCGAGGTCGCGTGCGAGGCCGTGGGTGGACACCTCGCGACTGTCACCTCGAGTGGGGAGAGCGCGATCGTCGCGAGCGTGCAGAACCCGGCCCAGAACCCATGGATCGGCGCGGTGGACGACGCGAACGACACCGACGCCGTCTTCGCCTGGATCACCGGCGAGGCGTTCGGATTCACGAACTTTGCGCCGAACGAGCCCGACGATGACGTGAACTTCGGCGGCACCGGTGAGTGTCTGAACCTGGCCACACCGCTGGGCCAGTGGGGCGACACCAACTGCACGATCGCGACCTTCGTGCTCGGTCGGATCTGCGAGCTCGAGGTCGCGCCGTGCGGTGACAACGTCGTCCAGGCCGCTCTGGGCGAGCAGTGCGAGGATGGCAACACCACGAGCGGCGACGGTTGCAGCGCGATTTGTAGGTTCGAGGGCTGCGGCGACGGCGTGATCGGCGCGGGCGAGACCTGCGACGACAGCAATCGCACGAATGGCGACGGCTGCAGTGCCATCTGCGAGACCGAGACGCTGTACTTCAGCGAGTACGTCGAGGGTTCGACCTTCAACAAGGTGCTCGAGATCCGTAACCCATCGTCGACGGCGACGTTCAATCTCGCCACGAACAGCTGCGGACTCCGCATCTACGTGAACGGCTCTCCAACCGCGAGCGCGCCGCTGCTGTTGGCGGGCACGATCCAGCCGAACGACGTCTTCGTGGTGTGCGAGGACTCCGCAAGCGCTGGCGTGCTCGTGCTGTGCGATCAACTGTCCGGCGGCACCGTCATGAACTTCAATGGTGACGACGCGATCGATCTTGTCTGTGGGACGACCGTGCTGGACGTGATCGGCCAGATCGGCGTCGATCCGGGTGCCCAGTGGGGAACCGGCGTGACCTCGACAGAGGACAACACGCTGCGGCGCAAGTGCCCGCTCCGCAACGGCGATGTCGTCGGTTCAGACGTGTTCGATCCGGCCGTCGAGTGGGATGGCTTCGCGCTCGACACGTTCAGTGGTCTCGGCGTCGCCGAGTGCGTCCCCTGAGCTACTTCGCCTGATACGTCTGGTACACGGCCGGCGCCTCGGCCGACGCCGGCTTCGCAGGGTCCGCGGACTTCATCATGACCTTGGCCTTCGAGGCCTTGAAGCCCTTCTTGGTCATCGTCGAGGACGACCGCGTCTGGTAGCCGCTCTCCTCCGAGGCCTGCTCGGCATCGTCGATGAAGTCCTTGACGTCTGCCGCGGTCGGCGGCTTGACGTCCTTGGCGGCGACGATGTCGACGGCCTCGGTCACGTACGACTTGAGGAGCTTGCTCTCGAGCTTCTTGAACAGCGTCGGCGACTGGAACATGTCGACGGTGGCGACCTTGCCGTTCAGCGCGACCACGTAGCCGACCATCTTCGCGCGGTCGGTCGCGGGGATCTTGGCGAGCGCGTCGTCGACCTTCTTCTCCCACGTCCGCAGCGAGCCGTTCTGCTGCTGCTGCGCGACCTGGCGGTAGGTGTCGGTGCTGTTCGTGGTCTTGCGCGCCGCGTTCTTCGACTTCACCTCGCTCCACACCGCGCCCTGCTCCTCGAAGCTCGCCTTGCCGCGGAGCCGGCCGTGCGCGAGCGCCTTCGCGGAGGTGAACGTCTTGCTCTTGTTGTCCCAGCGGCCGTGCTCGACACAGAACACCGGCACGGTCTGCGTCGTCTTCGCGGGGATGATCGTGTTCGCGCCGATGATCCGGTCCTGCTTGCCGCCGAGGATCACCTCGCCCGCGAGCACGAACAGCGGACGATCACTGCGGTTGATGAGGACGAGGTTGTTGACGTCCTCGTTCGGCGCCTCGCGGATCTTGACCTTGTTCGACGCCATCGCCTCGTCGAGGACCAGCACGTCGGGCGGCGGGGTCTCGCTGCCCTTGCCGAGGATCGGCGTGATCGTAAGACTCTCGACCTGGATCGGCGCGAGCAACGTCGCGTTCGCGAGCGGGTCTTTGGGCGGCCCGGCGGGCTTCTTCGCAGGAGCCTCCGCGTGGACGGTGGTAGCGATACAGAGCGAGAACGCGAGCAAGCCGATGGCGGGACGCATGGGGCCTCCAGTTGGGTGGAACGCCCCTCGGACACGAACGATCTATCGCGTGTTGCACCCGCGGCCGGAGAAATCATTTCGCGGGGTTCGACCCAAGGCCGCGAGGCTGGCCGGCGTCCTGCCGCCGAAACGCCGACGGGGACGGGAGCCTGTTCGGCACCGTCCCCGCGAGTCGTGCGAGCGAGCGTTACTTCTTCGCGTCGGCCTTGGCCTTGGCAGCCTTCTGCAGGAGCTCCTCGCCGATGTTGGTCGGCACCTCGGAGTACCTCGCGAACTCCATCGTGAACTCGGCCTTGCCCTGGGTCGCGGAGCGGAGCGGCGTCGAGAACCCGAACATCTCGGCGAGCGGCACCTCGGCGTCGACGCGCGCATTGCCGTCCTCCTCGGTCGAGCCCTGGACGATGCCGCGGCGCTGCATGATCAGCGACAGCATGTTGCCGGAGAACTCGGCCGGGCCTTCGATCGAGAGCTTCATGATCGGCTCGAGGATCCTCGGGGCGGCGCGCGGGAAGAAGTCGCGGAACGCGCCGCGTGCCGCTTCCTGGAACGCGATGTCGCTCGAGTCGACCTGGTGGGCCTGGCCGTCGTCGATCGCGACGCGGAGGCCGACGACCGGCACGCCGAGCCGCGGGCTCTTCGCGATCATCGACTTGAAGCCCTTCTCGCACGACGAGATGAACTCGCGCGGGATCGCACCGCCCTTGATCTCGTCGTGGAACTCGAAGTCGCCCTCGATTGGCTCGACATAGCCGGCGACCCGGCCGTACTGGCCGGAGCCACCGGTCTGCTTCTTGTGCGTGTAGTTGAACTCGACCCGCTTGCCGATCGTTTCGCGGTACGCGACCTGGGGTGGCGACGTCACCACCTCGGCCTTGTACTCGCGCTTCATGCGCTCGATGTAGACGTCGAGATGAAGCTCGCCCATACCGGCGATGATCGTCTCGCTCGACTCGGGGTCGACCCAGCACTTGAACGTCGGATCTTCCCGGGTGAACCGGTTGAGCGCCTTGCTCATGCTGATCTCGGCGCCACT
>JBKJUF010000120.1:0-7291 GCA_046590445.1 Kofleriaceae bacterium
AGCCGTTCGCGGCGCGCGGCGATCCGCATCCACGCCACCGCGCCGACGACGACGCCGGCGAGCACGTAGCCGGCGAGCTTCGTCGGCGCGGTGGCGTGGATGCGGATCGCCGCGCGCCGCGAACGGCTCGCCCTCGGGCTCGACGTCGAGCCCGCCGCCGACACCTACGCGCGGGTGTTCCTCGTCGGCCAGCTGTTGTTCCTGTTCGTCATCCTGTGCAACCAGTACCGCGGCGTCCCGCTGCCCGCCGTGATCCTCGGGGTCACCGCATTCGTGGTCTGGGTCGTCACCCAGCACACCCGGTTTGGCCGCTACCTCTACGCGATCGGCGGCAACGAGGAGGCCGCGCGGATCTCGGGCATCGCCGTCGACCGCGTCGTGATCGGCGCGTTCGCCGCGATGGGTGGCATCGTCGCGCTGACCGGCTTCATGCAGACCGCCTACTCGGGCGCCTCGACCACCACCGTCGGCAGCCTGATGGAGCTCGACGCGATCGCGGCCTGCGTGATCGGCGGCACCAGCCTGCGCGGCGGCCGCGGCACGGTGACCGGCGTGCTGTTCGGCGCGCTCATCATGGCGAGCCTGCTGAACGGCATGACGCTGATGGCGGTGTCGCCGGAGATCAAGCTGATCGCGCGCGGCCTCGTGCTCGCCGTCGCGGTGTGGATGGACGTCCGGCTCGCGCGGAGCTGAGGTCGCCTGACATCCGGAGGCTACAGGCCCGGGCGTCGGATCGTCGCGCCGCGCACGGTGACTGCGGTCTGGGCGAGCAAGCGGCCGTTGAGCGAGGCGCCGGTATCGAGCGTCGCGGCTGTCAGGGTGAGGACGTTGCCCTCGAGGTGAGCACCGGTGTTGATGATGACCTGACCGCTGGCCTGCCAGTAGACGTTCGCCGGCAAGGCGCCGCCGGTCAGCGTGACCATCGTACCCGTGCTGAGCGTCAGGCCCTGCGCGATCTGGAAGATCCAGACGTCCGTCGCGCTGCCGTCGAGGATGATGCTCGTCGTGATGTTCAGCGCGCTGCTCCACTTGTAGACGCCCGGAGCGAGCGTGACTGTTCCGATCGTGCCCGCACCAAGCTCGGTGACACTCGGTGCGCGACCCGCGGCGTCGACGAATGCCGTCTCGATGTCGTTGATCGCGGTGGTCAGGTTGCTCGGCGTCGGCGTGGCATAGTCGGCCGCGTACACGCGACCGGTGACCTCCGGCGTCGTCGAGAATTGCGCCGACGTGTCGGGTGTCAGTGGGAACCCGGTGATGGCCGTCGAGGTGATGGGGCTGACGCCGATGTTGCCGCGGATGTTCGAGGTCGGCACGTTGGTGATGCCGCTCTTCGCGAGCAGCACGAAGTCACCGGATGTGCCGAGGTTCACACCCTGGCCGGGTGCCACGGTGACACCGGTCGTGAACCTCCACGTGTGCTGCACCGCGAGCGCAACCTGGGCGGTGCTCTTCGCCGCGGTCGCGATCGTTGCGATGTACGCGGTGTTGTTCGCGAGGTGTGCGGAGGGCCAGAACACGGCGGTCGCACCGGTCGTGATCACGGTGCCGGAGACGGCGGTGCTGCCGACCTCGGTCGTCAGCGTGAACGCGCTCGACATCGACGTCCGATCCATCGGCAGGCTGAACGTGATCGATGCGCTCGCGTTGACCGCGACGTCGAGTGCGTTGGGCGCGGGCAGGCTGGACACCACCGTTGGCGTCGCGCCGCCGGTGCCGTCGATTCCGCCGTCGCCGCCATCTGGCGAACCTAGGTTGTCGCCGCACGCCGCAAGTGAAATGAGGAGGCAAACTAGATTTGATCTCATATGGGTCCCTTCGGGTGGCTCCCTCGAGCTGACCCGCGGACCACACGTGCAAGGCCCGGCCCGTTGCGACATCGGCGCACAGGGGCGTGCAAGAGTGCTCGACGGCACGAGGCCGAGCGATCGCACGATGCCCGGGCACCGTCCGCCCAGCGCCACGTCGGCGCCTCTACGGTGTGTAGGCTAACCGGCCGCCTTCTGAAGATTGACGGCGCGCTCCTCGACCTAGAGGCTCACGGCGTAGAACAAGCTGCGACGCCTGGATGCTGTTCCGGCGCCTGTTCGCCGATCCGCCGGCGCTGGTGTCGACGGCCCTGGTACTCGCGGAAGGTCACGGTTGGTTCCTCAAGCGCTTCGACCGGATGCGCGCGCTCCAGTTCGCGGCGTTCGTCGAGGAGCTGCGCCCGCTCCGCATCGTGCCGGTGCGTTCCGAGGAACATGCCGGCGGCGTCCGGTGCCTGCGTAACATGCTCCGATCAGGATCTGACGCTGACCGACGCGGTGGGGCTGCACGTCATGCGCGAGCTCGCGATCACCGCTTGCTGGTCGACCGACTTCCATCTCGGGCTCACCGGGGTGACGCTCGTCGTCGACGAACACTGAGTCGCGCTGCGTTGGCGACGTCAGTTGCAGGCCTGGCCGCTCGCGGCGCACCCGGCCTCGCAGCGCATGACCTCGTGCATGGTCGTGCCGTCGATGCAGGAGAACAGCGTGCCCTCGCTGCCACCGGTGCAGACCGCGGTGCCGACCGTGCAGCGCGCGAGCTGGAGCGTCACCGACGCGGTCACGATCCAGGTCAGCGTCGGTTCCTGATCGGTCCGCGCCCAGCGCAGGTTCGCGCGCTGGCCGGCAGTCTCTGGTCCGCCGACCTCCGCCGTCACGGCGGTGTCCGGACGGTTCGCGTCGAGCCCGGCGAGCATCGGCCGGAAGTTGCCGTCGTCGTTGGCGCCCCACGGGCCACCACGATGCTCGAACACCTGATCGCTGGGCATCCCCGGTGGATACGGGCAGCTGCCGACCGTGGCCTCGACCATCCGGTTCTCGAGCGTCGTCGTCACCACCAGCACCGCATCGCGAAACACGACGTCGATCTCGACGTCCTTCATCGTCACCGAGAAGTTGCAGTAGGGCGGGCCGCCGAACGGAAACGTCGCGGTGCTCGCGAGCCGGCCGGTGTAGCGCTCGTACGTCGAGGTCCCGGCATCCGGCATGTCGTTCGTGGCGGTCGCGGAGCTGCACGCCGTGACGAGCAGCACGCTCGAGATCCGGGTCGCCAGCACCGGTTGACGATACCGGGACTTTGCGCGCGGCGGGAGAACAGACGGCACACCGTCGAGGACCGTGTGATCAGCAGCCCGGAAAGCAGGCGGTCCCGACGCGGGTCGCGGCTGCCGCGCGCGCACGGGTCGCGATGTCGAGGAGCTTGCCGATGGTCTCGCGCGCCGACTGCACGAGCTCGGGCGTCGTCGCGTACTTCGCGAGCAGCCGCTGCCCGCTTTCCTGGTGGGCCTTCTCGTCGGGCTGGATGTACTCGCGATAGATCCGCACGGTCTCGTGATCACCGCGGGCCGCGCAGAGCGCCATGAAGTTCTCGTTGACGCCGTACGCGATCGACTCGAGCGTGAACAGGCCGGCGGCCACGCGCTCGACCGTCGTGGTGAGGCCACGAAGAAACTCGAACATCGGGTTTTGGGGCGGTGGCGCGAAGTTGGTGACGTCGAGACCGAGCAAGGTCAGCCGTTCGGCGACCAGCAAGAAGTGGCCGGCCTCGTCACCGGTCTGGCGCGCGAACGCCAGCTTGACCTCGAGCTCCGGCGTGCTCGGCATCCATGCGGCCGCGAGCTCGGCGACGTTGATCTCGTTCGCGAGCGCGATCTGCAGCAGCTGCTTGGAGTCACCACCGCCGTCGGCGAGCGAGAGCTGACCGGCGCTGATGATCGGGGCGAGCCGCTCGTTCTTGAAGGCTTCGAGCTCGGCGATGAGGTTCGTCACGCAGGCAGCTTAGGCGATCTCGGTACTGAACGGATTGTCAGACCCGCATGAGAGCGTGTCGTGCATGGACGGTCCCAAGTTTCACCTCGCGCAGGGCGATGCCGTCGCCTGGCTGCGCACCATGCCGGGCGAGTCCATCGACCTCGTCGTCACCGATCCGCCCTACGAATCGCTCGAGAAGCATCGTGCGATCGGTACGACGACCCGGCTCAAGCACTCGAAGGCATCGAGCAACGACTGGTTCTCGATCTTCCCGAACACGCGGTTCCCCGAGCTGTTCAGCGAGGTCTACCGCGTGCTTCGCAAGAACACGCACTTCTACCTCTACTGCGATCCCGAGACGATGTTCGTCGCCAAGCCGCTCGCCGAGGCCGCGGGCTTCAAGTTCTGGAAGCCGATCATCTGGGATAAGTGTCTCGGACCCGACACGCTCGTGTGGACCGAGCGAGGGGTCCAGCGCATCACCGACATCTTGGTCGGCGACCGTGTCGCGATCCCTGAAGGTGGCACCACCGAGGTGCGCGCCACACGACGTACGCGGGCTCCATCGTTGCGCCTCCGCCTGTCGGACGGCACGGATGTGATCGCATCTCGCGACCATCGGTTCATGCTGGCAGATCGGCGGATCGTCGAGGCTCGCAAGCTCGAGGCCGGAAGTACGTTCTGCACGCGTCCGGTGCTGTCACGCTTCACGGCGCTCGCGCCCCATGCCGCGGCACGCCGGATCGAACGTCCGAGTGCGATCTCCGTCCTCGCCGTGGCCGACGTCGGCGAGCAGGATCTCGTCGACATCTCGGTCGCGGATCGCGAGGAGCTGTTCTTGCTGGCCAACGGCGTGGTCACCCACAACTGCGCGATCGGCATGGGCTACCACTACCGTGCGCGCTACGAGTGCATCCTGTTCTTCGAGAAAGGGAAGCGGAAGCTCAACGATCTGGGCGTCGCGGACATCCTCGAGGCGAAGCGGATCAACGGCGGCTATCCCGCGGAGAAGCCGCCGAGCGTCAGCGAGACGTTGATCCGGCAGAGCACCGAGCGCGGCGAGCTGGTGATCGATCCGTTCATGGGCTCGGGCTCGGTCGGCGTCGCCGCGATGAACCTCGGCCGCGCGTTCTGCGGCAACGACCTGTGCATCGAGGCGGTCGAGATCACGCGCAAGCGGCTCGTCGATGGCGGCGGGGCGGAGGTGACGGCGCTCGCGAGCGAGCCGTCGCGCGGTCAGCTCGGGCTGTCGGTTTAGGGGCTGATCGATGAAGCGCGTGCGGGCGGGGATGACGGGTCATGGCTATCGCGATCTGATCGCCGGCTACATCCATCACCAGTACGGCGAGCACGGGCTCGTCGTGTATCGCGAGGTCAACCTCGGCAAGACGATCATCGGCAAGGACCGCCAGATCGACGTGTTCGTCGTGCGCCCCGTTGATCAGAAGGCGCTCGCGATCGAGTGCAAGTACCAGGACGCGCTCGGCAGCGTCGACGAAAAGATCCCGTACGCGCTGCAGGATCTCGAGGCGCTGTGGATCCCCGGCTGTCTGGTCTACGGCGGGCGCGGGTGGTCGCGCGGCGTCCTCCACCAGCTCGAGGCGTCGCGGCTCGGGGCGTATTGCATGCCGGAGCGGCCCGGGCTCCAGCGGACCAAGTCGACCCGCGAGCTCGACTACCTGATCGCGGCCACGTTCGGGCTGTGGGAGCAGATCCTGCCGGCGGCCAAGCGTTACAAGCGGTGATAGCGGTTCGCGGCCGGCTTCTACGCACGTGACAGTGCGTTCGCGGTCACGAACAGGTTGCGCTCGCGAAACGGCGCGGGACTCTCTGCGATCAACGTCGCGCGCAGCGCCGCGCCGGGATGCGCAAACCACGGGTCACGCCGCCGCCGCCGCGGCCCCCAGACCCAGCGCGGCGGCACGAGCTCGCACGATCGAGCGAGCGTGACCGCCACCGCGGCGAGATACGCATCCGCGACATCACCTGCGGGTAGCTGATCGGCGAGCAGCGGTGGTTCTTCTGCCAGCGTCTCCGCGCGGCGCTCGAGCGCGAACTGATCGAGAAACTCCGCGAGCGCGAAGTAGAGCTCACGCGAGTCAGTCGCATGCGCCGCGACCTCGGCCAGCGAACGAGGCCGGGTCATGGCTTCGCCTCGAGCTCGCCAAACAATTCGTCGAGCCCCGCTCGCCAGCGTTCGCTGGCTCGCTCCATCTCGGGTAGGTAGCCGGCGCGCGCCGGGAACTGACCCTCCGGGTAGTAACGCGCCACGATCGCCAGCGCCTGTTCGGCCGAGCGAAGCCCGAGGTGACGGATCAGGAATGCGATATCGGCCGCATCACTGGGGCATCGCTCGCAAGGCCGAGCCGCGAAGCCATGCACGTCATCGCGAGCATGTACTCGGCGGTTGGCGAGCTGCCTTCTCTCGAGCCGAACGCGCGAGGCTTCGGCGTCGCTGGCCAAGCGGAGGCTCCGGGGTTGGCGGGCCAGGTGCGTCCGCGTCACACGCGACTCACGGAAGGCGATCGCGAGGAACGTCTCGCTCGGGGCGGCCGACGTGAGAAGGTGGCCGCCGTGGGGGTGGCTTTGTCTCGTCTCAAGCTGCGTAGGATGAGGTCGGTAGGGTTTGCGATCGTGGTCCTGGCGGTCGCCGCGTGTAGCGACACCAGTGGCTGCGGGACCGAACCGCTGCCCAATGGTGCGCTGCCGGCGGATCAGACGATCGAAGGTGGCGCGCAGATCCGGGTGACCCGGCAAGGCTTCAACAAGCTGACCGCGGTCGTGCCAGGCCTCATCAATGCACAGATCGCGAATGGGTTCTGCGTGCCGAAGGGCAGGCAGTTCAGCGTCGATTACTGCTACACGACGCAGGGCCAGTGCAACCCGGGCTGCAAGGTCAACGTCGGCCTCAACTCGACGACGTTCCGCGCGACGAACAGCCAGACGCTGACGGTGGCGATCGACGTCAACATCCAGGCGACGGTGCCGACCGACGCCCCGTTCTTCAGCCCCTGCAACATCTTCGTCAACGGTCCCAGCGCGCGCGGCGACGCCGACATCGAGATGACGACCGACGTGGCGACCGGCGAGCTCCGCGTGCGGCTCGCGCGGATCCGCAACGTCGATCTCTCGGACGTCGCGTTTACCGGCAGCGGTGGGTTCTGCAGCGGCGCGTCGTCGTTCGCCGATTTCCTCAAGGACTACTTCGCGCAGGAGATCGTCGATTACTTCACGCCGCGGCTCAACACGCTGATCCAGCGCTACATCCCGAACCCGCTCGGCATCGAGGGCCTGATCGACGGCACGCCGCTGCTCGCCAGCATCTCGCCCGGCAGCAAGGGCACGCTCGAGGCGCGCATCGTCCCCGGCGGCTTCGTCACGCTCGACAGCAACGCGCAGGGATTGTCACTCGGCGTGATCACCGGCATCAACGCCGACGAGGACATCGCGACCCGCTCGGCCGCGCTCGACAGCGAGCCCGCGCTGTGCGTGCCGCCGCTGGTCGCACCGAA
>JBKJUF010000210.1:0-4427 GCA_046590445.1 Kofleriaceae bacterium
GGAAGCGATCGCGATCCTGGTAGCGTGCGGCGAGCGCCTCGAAGTTCGCGACCGCCTGCGGGATGGTCTCGCGATACGCCGCGGGCGCGCCGTCCCAGTCGTAGAAGCAGCGCGCGAGCACGATCCGGATGCCGAGCTGCTTCGCCGCCTCGATCGTCGCCGACGCGTTGTCGTTCGCCTGATGGTTCAGGTAGTAGAAGTCGCAGACGGTCGTGACCCCGTGGAGCAGCATCTCGCCGAACGCGAACAGCGCGGCGGTCGCCATGTCCTCGGCGCCGAGCTGCGGCGAGTAGCGATAGAGCGCCTTGTCACGCCACTCGAGGAACGGCAGGTCGTCGCCGATGCCGCGCAGCAGCGACTGGAAGCTGTGGTTGTGCGTGTTGACCGTGCCCGCGACCATCGCGCGCCGCGACCAGTCGACGCGTCTTGCGCCCGCCGCACGCGGATCGGCGAGGACGTCCGCGGGATCCCCGACGCGCTCGATCCGGCCGTCGATCGCGAGCACCGCGGTCGCCTCGCGCGGCGCGTCGCCGGGACACGACGTGAGAGCCTTGTCGGCGATGACGACGACCGCGCTCATGTTCCCTCGGAGCTGCGCACGGCGCGTACCCTAACATCGACCGGCCGGGGTCACGGGATGGTCAGGCCCCGGTGCTACGCTCCGGCCGTGGAGGACCTCCTCGATCACGTTCGCGCCGGCAAGTTCGATCCGATCTACGTGTTGCACTCCGAGCACCCGATCCTGATCGAGCGCGTGGTCGCCGCGATCCGTGACATCGCGGTGCCGCCGGCCGCGCGCGGCTTCAACTACGACGTCGTCGAAGGGAAACCCAGGGGCTCGCAGATCGTCGCGCTGGCGCAGACGCTGCCGATGATGGCGCAGCGCCGGATGATCTACGTCCGCGACATCGCGCTGATGCCCGCCGACGAGGCCGAGCCGCTGCTCGCGTACCTCGCGAAGCCGAACCCGAGCACGGTGGTCGTCGCGATCGCCTCGAAGATCGACAAGCGCATCAAGCTCTACGGCCAGCTCTCGAAGAAGGGCTATCTCCACACGCTCGAGGCCCCGCGCCAGCTCGCGCCGTGGGTCCGCGCCGAGGCCCAGGCCCATGGCGTGAAGCTCGACGGCGCCGCGATCTCGCGCCTGGTCGACGCCGTCGGCAACGACCTGTCACGGCTCTCGCTCGCCGTCGAGCAGCTCGGGCTCTATGTCATGACGGCGGGGGCCGGCAAGCGCCCGGTGACCTCCGACGATGTCGACGACCTGATCGCCGATACCCGCGAGCGCAACGTGTTCGAGCTGACCGATGCGATCGGCTCGGGCGATCGCTCGCGTGCGCTGGTCGCCGTGGCCTCGCTGTGCGATCAGCGCGAGAGCGCGGTCGGCGTCGTCGTGATGCTCGCCCGCCACGTCCGCCAGCTGTCGCTGGTCCACGCGCTTCGCCAGGCCAACGTCTCGCGCTCCGAGTGGGCGTCGCGGCTCGGCGTGCCGCCGTTCATCGTCGACAAGCTGATCGCGCAGGCGCGCAGCTTTCAGCCCGCGGCGCTCGCGCAGGCCACCCAGCGGCTCGCGTCCGCCGATCGCGCGCTCAAGGGTGACATCACGCTGTCGACCGCCGCCGGCGATCCGTTCACCGGTCCGCAGCTCAAGGCGCTCGGTCGCGAGCTCGGCGAGCGCGTGATCCTCGAGCACGTCGTCGACGGCATCGTCCGCCTCGCGGGCTGACCTGCGCGCGATGTGGTGGCGAGGCTTCGCGCTACGATTCCTTCGTTGACGGCGGGCGTCGTCTCGAATTAGCTTCTGCTTGTAGTTGTAGGAGGGCGTGATGGCAGGGCGGGGAGTTTCGAAGCGTGCTCGTGGTCGACGGCGATGTCGTGCTGCTGTCGCACGCGAAAGCCAGCCTGGAGGCTGCGCACCATCGCGTCGCTGTCGCCACCAACGGGATCGATGCGAAGCGGCTTGCATCGACCGAGCAGCCCGACCTCGCGATCGTGGAGCTGTTCTTCGACCGTCGACGTATTGGACTCGAGCTGGCGCGCGAGCTGGAAGCGACAGCGCCCGAGATGAAGGTCGTGCTCTGCAGCGGCTGGCTCAACACCGCGACCGCCGAGCAGGCGCCGGTCGGTGTCGATCACGCCTTCACCAAGCCCTGCTCGTATCGCGACATCGTGAAGGCCGCCGAGGGTCGCGTCATCGTCGAGCCCGATCTCGACGACATGCCGTCGCTGGCGTCCGTCAGTCGAGCGCATGTAGAACGCGTGTTCACCGCGTCGAGCAACAACGTCACGCTGAGCGCGCAGCGGCTCAAGATCGATCGCAGCGCATTGCAGCGACTGCGCAAGAAAGCACGCCCACATCGGTAGCAGTGGGCGGACATGTACTGCTGCAATTTGTAGCGCTGCTTTTCTTCGCCGGTTCTTCTAGCGTCCGGGTTCCTCGTCGGTCGACGAGGCATCGACGACGCGCTGCGCGCGCGTCAGCCATTCGCATCCGGAGGGCGCGTGAGGACACTCGTGGCAACTGCTGTCGTCTTGAGCGTGATCGCCGCGGCGGTCTCCTCGTGGAGTGACTCGACGGTGCCGGCCGACCCGCCGGCGCGCTATCCGGTCGGGCCCGAACCGATCACCGGGAAGGCCGCGACGCCCAACCCCGGTGACGAGACGCCGCAACGCGATCCGTCCTCGCCGTACGACCCCGGTCCACCCGAAGCGCTCTGGCAGTATTCGCAGCTCGGCGCCGCCGAGAAGGCAGTTGTCGATCGCGGCCGCGACAGGTAATAAGGTTACTCCTGATGGGGGGTGCGAATTCCAGCCAGGAGCGGGTGTAGCGGAGTGTCAACACTGCACAACGCGGTGCAAAGTCGAACATGAATATTTAGAAGACGCGTTCTGCCCCCTTCCAATTTTTGGCGGGAACACAAGGAACTGCGCGGATACAGTCGACGCACTCACCACGATGTGTTGGAACGCGTGTTACTCGCCTGGTGGGGCCTGTGACGAGGTGTGCGTAGTTCGCGTGGCGCCACCCTCTAGTTACCGCTCACCATCTGATGTCGACCGTGTGCGATAGATCTCGATATCGCATCCCGATGTTTAGCGTGGTAGGGGCTGTAGTATTTGGAGTTCTTTCCGGGTGTCACGCGCGCAAACCGTCTTGCGGATCGCAGTCTCACCCGCAATTAGCTCCAAGCACGGTTCAAGTTACTCGCGTGGGCGGGGAGGCTCGTCGGTGTACCCTGCGTGTTGCGAGCAGCGGCGTACGAGTCGACGGTGCGCCGATATCGCTGAGCGACGCAATCACATTCTGCAAGCAGTCTGACGGAGCGATCGTGATAATCGAGGATGATGTGCTTCCTGCCGACTGGGCGGCGATCGAGTCTGAGCTCCGTCGTGGTCGTGTGCCGTTCTATATTCGCGGAACCGTCGGCGACGGATGGCGCGAGCGCCAGCGTCCATAGTGGTCGTACGCTGATTTCCCAGTGTACGTCCGCAGGTGGTTGTAGACAGTAGGCGTCTGCGGCGTCAGTCGAGATCGGGATCGACCTCGACGGTCGAGTCGCCTTCGCCGGTCGAGGTGACATCGCGCCGTGCCGGAGCGCGCGGCAACATGATCGCCGGCTGGGTCTCCTCGTTCGTGATCCCCATCTCCTCGAACGGGCGGCGGTACTCCGCGGGCAACCGCGCGAACTGCTGCGCCAGGGTCGCGCGCGGGACGAACAGCTCCTCGCGGCGGCCATCACCGATGTCGCGCTTGAGGATGAGCTCGCCGGACATCCGGCTCTTCTCGCGGATCGTGCGGGCGAGCGGGGTCAGCTGCTGCAAGAGCTCGAGCGCGACGATGCGCGGCTCCTCGAGGTCGGCGAGCTGCTTGCCGCCGAACGTGAGGTCGACGAGCGAACGCTTGGTGACCATGTTCTTGAACGCCGCCGTCGTTCGCTCCGCGAGCTGGCGGATCGGCGCGACGTCGTCGAGATCGAGCGGGTTGACCTCGCCCTCGGTATCGCCACTCGGCGAGATCGAGACCCACGTCGCGCCGCCATCGGACACCGCGAACCGCAGGCCCGGTGACGCCTTGTGCGGGTTCTCCTTCAGCGTGACGACGGTGTCGCGCGCGGTCTTCTCGAACGCGACGAGGACGTACTTGCCGAGATCGACGGGGGCAGGCTTGGCCTTGCCGAACACGCCCTTGCGCAGCATGTGGACGATGACGCCCTCGGAGAGCTGCTCGACCCGGATCGGTCCTCGATACGGCTCGGGGTCGAGCTGGAACGATGCGACGAGCCGGCCTGCGGTCGCGACCGCATCGGCGTGAGGCTCGTTGCCGCGGACGTCCCACGACATGATCCACTGTGTTTTCGGGAGCTGGTGCTCGTTGAAGAACGGCCGCAGCGCGCGGAGCATGTCGTCGACGGCGGTGCGCGGCGCGG
>JBKJUF010000481.1:0-10364 GCA_046590445.1 Kofleriaceae bacterium
TGGTAGAGGAGGACGCAGTCGGCCGGCCTACCATCGCGGCCAGCGCGCCCGGCCTCCTGGTAGTAGCTCTCGAGCGAGCCCGGGAAGTTGTAGTGGATCACGAAGCGGAGGTCCTGCTTGTCGACGCCAAGCCCGAACGCGTTGGTCGCGATCATCAGCCGCGGCTCGCTGCGCTCCATGAATGCGCTCTGCACGTGCTCGCGATCCTTCGCGCGCATCCGGCCGTGATAGCGCCCGCACTCGATGCCTTGCGACCACAGGAAGTCGGCGAGGGCATCGACGGTCTTGACCGTCGCGGCGTAGATGATGCCGCAACCCTCCTGCTTCTCGATCAGCCGGATCAGCAGCGCCTGTTTCTTGCGCTCGCTCGACGCCTTGATCACGTGGTAGCGCAGGTTCGGCCGGTCGAGGCCGATGTCGATCACCGACGCCTGAGCCGGAGGTTCGAGTAGACGTAGCTGCGCGAGGATGTCGTCCTTGACCTTCGGCGGCGCGGTCGCGGTCAGCGCGAGCACCGGCGGGTTGTGGAGCGCACGCACGGCCTCGCCGAGACCGAGGTACGCCGGACGGAAGTCGTGCCCCCACTGCGAGATGCAGTGGGCCTCGTCGACCACGAACAGCGCGACGCGCACCGACGCGAGCCGCTCGCGGAACTTGGGATCGCTGAGCCGTTCCGGCGTGACATACGCGATGCACGGTCGGTTCTCGCTCAAGCGCGCGAGCGAGGTGGCCTCCTCGCGAGGCGATAACGTCGAATCGAGCCGTAGCACCTCGATGTGAAGGTGATCGAGCTTGTCGGCCTGATCCTTCATCAGCGCGATCAGCGGCGACACCACGAGCGTGACGCCCGGCAGCTCGAGCGCGGGGAGCTGGTAGCACAGCGACTTGCCGGCACCGGTCGGCATGATCGCGAGCGTGTCGATGCCGGCGAGTACGTTGCGGATCGCGAGAGCCTGGCCGGGGCGGAACGCGGTCAGCCCGAACCGGCGCTGCGCGAGCTCGAGCATGTGGGCATCGATCTCGGCGTTCGCACGTTCGGTCTCCGGCGACTCGACCGGTTCGATCTCGGCATGCTCCTCGCCATCGAGGTCGGGGCTGGCATCGAGCTCGAGATCGACGACCAGCGTGTCGTCATCCTCGGAGATCAGCGGCGGCATGCTGTCGCGCGTGCCGCGCGGGAACGTGACGATGTCGCGCGTGCCGCGCGCCGTCTTCGGGCGGGCAACGACCGGCGCGACCGCGGCCGGGGTGTTCACGCGCTTTCGCCGGCGGTCTGGATCACCGCTTTTCGACATCAACCACTACGGTCGCTTGGAATGATGCGCCTCGCAAGCGAAACCCTGCCAGCACGAAGTTAGGTCGTCGAGAACAGGGGGTGTGCGCTCGCGCGCGATCGATTCGAGGAGGCTTCGAACGGGAGCCCGCTAAAATCACTAATCGTCACGCGGCCGTGACGTTCGATCGCGTTGATGGAACCTTGTACTACCGCGCGACGAGGTAGCCGTCAGAAGTCAGCAGCTCTGCTGTGAGCACCGCGCCGCCGGCTGCACCGCGGATGGTGTTGTGCGAGAGCGCGACGAACCGCCAGTCGAGCACGGCATCGGGACGCAGGCGACCGATCGAGATCGCCTGGCCGTCGCCGAGATCGCGATCGAGCCGAGTCTGCGGCCGCGCCTCGTCCTCCAGGTAATGAAGGAACGGGGTCGGCGCGCTCGGCAGGCGGAGGCTCTGTGGGCGTCCGCCGTACTCCTGCCACGCGGAGAGCATCTGCTCGCGCGATGGCTTCGTCTCGAAGCCGACGAACACCGCCGCCATGTGACCGTCGAGCACCGGGACGCGCAGGCACTGCGCGGTGATCGTCGGCCCGGTGGCCTTCTCGATCTTGCCGTCGCGCACGGTGCCCCAGATCTTGAGTGGCTCCTGCTCGCTCTTCTCTTCCTCGCCCTTGATGAACGGGATGACGTTGTCGACCATCTCCGGCCATGACTCGAGCGTCTTGCCGGCGCCCGAGACGGCCTGGTAGGTGCTGACGACGATCGTCTTGGGTCCGAACGACCGCAACGGATGGAGCGCAGGCACGTAGCTCTGGATCGAGCAGTTCGGCTTGACGGTAACAAAGCCGCGCCTGGTGCCGAGCCGGCGCCGCTGGGCCTCGATCACGCCGGCGTGCTCGGGGTTGATCTCCGGGATGATCATCGGAACGTCCGGCGTCCAGCGGTGCGCCGAGTTGTTCGAGACGACCGGGGTCTCCGCGCGCGCGTAGTCCTCTTCGAGCTTCGCGGTCGCGTCCTTCGCCATGTCGACCGCGCAGAACACGAAGTCGACCGCGGGCGCGATCCGCGCGACGTCCGCAGCGTCAGCGACGATCAGGTTGCCGGTCGCGGTGGGCACCGCCGTCGGCATCGACCACCGGCCGCGGACCGCATCGCTGTAAGGCTTGCCCGCCGAGCTGGGGCTGTCCGCCACGGCGACCACCTCGAACCACGGGTGGTTCTCGAGGAGCGCCACGAAACGCTGGCCGACCATGCCGGTCGCGCCGAGGACACCGACCTTCAGTCTCTTCGTCATCGCCCGGCCAATCTAGCAGATGCCGCTCGTTCCCTCTCGCCAGCGTTCGCTGGCTCGCTCCATCTCGGCCGCGATCCCGATCAGATCGAGCGGAAGGACCCTTGCGGTCCGTGCGGCGATCAGCAAGATCACGCGCCATGCCGTTGCTCGAAGGCCTGCGTATCGTCGCTTCCAAGATTCACGGATATGGCGGCGTGACCACGCGCCGGTTCACGAAGGGCGAGATCGTCGTCTATGGTGATGGCGTGCTCTACGACGACAAGACGGACTTCGACGACACCTACGCGCTGATCCTCGACGGCGAGGGCTCGGGACATGGCGAGACCATCTTCTGGGACCTCGTCTGCCAGACCCGCTGGTTCAATCACTCGTGCGCGCCGAACACCGATGTGCTGTCGAAGTGGGATCCGGAGACGAAGACGGTGCGGGCGTGGTGGGTCGCGCTGCGCGACATCGAGGTCGGCGAGGAGATCACATACGACTACGGCTTCGCCGCCGAGGTCGCCGAGCCGTGTGCCTGCGGCGCCGCGACCTGCCGCGGCGTGATCGTCGACGAGGACCCCGCCGTTCAGGCCGAGCTCCCCGAGCACCTGCGCCGACTCTTGCGCACGCCCGCGCGCGCGGCCGCTTCGTGATCTGAGATACTGCGCGTCGATGAGCACGCGCATCGGGATCCTGACCGGCGGCGGTGACTGCCCCGGCCTCAACGGCGTCATCCGGGCCGCCACGTTGCACGCTCGCCAGACCTATGGCTGGGAGATCGTCGGCATCCGCAACGGGTTCGAAGGCCTCTACGAGGAGGAGTACGTCGACCTCAACGCGGCTTCGGTCTCGCACCTGTTGCCGCGCGGCGGCACGATGCTCGGCTCGAGCAACCGGGCGAACCCGTTCGCGTATCCCGTCAAGCTCCCCGATGGCCGCGTCGAGATCCACGACGTCTCGGCACGCTGCCTGACGAACCTCGCGAAGCTCGATCTGCACGGGCTGATCGTGGTCGGCGGCGACGGCACGATGTCGTTCGCGCAGAAGTTCATCGGCCGCGGCGCGACGCGCATCGTCGGCGTGCCGAAGACGATCGACAACGACCTCGAGGCCACGGACTATACCGTAGGCTTCCAGACCGCGGTCGAGGTCGTCGTCGACGCGATCGATCGGCTCCACACCACCGCCGAGAGCCACGAGCGGATCATGATCGTCGAGGTCATGGGCCGCTACGCCGGCTGGATCGCGCTGACGGCCGGGCTCGCTGGTGGCGCACACGTGGTGTTGATCCCCGAGATCGATTACGACCCCGACCGCGTCATCGAGGCGTTCCACCGTCGCCACGGCCGCGGCGTCAGCTATTCGATCTGCGTGATCTCCGAGGGTGCCAAGCCCAAGGGTGGGCACCTGTCGATCGTGACCGCGGGCGACCCGACAAAGCAGGAGAAGCTCGGCGGTGCCGGCCAGCGCCTCGCGGACCTGATCGCGGCGAAGACCGAGTACGAGGTGCGGACGACCGTGCTGGGCCACATCCAGCGCGGCGGCATCCCGTGCGCGTTCGACCGCGAGCTCGCGACCCGGTTCGGCGTCAAGGCGGTCGAGCTGATCGCGGAGGGCAAGTTTGGTCACGTCGCCGCGATCGAGAATGGCGGCGTGGTCGCCAAGCCGATCGACAAGGCCGTGAAGAAGCTCAAGCTCGTCGACGCAGGTGGCGAGCTCGTCCGCGCCGCGAAGGGCGTCGGCATCGAGCTGGGAGGCTGACGTGGCCGACCTCGTCGCGCCGGGCAGCGCGAGCCCGCGAATCGGGGCGTGGGACCACGCGCTCGTCGAGCCGAACCTCGAGGATGCCGAGATCCGGCACACGCTCGCGCGGCTCGGCCAGCTGCCGGTGATCGGCCGCGTCGAGTCCGCGTACCGCCAGCGATTCCGGCTGAAGAGCTGGCAGTACATGACCGCGGTCTGCGATGACCTGTTCATCGCGTTCGTCGTCGGCACCGCGGGGTTCGCGAGCAACGGCTTCGTCTACGCGGCCGAGCTGCCGGGCGGCAAGGTCCACAAGAAGTTCGCGATCACGCCGCTGATGATGGGCACCACGCTCGCGCCGTCGAGTGCCGCGGGCGAGCATCGGTTCGCCGCGCGCGGCCTCGGCGTCGCGATCGATAACCTCGACGGTGGTCGCCAGTTCGCGGCGCGGATCAGCGCGAAGACCGAGGCGGGCGGCACGCTCGACGGCGAGCTCGCGTTCACCAGCGCGCCGGCGGCCGAGCACCTCGCGCAGTGCGTCCCGCTGCCCGGCGGGCGCTGGAGCTACACCCACAAGTTCGCGGCGTTCACGGTGAGCGGGCATGTCGACGTCGACGGCCGCCGCGTCACGTTCGCGCCCGGCCGGTCGTTCGGCACGCTCGACTTCACGAAGATGTACGCGCTGCGCCACGCGGTGTGGCGGTGGATCGCGGCGTGCGGCACGAGCACGCGCGGTGCGGTGATCGGGCTGAACCTCGTCGATCCGACGCCGATGGCCGCGGTCAGCGAGAACGCGGTGTGGATCGACGGCAAGCGCGAGGCTGTCACCGAGGTCCACCTCGACGCCGAGGATGCCGGGCCGTGGCGCATCGGCGGCCACAACGTCGACGTCCAGATGCGCGCGATCGCCGCGGTCGAGCAGCGCCTCGATGTCCCGCTCGTCCGCCACCGGCTACGCCACGTCGTCGGCGCGTTCTCGGGTCACGTGCGCACCGCGAGTGGGCAGATCCACGATCTCGATTCGATCGTCGGGATCGCCGAGGACTACGACACGTGGTGGTGACCAACTAACAGCGCCGCTGGCCGCTTCCGCTGGCCGCTTCCGCTGGCCGCTTCTGTTGGCCGCTTCTGTTGGCCGCTTCCGCTCACCGCGTTCGCAGGCAGCGCAGCGTCGGCGAGCTCGCCGTCACCGTCACGTCCGTGACGGCGATGATCGATCCGCTCGCGGCCGGCGCGCGTGGCAGGACCAGGCGCTGGCTGTTCGTGAGCCCCCAGATCAGCGCGAGCAGGCGCCGCAGCTTCGCGCGCGCTGGTGCGTCATCGGCGATGTAACCCCACGCCAGGGCGAGGTCGAGGCTGCCCTTGACCTCGTTCGCCTCACCGACCCTCATCCCTCGACCCTCAACCCTCGACCCTCATCCCTCGAATGACGAGACCATCGCTTAGCCGGCGGCGGTGACCGCGAAGATCGTCTCGCCGTCGCGCACGTAGGTCGAGCCCGGGATGGCCTTGGCGGCGCGCTTGCCGACGGCTGCGGCTTCGGCGAGGGCGGCGTAGCTCTTGGTGTGGCTGAGCGCGATCGCCGCGATCGAGACGCTCATGATCGGGAACCGGCGCTGGACGCCGAAGCGATCCTTGGTCTCGATGTAGCCGGCCTCGCGATCGGTCGGGTCGTAGTAGAGGCGGATCAGGTGATCGAAGCGCTCGCAGATCGCGCGACAGACCGCATCGACGCGCTCCGCGGACGTGATGAACACGAAGTCATCGCCGGCGATGTGGCCGATGAAGTCGCCGGGCCCGCCGTGCTTGGTGACGACGTGGCGGATCACGTCACCGGTCTGCCGGATCACCGCGTTGGCCTTCGCGTAACCGTAGTAGTCGTTGAAGGCCTTGAGGTTGTCGAGATCGAGGTAGCAGGCGACGGTGCTCAGATCGTTGACCACGAGCCGGCGCTCGATCTCGCCCTGGATCGCATCGGCGCCGGGCAGCTGGGTGGTCGGCGACGCGCCGAGCTCGCGGGCCTGGCGATCGAGCGCCTTGGCGACGCGCGCGAGTAGCTCGGCCGCATCGAACGGCTTGACCATGTAGTCCTCGGCGCCCGAGCGGAACGCGCGGACCTTGTCGGCGGTATCGCCGCGCGCGGACAGGAACATGATCGGCGCCATGCTGATGCCAGGGTCCTCGCGGATCAGCTCGGCGAGGCGATAGCCGTCGGTGCCGGGCATCAGCACGTCGAGCAGGAACATGTCGGGGCGGAACCGGCGCGCCTCGGCAAGCGCGGCGATCGCCGAGCCCGCATCGCGGACCTGGTAGCCGCCCAGCTCGAGGACCTCGCGGCAGATCTGGCGGATCGACGAGTCGTCGTCGACGACGAGGACGCGCGGCGCCTGGCGGCGGCCGGACTCGACGAGCCGCAAGCAGGCCTCGCGAAACATCGCCGGCTGGATCGGAAACTCGAGCAGGTCATCAGCGCCGGCGCCCAGCAGATCGGCGCGGCGATCTGCGTCACCCACGACCATGACGCCGGTCTTGTGAGTGTCGGGATCGTGTTCGAGGATCGCGAGCAGCGCGAGCGAATCGCGCATGGCGCCGGCAACGACCGCGAGGGCAGGGTGCTCGGCACGCGCGATCGCGAGTGCGCTGTCGACATCGTTCGCGACGAGCACGCGGTCGGTCAGCGACATCAACAGACCCTTGAGCAGCAGCGCGCGACGCGGGTCGTCGTCGGCGACGAGCGCGCACGAGCCTTCGCCGAGGCCGCGCCGGCGCGGCGCCTCGAGCGCGGTCGCGGGCATCGACTTCTCGGACTTCGCCGACACCGGCAGCGTGAACACGAACTTGGTGCCGGTCGGTCCGGACTCGACCCAGATCTTGCCACCGTGCGCCTCGATGATCGTCCGCGAGATCGAGAGCCCGAGCGCGGTGCCGCCGACGCGCCGGCTCGACGCCGAGAACGGCTCGAACACGCGCTCGCGATCCTCGGGCGGGATCGGGTCGCCGGTGTTGTGGACCGAGACGCCAACCGCGTCCTCGGAGAGCGGCGGGCCGAACACCTGGACATCGATCACGCCCCCGGTGGGCGCGAACCGGATCGCGTTGGTGATCAGGTTGCCGAGGACCTGCGAGAGCCGCTCGGGATCGCCGAGGATCGCGATGTCCTCGGCCGAGGCGCCGAGCACGATCGAGATCTGCTTGGTCGCGGCGGCCGTGCGGTACCGATCGATCACCTCGCGCGCGAGTCGATCGAGCTGGACGGGCGCCGTCGACACCGTGATCGAACCAGCCTGCGCGCGGGCAAGATCGAGGAGCTGGTCGACGAGCTGGTTCATCCGCGTCGCCGCCTGGCGCGCCATGTCAACGTAGCGAAGCTGGCGATCGGAGAGCGGCCCGGCATAGCCCGAGAGCACGATGTCGAGCGCGCCTGCGATCGAGGTCAGCGGCGTGCGCAGCTCGTGCGACATCACCTGCGCGAACTCGGCGCGCCGGCGGGCGACGTCCGCGGTGTCTCCGTGATCACGCAGCACGACGATCGCGCCGATCGTCTCGGTGCCCTCGGTCAGCGGCGTGACGACCGAGTGCAGCACGCGCTCGCCGATCCGGACTTCCTCGCGAACCGCCTCGCCATCGGAGCCGCGGACCGCGAGATCGAACGGGTAGAAACCGACACTGTCCTTGAGGTAGTTGGTGTCGATCTCGAGATCGGCCGGGATCCCGAGCATCTCGCGCGCGGCGGCGTTGACGAACACCTCTCCCGTGCGGGTGTCGGCGACCAGCGCACCGTCGGCCATGACGCCAACGGCCAGCCGGAGTTGCTCGCTCGACAGGGAGGACATCTGTGAGCAATCATACCAAAATCTCGGTACGTACGCCCGTCCGGTCGCACTGGCGCAGACCGGGCGCTCGCGCACGCTCGGCTGTCGCCCGACCTGGCCGAGGTGCCCGGCGCCGTTCTCGAGGAGCGTAGCCCCGGCGACGCGGACCGAGAGTGCCGTGCGCGGTCAGGAAGCCGTGAACGCGATGTGAGCTCACGGGTCCTGGCGCCGGAACGTCCGCTCGAGCGCGGCGTAGAAGCCGCCGCGGGTGACGAGCTCGGCGTGCGTGCCCTGCTCGACGACCTGCCCCTTGTCCATGACGACGATCAGGTCGGCGTTGCGGATCGTCGACAGCCGGTGCGCGATCACGAGCGTCGTCCGGCCCTTCATGAGCTCGGCGACGCCACGCTCGATCAGCTCCTCGGCCTCGGGGTCGACGTGCGCGGTCGCCTCGTCGAGGATCAAGATCTCGGGGTCGCGGAGCAGCGCGCGGGCGAATGCGACGAGCTGGCGCTCGCCGGCGGAGAAGTTGGAGCCGCGCTCCGCGACCGGGGCGTCGATCGTTCCCGCGGGTCCGGCACCACGGCGTGCGAGTGCGCGATCGAGGCCGACCCGGCGGATCGCGGCCTCGAGCTGCTCCGGCGCGTATGTCTTGCCGAGCGCGATGTTGTCGGCGAGCGTGCCGGCGAACAGGATCACGTCCTGCGAGACCACCGTGATCCGGCGGCGTAGCTCGGGGAGCGGGAGCTCGTGGATGTCGACGCCGTCGATCCGGATCGCGCCGCGCTCCCGCTCGTAGAGCCGCGTCAGCAGCTTGATCGCCGTCGACTTGCCGGAGCCGGTCGCGCCGACCACGGCGACGGTCGCGCCGCGCGGCACGCGGACGTCGACGCCGCGAAGCACCGGCTCGGCGCCGTAGCTGAAGTGCACGCCGGCGAGCTCGACGGCCGGCGCTGTGAGGTCTGGCAGGGCCACCTTGTCGGGGACGGTGCTGCCGCCCGGCACGCCGCCGTCCCATTCGCTCGTGTCGAGCAGCTGGAAGATGCGCTCGCTCGCCGCCATCGCGCCCTGCATGACCGCGTACTTCGCGGACAGGTCGCGAATCGGGATGAAGAACTTGTTGATGTACTCGATGAACACGACCACGAGCGCGATCGTCGCAATGTCCTCGGACTTGTGACCGGAGATCCACCAGATGATGAGTCCGATCGCGATGTAGCTGATCGCCTCGACGAGGGCGTACATCGCGGCGTCTGCGCGGATCTGCAGGAGGTACGCGTCGCGGTGGCCGGCATTGACCTCGTCGTACTCGGCGTTCGCGATCTTGTTGCGGCCGAGCAGGTGGAGCACGCGGATGCCGTAGAGGTGCTCCTGGGCGAACGCGTTCATCGCGGCGAGCCGGACGCGGATCTGGCGGAATGACTTGCGCATCGCACGACGCGCGTACTCGACGAGCAGGAATAGAATCGGCAGCGTGGCGAACGTCAGCAGCGACAGCTCGACGTCGATCGACAGCATGATCACGACGATCACCACCGCCTTGACCGCGTCGGCGACGAGCGTGATCGCGCCCTGCGCGAACATCTCGTTGAGACTCTCGATGTCGTTGGTCATGCGCGTCATCAGCCGGCCGACCGGGATGCGGTCGAAGAATGCGGCGCGCTGCGCGAGTACGTGATCGAAAATCGCGATCCGGAGATCGTGCATCGTGCGCTGCCCGGCGAGCTGGAGTACGAGTTGCTCGAAGTAGCTCGAGATGTTCTGGCACAGCACGAGCCCCACGAACAGCAACGCATCGGGCGGCAGCGCATCGATCTTGCCGGGCAGGATGTGGTGCTGGAGCGAGTACATGAACAGGTACGGCTGCGCGAGCTCGAACGCGATCGTGGTGAGCATCAGCACCGTCCACGCGACCAGCAGCTTGGTGTGCGGACGCACGTACTTCGAGATGCGCCCGATCAGGCGCAGGTCCATCGCGTTGCCGAGCACCTGCTCGGCTTCGACGCCGGACTTGCGGGGCGCGGGTGCGGCGGTCGTCGCCATCTAGCTCGCCCGCCCAGAATGGAGAGGCCCGGATTCACTCCGGGCCTCGGGGACGATCTGCAGCTCCGACTCGAGCTGCGTGCGATAGAGCTCGGAGTAGACGCCGCCGCGCGTGATCAGCTCGTCGTGGGTGCCGCGCTCGACGAGCTTGCCGCCGTCGAGCACGAGGATCTGGTCGGCATCCTTGATCGCCGCGACGCGATGGCTGATGAGCAC
>JBKJUF010000603.1:0-5436 GCA_046590445.1 Kofleriaceae bacterium
TTGAGGTCGTTTCCCTCCAGGTACTCCATGATCATGAACGGCGTGCCGTCGGGCATCGTTCCGACGTCCATCATCCGGGCGATGTGCTCGCTCTTGAGGTGAACCGTCGCCTGCGCCTCGCGCAGGAACCGCGACACCGTCGACGCGTCCGCCGCCATTTCGGGCAGCAAGATCTTGATCGCGACCGATTGCTGTAGATAGAGGTGCGACGCCCGCACCACCCGGCCCATGCCGCCGACCCCGAGGACCTCGTCCACGCGGTACTTGCCGAGCAGCACGGTTCCAGCGGCCAGATCAGACGCCAGATCTGACGCGTGACCCACGTGGGAATCCTAGCAGCTTACTCGAGGCATTCCGGCGCGACTTTCTCGCAGACGCGGTAGACGCGAATGAAGCTTTCGTTCTGGGTCTGACAGGTCGTGCGCAGGTTCGCGATCCGCCGTGTCATCACGAGTAGCTCAACCAATGATCATGCTTGGCATCGGCGCCCTTCACGATCGAGAAGAACGCTTCCTGGAGGCGACGGGTGACCGGGCCCGCTTCGCCACGGCCGATCTTGCGATGGTCGATGTCACGCACCGGCGTGATCTCGGCGGCGGTGCCGGTGAGGAACACCTCGTCGGCGATGTAGAGCTCGTCGCGCGCGACCGCTTCCTCGCGGATATCGACGCCCTGTTCGCGGAGCAACTGGATCGCCGTGTCGCGCGTGATCCCGGCGAGGATCGCGGCGGACCGCGGCGGCGTGCGGACGACGTCGTTCTTGACGACGAAGATGTTCTCGCCAGTGCCCTCGGCGACGTGGCCCTGCGGGTCGAGCATCAGCGCCTCCTCGAAGCCGCTCTTGATCGCCATCCGCTTCGCGAGGACGCTCGTCACGTACTGACCGCAGATCTTGCCCTTGTTCATCATCGCGTTGCCGTTCGCGCGCGTGAACCCGGAGATCATGCACTTGATCCCCTTCTTGAGGCCGTCGTCACCGAGATACGCGCCCCACTCGTAGCAGGCGACCATCGTGCGGACGGGCGGTTCGAACGAGCCGAGGCCGAGCGCGCCGTAGCCGAGATAGATCAGCGGGCGCAGGTAGCACGACGTCATCTTGTTCGCCTTGACCACGGCGTGGCAGGCAGCCATCAGCTGATCGCGCGTGTACGGAACGTCCATCGTGCAGATCGCCGACGAGTCGAGCAGGCGGTCGATGTGCTCGCGCAGCCGGAAGATCGCGGTGCGGCCATCACCGCGCTGGTACGCACGGATCCCCTCGAAGGCACCGACCCCGTAGTGCATCGTGTGCGCGAGCAGGTGATCGGTCGCGCTGTCCCACGGCACGAGCTGGCCGTCGAGCCAGATCGAGTCGAGCTTCTTGATGGCCATATCAGCTTCGTACCAATGCAAACGGGCGATCACAAGGCGTACACCCGAGGCGATCTGTACGACACAGCGTGACGCACTGCGGCTGCGCAGCCGGCTACGCACCATCTGATACGCCGAGCAACGCGAGGAACGTCTGTCTGATCTCGCGTTGCCAGCGCTCGACGTGTGCGCGCAAGAGCGCACCGTCGGGAAACCCCGACCGACGCGCGAGCTTGTCGAGCTCCTGCTTGGTCTCCGGCAAGCGATGCACCGGTTGATCGTTGACAACGCGAAGCCGGTTCTCGATCCCGCGCAGGAAGCGGTAACCCTGATCGAGCATCGCGAGCTCGCGCTCGGGTGCGACGCGACACACCGCCGCCGCGCGCAGCGCGCCGACCGTTGACGTCGTGCGCAACGCAGGATGTGCGTGGCCGTGCGCGAGCTGGAGGTACTGGGCCGCGAACTCGACATCGATCACGCCGCCGGCGCCGACCTTGAGATCTCCGCCGCCGCGATCGCCGCCGAGCTCGCGCTCGATGCGCTCGCGCATCTTGAGGATGGCTTCGGCGATCTCTCGCGCGTTGTGCTCCGCATCCGGCTGGCCATAGACGGTCTCCTCCGCGAGCCGCGCGACCTCGGCCCCGAGCGCGCGATCGCCGGCGACCGGCCGCAGCTTGATCAACGCCTGGCGTTCCCACAGCGCCGCGGCCTCGGCGTGATAGCGGCGCCACCCGGCGAGCGACGTCACGAGCAGGCCCTGGGTACCCGACGGACGTAGCCGGGTGTCGACTTCGTAGAGCCGGCCGCGCGGCGTGCGCTGGCGGAGCGCGCCGAGCAGGCGCTGCGCGCAGCGCGAGAACCACTCGATCGTGGTGAGCGGCACGGCACCATCGGAGTCCGCGTCCTCGCCGATCGGATCCGAGAACACGAACACGACATCGAGATCGGCGGCGTAGCCGAGCTCCCGGCCACCGAGCTTGCCCATGCCGAGCACCGCGAGCCGCGCACCCTCCGCACCCGGTGGTGGCCGACCATGCCGCGCGAGGAGTTGACGCTCGACGATCGCGAGCGCCTGATCGAGGCACGCCTCGGCGACGGCGGTCAGCTCCGCGCACACCGCGAGCGGATCGAGCGCGCCGCCGAAATCGGCGAGCCCGACGCGCAGCACGTGGCCGTTCTTGACCTCGGCGACCGCGCTCCATGCTGCCTCGGGATCGGAGACGTCGACGTTCGCGAGCCGCGCCTCGAGATCGGCCGTGACCTGCGCGGCGTCGCGCGTCGGCGCCGTCAGCCCGAGCTGGACGAGCAGATCGATCAGCTCCGGCGTATCGACGAGCGTGCGCGCGAGATACGCGCTCGCGCCGAGCAGCGATCCGAGCAGCCGCATCAACGGCGGGTTCTCGTCGAGCAGTCGCCAGATCGACCAGGTCTCGCCGCGCTGCGCGATCAGATCGGCGAGGTAGCGCAGCGCCTGATCGGGGTCGGCGGATGCCGCGATCTCGCCGAGCAACGACGCGCCGATCCGTGCGTGACGCTCGGTCGCGCCCGGCGAGAACGGCGAGCCGTGGTGGCGCCGCATCCGCGCGAGCTCCGCACTCGCCGCCGTGACGTCGACGAAGCCGAGCCGCGTCAGCACGGTCGCCTCGTCACTCTCGGCAAGCTCGCCGTGAAGGATCGCGGTGATGTCGGGATGCTCGTCGCCGCTGCCCGATTCGTTCGGATCGCCGAGCGACGCGAACAGTCGGGCGACGGCGGACGTGTGCGTGACGAGCGTCGCCACGAAGTCGCTCTCGGTCGCGAAGCCCAGCCGGCGCGCGAGCACGCGGCGCGACTCGTCGTCCTCGGGGACGGTCTGCGTCTGCAGCCCGCCCTCGAGCTGCAGCACGTGCTCGGCGTGGCGCAGCCAGCGATAGGCGCGTGCCAGCGCCTGGTGCTCGTCGTCGGTGACGAGGCCGGCGAACAGCAGCGCATCGAGCGCGGCGACCGTTCCGCGGCAGCGCAGGCTTGGCCGCTTGCCCGCGTGGATCAGCTGCAAGGCCTGCACGAAGAACTCGATCTCGCGGATCCCGCCCTCGCCATTCTTGAGGTCGAATCCCCCCACGGGCTCGGCACAGCCGGGCCCGAGCCGTGCCGGGTCGACGGGGCGTGGCTTGCGCACGAGCTCACGCTTGATTCGCCGGTTGAGATCGCGGACGTCATCGAGCACGGTCGGCGCGACGAGCCGCGGGAACACGAACGGCCGTAGCATCGCGAGGATCTCCGCGCCAAGCTCCGGATCTCCCGCGCTCGGCCGCGCCTTGATCCACGCCTGGCGCTCCCACGGCCGGCCGAACGTCTCGTAGTAGCGCTCGGCCTGCGCGAGCGAGTTCGCGATCGCGCCCTTCGCACCCTCGGGCCGTAGCCGCAGGTCGACGCGAAACACCAGATCGTCCTCGGTGACCTCCGAGAGTGCGGCGGTCACGCTGAGGCACAGCTTCGCGAAGTACTCGTGGAGCGAGAGCGTGCCAGCTTCGCCCTGATCGGACGAGTACACGTAGATCACGTCGACGTCGGATGCGAAGTTGAGCTCCTCGCCACCGAGCTTGCCCATGCCGATCACCGCGAGCGTCGCGTCGCGCGTGCGGCCGTCATCGTCGACGTAGCGGGGCGCGCCGTAGCGACTGCGGAGCTCGCCATCGTGGAACGTGATCGCGGTATCGAAGCAGCAGTCCGCGAGCCGCGCGAGCTCGCGGCCGACCTCGGTCTCGAGCCCGAGCTCGAGCTCGCGGACGCCGAGTCGCACCAGCTCGTCCGCGCGGACGCCGCGCAGCACCGCCTGCAGGGCACGCGCGTCGGTCGCGGTCGCGGCGCGGGTCGCCATCTCCGCTGCGAGAACCTCGCGGGGCTTCTCTCTTCGCAGGTACGGATCCCGTGCGACCCGGATCAGCCGATGGGGATCGCGTGCCAGCAGGGTCGCCAGGTAGGGTGCGGCCTGGCACCCCAGGGTCGCGATCCTGGCGCCAGCCTCGTCCAAGCTGGTGAGATCCAGGCCGCTTTGCGCGGCGATGTCGAACAGCCGCTCGGCGCGCCGGAGCGCATCGCCCTCGTCGGGGGCTCCGATCGCGAGGTCCGAAGGCCGGAGCACGACGGCACCTTACCTTGACAGTCGCCGGGTCCCGCATTACCCAAGACCCTGATTTGGCTAGCCATGCGCGATCTGTATGAAGTTCTCGGTGTGGATCGACAGGCAAACGCCTCCGATCTGAAGAAGGCGTATTACAAGCTCGCCAAACAGTTCCACCCGGATCACAACCCGAACGACAAGGTTGCCGAGGACAAGTTCAAGGAAGCCTCGGCCGCTTATCAGGTCCTCTCCGATGACGATCAACGCGCACGCTACGACCGCTTCGGGTTCGACGGGTTGCGCGGCTCGAACGGCGGTGGCGGCGCCGGGTTCTCGAACGTCGACGATATCTTCTCGGCGTTCGGCGATCTGTTCGGCGACTTCTTCGGCGGACGAGCCTCGGGCGGTCGCCGCCAGGCGCGCGGCGCGGATCTCCGTCTCGATCTGAGCCTGACGTTCGCCGAGGCCGTGTGGGGCACGACCAAGGAGGTCAAGGTCACGCGCGATGTCGGCTGCGCGACCTGCAAGGCCACCGGTGCCACGCCCGGCAGCAAGGCCGAGGCGTGCGGTACGTGCAAGGGCAAGGGGCAGGTCGTCCACGCGCAGGGCTTCTTCATGGTGCAGACGACGTGTCCGCATTGCCGGGGCTCGGGCCAGCAGATCAAGGACCCGTGCACGGACTGTCGCGGTCGCGGCACGCGCCCCGAAACCTCGACGCTCTCGGTCAGCGTGCCGCCCGGCGTCGACGATGGCCAGACGCTGCGGCTCGCGGGCAAGGGCGAAGCGATCGCCGGCGGCGCGGCGGGTCATCTCTATGTCGTGCTGCACGTGCAGGGCGACGAGCGGTTCAAGCGTGACAACGAAGACGTCCTCACCGAGATCCCGGTCAGCTTCATCAAGGCTGCGCTCGGTGGCGAGATCGAGGTCTACACGCTCGAGGACAGCTGCAACGGCACCGCGACCGTGAAGCTCGATCCGGGGAC
>JBKJUF010000652.1:0-9627 GCA_046590445.1 Kofleriaceae bacterium
CCCCAAGATGGGCTTCGGCAAGTTCGGCTACATGGCGCCCGGGCAGCTGCTCGGGCGCCATGTAGCCGAACTTGCCGAAGCCCATCTTGGGGTCGGTCGCGGTGCCGCGCATCGCGCTCTTCGCGATGCGCGGCACGGCGACCGATCCGAAGATGGGCTTCGGCAAGTTCGGCTACATGGCACCGGAGCAGCTGATCCGCGGCGGTCAGGTCGATCACCGCACCGACATCTATGCGGCCGGCGTCGTGTTGTTCGAGGTCCTGACCGGCGTGCGGCTCTACGAGGCCGGCCCCGAGCCCGACTATCGCGCGCTCGCGAAGAAGGTCGCGAAGGGTGACCACCAGCTGCCGAGCGAGGTCGATCCGGCGCTCGCGCCGTACGACGATCTCGTCGCGACGGCGCTGTGCCCCAAGCCCGAGGATCGTTACCAGTCCGCCGCCGAGTTCCGTGACTCGATCCAGCAGGCGCTCGTCGCGGTCAATCCGACGATCTCGACCGACCAGCTGGGCTCGTTCATGCGCGATCTGTTCGCCGAGGAGATGACGGCGCAGAAGGAGCTCCACGAGCGCGTCGCGAAGACGCACATCGCCGACTTCCAGGAGCAGTTTCACACCCAGACGATCTCGACGGTGTCGTTCGCGGTCGCCCAGCTTCCGCTCGCGCCCGCCGACACCCCGCGCGGCCCGCGTCGGTCGGCGCAGCACGCCGCGATCGCCGGCGCTCGGCCGTCGGGCTCGCACCCCGTCGGCAAGCCATCGGGGTCGCATCCGGTCCCGGTCAGCCGGGATGCAGGAAAGACCACGGGCAACGAGACCGCGCTGCGGCCGTCACCCGCGCTCGACACGATGGCGCCGCCGACGAGCACGATGGTCCCGCACGCGGATCTTTCGCTCGCCGATGGCACCGGTACGTCCGCCCGCGAGCAGCCCTCACGCACTCGCAAGCTTCCGTGGATCGTCGCCGTGCTCGGCCTCGCCGCCGTCGCGGCCGCGATCTTCGCGCTGACGCGCAAACCCGATCGCACCGACGCTGTCGCGGCTGCCGACAAGGCACCGGCCAAGCACGAGATCACGGTGGTGCCGATCGATCCGACCGAGGCCACCGCGCCGGTGAAGGCGGGCTCGGCCGTTGACCCTGCGTTGGCTTCGTCGGGGGCATCTGGATCCGCTGCCGGATCCGCGGACGTCCCGATCAAGGTCTCCCCCCACGTCCGCCCGCATCGCCCACGTCCGCCGAGGCCCGAGGCACCGCGCGATCCGCCGAAGAAGCCGGAGCTCGGGGTCTCGCGCGACGTCGTCACCAACGAGTGGATGGCGACCCGACGCGACTATGCCGCGTACAAGAGCAAGAACGGCAGCCAGCTCGAGAAGGAGTACACGGACCTCGTCGTGCACGTGCAATACAACATGTCGAGCGAGGCGAACCTCGCGGTGACGCTCGGCAAGATCCAGGCATTCCGCCGCAAGATCCGGGAGTGAGACGCTCGCCCCCAACTCTACCCTGGGGACGGGAGTGAATCCCGTCCCCTCCATCTCGGGCTGAGCGGCCACGACACGTTCGCTCCACGCTTCAGATGTTTCCGGTCGCGAAACCCACTGGAAACAAAACGTGGGCTATCGATCTCGACATGAAGAAGGTCGAGGCGATCATCAAGCCGTTCAAGCTCGACGAGGTCAAGGAACGCCTCGCCGAGATCGGAGTGCACGGCATGACGGTCACCGAGGTGAAGGGGTTCGGGCGGACCGGCGGCAAGAAGGAAGTCTATCGAGGCTCGGCGTACGTCGTCGACTTCGTACCGAAGGTCAAGGTCGAGATCATCGTGCCGAACGACAACGTGCAGCAGGTGGTCAACGTGATCACCGAGGCTGCGCGCACCGGCAAGATCGGTGACGGCAAGATCTTCGTGACGCCCGTGGATGAGGTCATTCGCATTCGCACCGGTGAGACCGGTGAGGATGCCATCTAGTGTTCAGCGAACTACCCGCCGAGACCCCGACGCGATAAAGAGGAGAACACCGTGACGCCCAGCGAGCTCAACGACTACGTCAAGAAGCACGGCGCGAAGATGATCGACGCCAAGTTCGTCGACTTCCTCGGCCAGTGGAAGCACCTGACCTATCCGATCGAGCGCCTCGAGGAAGGCATCGAGGAAGGCTTCGGCTTCGATGGTTCGTCGATTTCCGGATGGCGCGCGATCAACTCGTCGGACATGTTGATGAAGCCCGATCCCGCGACCGCCGTCATGGATCCGTTTCTCAAGACGCCGACGCTGTCGATCCTGTGCGACGTGATCGATCCGATCACGCACGAGCCGTACGCACGCGATCCGCGCAGCCTGGCGAAGCGCGCGGTCAGCTACCTGAAGTCGACGGGGATCGCGGATACCGCGTACTTCGGTCCCGAAGCCGAGTTCTTCATCTTCGACTCGATCCAGTACTCCGAAGAGCCGCAGCACTCGTTCTTCCAGATCGACTCCGATGAGGCCGGCTGGAACAACAAGCGCACCGAGGGTGGCGGCAACAAGGGCTTCAAGCCGCCGATCAAGGGTGGCTACTGCGTCGCAGGCCCGACCGATCAGCTGAGCGATCTGCGCACCCAGATGGTCATGACGATGCAGTCCGTCGGCATCATCATCGAGACGCACCATCACGAGGTCGCCACGGCCGGTCAGGCCGAGATCGACATGAAGTACGACACGCTCGTGAAGATGGCGGACCAGGTGCTCTGGTACAAGCACATCGTCAAGAACGTCGCGCGCCAGCACGGCAAGACGGCGACGTTCATGCCAAAGCCACTGTTCGGTGACAACGGCTCTGGCATGCACACGCATCAGTCGTTGTGGAAGGCGGGCAAGCCGCTGTTCGCCGGCGATGCGTACGCAGGGATGAGCGACATGGCGCTGCACTACATCGGTGGCTTGCTCAAGCACGCCGGTGCGATCTGCGCGTTCGCCAACCCGACCACCAACAGCTACCGCCGGCTGGTCCCGGGCTACGAGGCGCCGGTCAACCTCGCGTACTCGGCGCGCAACCGCTCGGCGTCGATCCGCATCCCGATGTACTCGGCCTCGCCGAAGGCGAAGCGCCTGGAGCTGCGGTCGCCCGATCCGTCGTGCAACCCGTACCTCGCGTTCGCCGCGATGATGATGGCCGGGCTCGATGGCATCGAGAACCGGATCCATCCGGGCGAGCCCCTCGACAAGGACATCTACTCGCTATCCCCCGAGGAGCTGGCCGAGGTCCCGACGGTACCGGGATCGCTCGACGCCTCGCTCGACGCCCTCCACAAGGACCGGGCATTCCTGATGAAGGGAGATGTGTTCTCGAATGACCTGATCGATGCCTGGATCGCCTACAAGCGCGAGAACGAGGCCGATCACGTCCGTCTGCGCCCGGTTCCGGCGGAGTTCCAGCTCTATTACGACTGTTAACGGCGGCAGCCATCCGTCGGTCGGCGCAGCCGCGGTCGACGCCCACGCTTGTAACTCGGCGCCCCCCCTGGCAGAATCATCGTATTCAGGTCCGCGTGGAACGCCGTGTGACCTGGGGGACGCCGAGTACCTGCGTGGACTTCAGCAAGCCAGGCCCCGTTAACCCTCGATCCGCGCGACGTGCGGGTGCAGGGGCGACGTACTCGGCATTGGTTGCATGGACCGCTGGGAAGGCGCTGCCATCCCGGCTCCGTCCGCTGGCGTATCGCGCGTTTGCGCGTGCGGTTGGCGCGAACCTCGACGAGACCGAGCTCGCGCTTGGCGAGTACGAATCCCTCGGAGACTTTTTTGCGCGTCGATTGCGTGATGGTGCTCGCACGATCGCGCGCGAGCCTCACGCATTGATCTCGCCATGTGACGGCGTTGTGGCAGCCACTGGCACTGCCGTCGAAGGCGCCATGGTGCAGGCGAAGGGCCGCAACTACCAGCTCGCGGACCTGGTCGTCGACGACGAGCTCACGACGCTGCTGACCGGCGGGGCGTACACCACGATCTACCTGTCGCCACGCGACTACCACCGTGTCCACACGCCGGTCGACGCGACGATCGAGAGCTACGACTACGTGCCCGGTTATCTGTGGCCGGTCAATCCGCGGCTCGCGACACGGCGTGACGGACTGCTCGCCCGCAACGAGCGCGTCGTCATCCGTCTGAATTCTCCCGAGGTCGGCCGCGTCGCAATCGTCATGGTCGCCGCGGCGGGGGTCGGTAACATCCGGCTCACCCGGGGCCCCGATAGCGGGTCGTTGCGGGCCGGCGGCGAGCGTCACCGCGTCGAGCTTCACGGCCTCACCATCAAGCGTGGCGACGAGCTCGGAGCGTTTCGCCTCGGCTCGACGGTCGTCATGGTGTTCGAGCCCGGACGCGTCGAGCTGACGGGGCAGGTTGGCCAGGCCGTGCAGTTCGGGCAGGGCATCGGCACGCTGGTCGTTCCGTCGCGCGGAGGCTCAGCGTGAGCAAGCGCGACGACGACGCCGATATGGAAGTCGGCATGACCACCGCCGAGCGCCGGCGACGTCGCCGCCGTGGTGGGGGGTTGCGCGTGCCTTCGGACAACGTGCCACGCCGCACGACTCCGCCGGTCGTCGCGCCCGTGCCCGAGGATCCGGCGCTCGCGATGTCGATCGCCTACAGCTTCTCGAGCGATGCATCCGAGCCGGTGCCGCGGGTCGATCACGTCGCACCACGCACCGCGACGGGTGCGGACACGCTGGTCATCGCGCCGGAAGCGATGCCGACCGTGATCGATCCACCGAGCGGATCAGACGACGGCCAGGACTTCGAGATGAAGACCCGCGAGATGACCGCGGTCGATCTCGAGGCGCTCGGCCTGACCGAGCCCGGCACCAGCATGCGCGGAATCGCGCAATCGCGCTCGACGACGGATCCGGGCCTACCCGGTGTGCAGGTGAAGTTCCGGCAGTCGATCCCGCGGCCGGAGGACGTCGACGTCGACATCGACGAGGACGAGCCGACCACGATCGGCGAGGCACCTGCCAAGCCGAAGCCGCAGCGCGAACGCCACGAACGGCTCAAGACCATGGCGTTGACCGAGGAGGATCTCGAGGAGGTCCGCGAGACGATGCGCGCTCAGACCCAGCCTGCATCGATCGCGGCAGCGAACGCGCCGACCCAGAAGATGCCGACGCAGCGCGCGCCGACCTCGCCGATTCCGCCGCTGCCGAAGCCCGAGGGGCAGCGACCCTCGCTGCCGCCCGGCGAGGTCAGCACCATGCCCGCGACCACCGCGCAGACCGCGGTGACGAAGCCGATTCCAGTCGTCGCGCCCGCGAAAGCCGACGAGCCAATGTCGGTTCCGGAGATCGACATCAACGAGCTGGCGGATCGCGCCGAGAGCTCGGGTGAGTTCGAGGTCGACGTCGATGACGACGGGGATGACCGGACCGTGCCGTCGATGCCGGCTGCTGCCGCCGCGGCCCCTACGCTGCCGCCCGCCGCACCTGCCGACGCCCGCCCGCGCCCGGGCTCGATCCCGCCGCCGATGGCGCCGTCCGCGGCGACCACGCATCCCGGCGTGCCGCCGCCGCCGACGCCGCACGTGCATCCGCCACCGCCGCCCCCCGCCGCTCACCACCACAAGGCGCCGCCGACGCCGCCCCCCGCGAAGAAGGACAAGCCGGCGCTGTCCCCGCCAATCGCGACGGCTCCGACGAAGAACGACGGCAAGCTCGATCCCAAGCGCGCGAAACCGTGGTTCGCCGATCTGTTCGACGAGGACTACCTGCGAACGCTGCCGTTCCTCACGCCGCAGGCCACGCAGGCCGAGGCCGAGTTCGTGATCGATGCGATGGGGCTGTCGGCCGGCGCGCAGGTCCTCGACGTCGGCTGCGGGTATGGCCGTCACGCGATGGAGCTCGCGGCGCGTGGGTTCCACGTCGTCGCCCTGGACACCTCCACGCCGCTGCTCGTCCGTGGCGGCGAGGAAGCCCACCGCCGTGGGTTGCAGATCAACTTCGTGCGCGGCGACATGCGCGAGCTCGACTTCGAGGCGCAGTTCGACGGAGCGTACTGTCTGTTCTCGACGTTCGGTTACTTCGATGACGAGACGAACAAGAAGACCGTCGCGAACATCGCGCGCGCGCTGAAGCCGAGCGGCCGCCTGATGATCGAGATCCTGAACCGCGACTACGTGATCGCGGATCTACCGACGCGCGTGTGGTGGGAGGGCGAAGGTTGCGTCGTGCTCGAGGAAGTCGAGCTCAACTACTTCTCGTCACGCCTCCAGGTGAACCGCTCGGTCGTGTTCGACGATGGTCGCCAGCTCGAGCAGGAGATCTCCGTGCGCGCGTACTCGCTGCACGAGATCGGTAAGCTGATGCACGCCGCTGGCTTTCGGGTCCTCGAGGTCTCCGGCGGCTATCACACACGCGGCCGATTTTTCGGCAACCAGTCGCGTCACATCATTGTCCTAGCTGAACGCAAGGACACGGCCGTCTCGTGACGGCTCGTGTTGGCTTGCAGACCGCGTGTTGATCCCCGCTCGCCAGCATCCGCTGGCTCGCTCCATCTCCGGCCACCGCTGATTCCAGACTGTTACGAAGTGTAACGGCTCGGTCAGCCCGGAATAGAACCCGTGCGTCGGGGGTCTTTGTTCGGTGCGGGGTTTCGCAGGCCAGGGTTTCTCAACGTCAACGTTTCCCCGGCGCGAGCCAAAACCTTCGGGTCGCTCGCGCGTCTGTAGCTGGTAGCGCGTTCGTGCGCACGGAAGGACACCTCGATGGCAGCCATCGTCACCAAGTTCCAGGGTTTTGGGCGTCCCAAAGGCGACCAGCGGCAGCGCGACGAAGCGCACGACGATCACCCCGCGGGGCACCGCGCCGGACGTGTCGCACGTGTCTCAGCCAAGGCGGCAGGCCGGTCGAAGAAAACGCGTGATGCCGATGACGATGGCGACTCCGAGGTCGAGGCCGAGACGGCGGCCAGCGGCGACGGCGAGGTCGTCGAGAAGCCCGCACGCGCCGACGGTGGCACGTACCTGTCGATGTACTTCAAGGACATGGCGCAGCTCGACGTGCTGCGGCCGGAGGAGGAGTTCATCTCGGCGCGCGAGCTCGAGACGCTAGAGATCACGCTGTGGGAAGCCGTGCTCGCGCACCCGCCTGCCGTCGAGCACGTGCTCGCCGCGATCGAGGTCGCGATCCAGCAGCTACCGCCCGAGGTGCGCGCACTGCGCAAGGCCGCTGACTCCGCGGACACGCGTGACGCCAAGGCATGGAGCAAGCTCGCGGCGAAGGCTGCGCGCAAGCTGCGTGCGGCCGATACCGACCACCTGTTCATCGATGCGGCGCTGTTGACGATCGATCGCGTCACCATCGGGATCGGCGTCCGTGGCAACACGGTCGGCGCGCTCGGTCGGGAGCGATCCCGCGCCGAGTGGCTGCGCAAGGTGCACCAGGCAAACCGCGCTGCCGCAGAGGCGCGCAACGACTTCGTGAAAGCGAACCTGCGCCTCGTCGTCAGCATCGCGCGTCGCTTCAACCACGGTCGGATGGCGCTCGCGGATCTGATCCAGGAGGGCAACATTGGTCTGATGAAGGCCGTCGAACGCTACGACTATCGCCGTGGCTTCCGGTTCTCGACGTACGCGAGCTGGTGGATCCGCCACGCGATCAGCCGCGCGCTCGCCGACAAGGGTCGCGAGGTCCGGCTGCCCGTGCACATGATCGACGCGCAGCACCGGCTGACGAAGGCCCGCCGCCAGCTCACCGGATCGCTTGGCCGCCAGCCGACGAGCGAGGAGCTCGCGAAGGCGACCCAGATGCCGATCGACAAGATCGAGAAAATGCGGAGCTGGCTCCTCGAGAGCTCGGTGTCGATCGACAAGCCGGTCGGCGACGACGAGGGGCGCGTACTTGGCGAGGTCCTCGAGGACCCCGATCGCGAGGAGTTTTCGCCGACCGGGGAGCTCGAGTGGGAGGCGCTGACAACGGAAGTCCGTGATCTGCTACGCGAGCTGCGGCCGATCGAGGCCGACATCCTACGCCAGCGATTTGGGCTGGGAACCGAGCAAGAGCTGACCCTCAAGGAGATCGGGGATAAGTACAACCTGTCCCGCGAGCGCATCCGTCAGCTTCAGGAGCAGGCGCTGGGCAAGATGCGACGTGCGCTGGCTCGACGCGACCTCATGTAGTTGGCGCTCGCGCCGTAATTTCGGTACGTTTCGGCCATGCTCGTTCGCGCACCGCTCGCCAGCCTCCGCTGGCTCGCTCCATCTCGGGCACTAGCGCTCGTCGCTGGTCTTTGCCTCATCGGCGGTGGCGCTGCCTGTGGCGAGACCGATCGCAAGCTGAAGGTGACCGGCCTCGAGCCCGAGAAGGGTGACATCGAAGGTGGCACCTACGTCGTCATCAAGGGTAACCGCTTCATGAAGGACGGCCCGCGCAACGCGAAGGTCTACTTCGGTTCGCGGCAGGGCACCGTCGTACGCTTCCAGAGCGACAGCGAGCTCATCGTCCAGGCGCCTGGTGGCAAGCCTGACGAGGTCGTCGACGTGCTGATCATCTTCGATCCGGGTGGCCAGCTGAAGATCTCGAACGGCTTCAAGTTCGTCGACAAGAGCGACACGGGCCCGAGCATCCAGGATCTCGACACCAGCAAGGTGAAGAAGTAACCCCGCCTCGACCCAGCGTTGTCGACGACACGGGCGTTGAACGCGTTCGGCCGACGGCGACCGCTGCGGCTCAGGCCAGCTTCAGGCGGAACAGCTGCTGGCCGAGCAGCACGAACGACTCGTGGCCGATCTCGCGCTCGCCGTTGACCTTGATGAACGTGCCGTTCGAGCTGCCGAGGTCCGAGAGGAACACACGATTGTCACGGAGGATGATCCTCGCGTGCAGACCCGAGACGTAACCGTCGTCGGGGAAGTTGATCTCGCCACGCTCGCGGCCGAGCGTGACGCTGTCGCCGAGCAGCGGGAACGCAGCGCCGGTGATGTCCCGACCGATGATCACCGTCAGCTTGCCCCAGTAGCCGGGGTTCGGGCTGCCCATCAGCTCCGTGCCGTCGGCGGTCGGCTCGGGCGCGCCGATCAGCTCGAACCGCAAAAGCTCCTGGCCGATGCGGAGGATCTGGCCCGACACCAGCTCCTCTTCCTGCGTCATCTTCACGAAGACGCCGTTGAGGCTGTCCAGATCACGGACGACGCCGTTCGGCGGTCGCAGATCGAGCTGCGCGTGGGTCGGCGACAGGTAGCCGTCGTTCTCGAAGACGGGGCCGAACTGGCGGCCGAGCTTGTTCTCGCCGGGGCGCAGGTCGTGCGTTCCGCCCTCGGTGCCGTCGGGGCGGATCAACGTCATCGACAGCCGGGAACGCTGCACCTGTGGACCACCGGACATGCCGGAAGCCGGACCGGGCGGCGGCATCGGCATCGGCATCGGCGCGGAGCCTTCGTCCATCCGGAAGCCGCACGTGCCGCAGAACCGGAAGCTCGGAGGGACATCGCTACCGCACGAAGGGCAGCGGCGCATGCCGCCGGCGGCCGCGGGAGGCGCGAAGCCGGGAGAGAAGCCAGGGACTCCAGGTGGTGGGCCCATCGGTGGCGGCATCTGTGAGCCACCCATCGGGCCACCCATCGGGCCACCCATCGGGCCACCCCCCTGGCCGCCGCCGAGCGGGCC
>JBKJUF010000281.1:0-3414 GCA_046590445.1 Kofleriaceae bacterium
GCTCGCGGCGGTAGCACGAGAGAGCGGAAGTCAAACCTTGGCGATTTGGCGCCTTGGCGGCCAATCTGGAACCGGGAAGCGTTTTGCGAACGCGTCGCTAAGTGAGCGGCATTGGATCTAGAGATCGACGAGCTCGAAGCCCGTCATCGCCGCGCGCGCCTCGCCGAGGAAGCGTGGCGCCAGCTCGTCGAGCCGGGTCGCATCGGTCGCGAAGCAATCGAGCCGGCCGGCGACACGGCTCGCGAGATCCGGCGCGCCCGTAGACCGCAGCACATCGCGGGCGGCGTTCGCCATCGCGGTCGCCGAATCAACGACGGCAACTGGATGGCTCGCGAGCTCGCTCGCCACGCGCTCGAGCACGCCGCGCAGCAGCGGGTAATGCGTGCAGCCGAGCACGAGCGTGTCGATCAACGGATCCTGCGCGAACAGCTGCGCGAGGTAGCGCCGTGCGACGGCAGACGCGATCTCGTCGGCGTCGTCGGTCCAGCCCTCCTCGGCGAGCGGCACGAGCAGCGGACACGCGAGCGCGACGAGCCGAGCCTCGGGTGCACGCGCCGCGATCGCCTTCGCGTATGCGCCCGACCGAACGGTGCCGAGCGTGCCGATCACGCCGATGTGACCGTTGCGGGTCGCGGCGAGCGCGCTGGTGGCGCCGGGCTCGACGGCCCCGATCACCGGCACCGGGCTCGCCGCGACGAGAGCGGGCAGCGCGTTTGCTGAAGCGGTGTTGCACGCGATCAGGATGAGCTTGACGCCGCGATCGAGGAGAAACTGCTGACACGCGAGCGAGTAGCGCTCGACGGTGCGCGGGCTCTTGCTTCCATAAGGAACCCGCGCCGTGTCGCCGAGGTAGACGATGTCCTCGCCAGCGAGGACAGAACGAATCGCACGAACGACGGTCAGTCCGCCAACGCCCGAGTCAAACACGCCGATCGCCGACGAAGATGAAGCGGGTTTCGCTGGTTCAACTTGCCCCATATAAGCGTCCGGATTGCGCCAGGCTGTCGCGGTTTGGCAACTAGATCTGCCAGACCGATCGTGCCTGTGACGGAGAACGCTTCAGGTCTGACGACGCTTCCGTGGCGTCGCACGATTGGCCTTGCGGCCCTCGAACGCCCACAGAAGTTGTAGGAATGTCGCAGGCTTGGTGTCGAGGGAGGCGTAGAATCGCGAGATTCCCGGAAAGCTGTGCTCGGCCAGCGGAAGCTGGCGCTCTGTGATACGGCCCTGCACTCGTCGACCGGTCGAGCACATCGTGTGCCGAGCGTGGTAGGTATCGCGGCCCATGTCCGGTCCGCTCCCCGGCCCGCTTGACGAGATGTCCGCCGACCGTGCGGCAGATCGCATCCGGGGCCTCGTCGAGGCCGATCCGATCGTGATGATCGAGATCGCGACCGCGATCGGCACCGAGGAAGACCGCTGGCCACCCGACAAGGTCACCGACGTCATCCGCGAGCATGCCCCGCGTCTCGCCGAGGCCGACAAGCCCCGCCTGCGGCACGCTGTCGAGCAGGTGCTGATGACCCGTGACGTCGACACCGCGCTCGAGTGGCTGCACGCGACCGGCATCGTCCGCCTGCTGTTCCCCGAGCTCGAGGCGACCGTCGATCTCGTGCAGGAGACCGGGCGTCAGCACAAGGACGTGTGGGCTCACACCAAGCAAGTGGTGCGGCAGACGGTGCGCCGTCCGCTCGTGCGGTGGGCCGCCCTGCTCCATGACATCGGGAAAGTTCCTACGCGGACCTTCACGCCCGAGGGTGTGCACTTCCACGGTCACGCCGAGGTCGGGGCGCGGATGTTCGACAAGGTGCACCAGCGCTTCGCGTTCGCGCGCGACGAGCGCCAGACGGTCCGGTTCCTGGTCAAGCATCACCTGCGCACGAACCAGTACAGCGAGCAGTGGACCGACAGCGCGGTGCGCCGGTTTCATCGCGAGATGGGTCCACACATGATCGATCTGCTCGATCTGTCACGCGCCGACATCACGTCGAAGCGCCCCGGGCGGCGCAAGCAACTGCTCGAGCAGATCAGTGCGCTCGCCGAGCGAGTCGAGCAGCTTGCCGAGGCGGACGCGAAGCTGCCACCGCTCTCGGGGGGCGTCGGCAACGCGATCATGGAAGCGTTCGAGATCGCACCATCGCGGCTGATCGGCGAGCTCAAGCGCGCCCTCGAAGCTGCGGTCGAGCGTGGCGAGCTCGCGCCGCGCCGCGAGGACGCTTACTACGTCGCGTATCTCGCACGGCAGGATCTCGTGCCGAACATCGCGCCCGAGAAGCGCGCGGAGCTGAGCGCGGCGGGCGGCCTGATCGGCGACGACGCGGTCGCAGCCGACGAGCGCGAGGCTGCGGGCGATCTCGAGGGTCCGCACCGCGGTGCAGATCCCGATGATCCGTCACCGGGGGTGCTCGCGTGCGGTCACGATCCCGACAACGATCCGTGCGTCCATCGCGACGCCGATCCCGACGATCCCGACGTCCGCCGCCGCTGATCGCGGGGCGTAGCTCGACGCGGCACGCACGCCGGCGTTCACGATCGCCATCGCTCGGGAGCGACCGTGCGTTCATCGGTCGCAGTCGTCGTTAGCGGCACGTCGAGTGCAGTCCGGCCATCACAGAAACGGAGACCAATGCAACCCCACGCCGGAAACCCCACGTCCTTCACAGCCTTGGCTGACAACGCCCTGCCGCCACTCGAATCAGCCGAGGCCGCGCAGACCCGAGGCGACCGCGCGCTCAGTCACGGTGAGCCCGCCAGGCCCATCCTGGGACTCCCGCTCGCGCGGCTGATCCCGCAGGACGTCCACACGATCATGGATTACGCGACCGGCCTGATGGTCGCGAGCTGCGCTGTCATGGCCGATGATCCGCGCGCGCGGATCGCAAGCATCGCCCTCGCGTCGTCGGTGATCGGGGTCTCCGCGATGACCGACTACCGGCTCAGCGTCGCCAAGGTCATCCCGATCGAGGCCCACGAGGTGATCGATCACGTGTGGGGCATGAGCGCGATCGCGGCGCCGTTCGTGTTCGGCTACTGGAAGACCGAGCCGAAGGTCGCGCTGATCCACGTCGTCGCGGGAGCGGGGACGATCCTGAGCTCGCTGATCACGGACTATCGCGCATACAAGGCGCGCGGCCGCTAGGAGCGTGTAGATCGTAGCTACGCCGGTGGTCGGCGTGCACAGCGGACGCGGTCGCCTTCGGGCCCTGGCCCGGCGCTCAGGCGGCTTGCAGGCGCTGCATCCGCGGGCGGAAGACGTTCCGCCAGAGCTTCAAGATGTTGTGGGTGGCGCCGACGAGCAGCCACTCGCATCTCGCTTTGAGCAGGCCGCGCATCGAGAAGTGCTGGAATCCACGTGTTCGGATCTGACCGATCACGGGTTCGACAGTTGCCTTGCGGCGGGCGTAGCGCGCGTGT
>JBKJUF010000375.1:0-12418 GCA_046590445.1 Kofleriaceae bacterium
GCGAGGTCCGCGCCCTCGTTCCGAACCTGATGCCCAACGATCAGCACGTCACGATCTGGCTCGCGCCGGGTGGGACGCGGCAGGTCACCGTGAAGTGGGACGGCCACGTCGTGTTCGCCGGCGAGCTCGCGCCGCGGTGGAACGCGATCGGCTGCACGCTGCACGACCACACCGTCGGCGAGCACGAGCTCTCGATCGAGAGCGAGCTCGGGCCGCTCCTGCCCATGCTGCCGCCCGGCGAGGGCAAGCCTTGGCCGGAGCCGAAGTGGCCGGTCGGCGTCGCGCTCGGCACCGTCGACCTCGAGATCCTGAGGTGACTCAGGCCACGTGGACGAGCGTGATCGAGCGATCGAGCAGCTCGTCCTGATCGTCGGCGACCATGGCATCGAGCGCGCTGATCGTCTTCGCGTGGAAGAACAGGTGAACCGCGAGGAGGTTCTTGGCGACCCGCCCGTTCTTCGTCGCGATCCCCACGACAATGTCAGTGATCCGCCCGGGGACGACGGTGATGGCGATCGTCGACGCCGAGGAAAACACGCGCCACAGCCCGAGCCCGGCGCCGCCGCGGCTCTCGTCGAGCCCGACGCTCTTGCTGCTGCAGCGGTTCAGCACCTCGAGGAGCCGCTCGCGTGACAGGGCTCCGAACGGGTCGCGGACGCGAATGAAGACATTGCCCTCGTCCATCCCGTAGCTGATCTCGCAGGCGCGATCGACCGGTAGGTCGACGTCCTCGGTCCGCGGGATCGCGTGCTCGAAGAAGCCGGACTCGACGGGCGCATCGTACAGCGCGTTCATCACGAGCTCTTCGGAGACCTCCTCGATGACCGCGGTCGCGCGCGTCGACAGCCCTTGCTTCGCGAAGAACTTCGTCATCCGCTCGAACCGGGCCTCGCGGCGGCTCGCGCGAGCGAGCAGGGCGACCCGGCCGACACCGGCGGTGCCGATCATGTCGTGCTCGGGTCCGTCGACGACGCGCTCGAGCAGCTTCGCGAGGTGCGACCGCGCGAGCGGCGCCGCGAGCATCGCGGTCGTGATCAGGTGCGACAGCCAGGAATATCGTTCGAACGAGACGATACTTGTGGGCAGCGTGGCCGCGGGCTCGTCGTCGAGGATGCCGACGATCGCGATGTCGCGGATCTGGCCATCGCTTTGCACGAGTAGATCGAGATCGACGAACGCGACGATCGCATTTCGCTTCGCGCACTCGGTGAGGAAGCCCGCGCGGCTCGATACCCGGACGCATGGTGCGGCGAGCGCGGCACAGATGAGGGAGGCGTGTTCTTCGCGCGCGAACACCACCGCGTAGGGCTGGGCGTCCTTGAGTCGCCGATACAGCCCAGATGCGTCGTCGAAGACGTACTCGATGAACTTCGTCCGATTCACGTGAACGGTAATAATCCTGGCTGGTACATGAGGAGCGACTTTCGCTCGTTCGTAGAATTACACCACGGGATCAGGCTCCCAGCAAGAATGACCGCTTCCTGGTCGCGGGCAACAACCCCAGTGAAACCCCAGCCGGAGGGAGAGTGGCGTGGGACATTACACAGCGATCACCTCGACATGGGGCCTGCGGCGCTCGCCAGCGGCCGCAGGTCGTTCCGGTCGGACGTGAGGATCCAGTCGCCGTCCATTGCGAACAGCACGACGGCGGCGTGCCGCGATCAGCTCGGCGTCCACCGAGGCGCTCAGCCGTTGCTTGGAGCTCATCAAAAGCTGCTAGACGACCACCACGAACGTGGTACTCGAGCTCGTCGCCGCGTGATCTTGACCGGGTCGCGTGATCTTGACCGGGTGATGACAGCGTGTGAGCTTCGCCCGCGGTGACGACGCTGCGCCTCGGGGTCATCGGATACGGCTACTGGGGTCCCAACCTGGTCCGCAACTTCGCGACGAGCCCGCGGACGCGCGTGGTCGCGATCGCCGAGCCGCAGGCGGGCCGCCGCCAGGCGGCGGCGTTGAACCACCCGAGCATCCCGACCTTCGAGGATGCCGCGGCGCTGTTCGCGAACCCCGAGATCGACGCGATCGCGATCGCGACGCCGATCTACACGCACCACCCGCTCGCGAAGGCGGCGCTGGCGGCCGGCAAGCACGTCCTCGTCGAGAAGCCGCTGACCTCGAGCGTCGCCGAGGCCGAGGAGCTCGCGGTGCTCGCCGCGCGCGCCGGCCGCGTGTTGATGGTCGATCACACGTTCGTGTACACGTCGGCGGTCCGCAAGATCCGGGACCTCGTCGCCGCCGGCGAGCTCGGCCGCGTGCTGTACCTCGACTCGGTGCGGATCAACCTCGGGTTGTTCCAGCCCGACGTCAACGTGATCTGGGATCTAGCGCCGCACGACCTGACGATCATGGACTTCGTGATCTCGCAGACGCTCGGCATCACCGCGCGATGGATCTCGGCGATCGGCGTCGCGCACTACGGTCACCAGGAGAACCTCGCGTACCTGACGGTCGGCTTCGACGACGGCCTGCTCGCGCACTTCCACGTCAACTGGGTCGCCCCGGTGAAGACGCGCCGCACGATCATCGCGGGCAGCAAGCGGATGCTGGTGTGGGACGACACGTCTCCCGTCGAGCCGGTCAAGATCTACGAGAGCTCGGTCGACGTCGAGCACATCGACAAGGAGTCGGCGTACGCGCTCAACGTGCAGTACCGGTCCGGCGACATCCGCTCGCCGAAGCTCGATGGCAAGGAGGCGCTCTCGGTGATGGCGCAGGCGTTCGCGGGCGCCTGCCTCGACGGCACGCCGACGCCGTCGGATGGCGCGGTGGGCGTGCGGATCGTGCGGATGCTCGCGGCCGCGCAGCGCTCGCTGGAAGAGCACGGCGCGCGGGTGCCGCTGTGAAGGTCCCGTTCGTCGATCTCGCGGCGCTCGTCGCGCCAGACCGCGCGACGTACCTCGAGGCGTTCGGCAAGCTCCTCGACACCGGCGGCTTCATCGGCGGCGCGGCGGTCACCGACTTCGAGGCCGCGTTCGCGCGCCATGCCGGTGCGGCCCATGCGTGCGCGGTCAAGACCGGTACCGATGCGTTGCTGCTCGCGCTACGCGCGCTCGGCGTCGGCCCCGGCGACGAGGTGATCACCGCGCCGAACTCGTTCTTCGCGACCGCCGAGGCGACAAGCCTTGCCGGGGCGACACCGGTGTTCGCGGACGTCGACGACGGCACGCTGCTGATCGACCCCACCGAGGTCGCCCGCCGGATCACGCCGCGCACCAAGGCGATCGTGCCGGTACACCTGTTCGGCCAGCTCGCCGACGTCCCGGCGCTGCGGCAGCTCGGCGTGCCGATCCTCGAGGATGCGGCGCAGGCCCACGGTGCGACCCGCGGGGCCGGCCGTGCCGGGTCGTGGGGTGATGTCGCGGCGTTCAGCTTCTACCCGACGAAGAACCTCGGCGCGCTCGGCGAGGGCGGCTGCATCACGACGAGCGACAAGGCGATCGTCGAGCGCGCGCGCCGGCTGCGCGATCACGGGCAGGCCGATCGTCACGATCACGTCGAGATCGGCTACAACGCGCGGCTCGACGCGATCCAGTGCGCCGGCCTCGCGATCTCGCTGCGCCGGCTCGACGCCGGAAACGCGCGCCGTCGCGAGCACGCCGACCGCTACCGCGCCGGCCTCGCGGAGGTCGCGGGGGTTCGCTTGATCGACGCGGCGCCGGGCTCGCAGCCCGTCTACCACCTGATGGTGATCCGGGTCGCCGCGGCGCGCCGCGACGCCATCCGCGGCCAGCTCGCGACCGCCGGCGTCGCGACCGCGGTGCACTACCCGACGCCGATCCACCGCCAGCGCGCGTACGCACACCTCGGCCTCGCTGCCGGGAGCTATCCGATCGCCGAGGGCGCGGCCGCCGAGATGATCTCGCTGCCGATGTATCCCGACCTCGGCGAGGCCGCGGTCGACCACGTGGTGGCGTCGTTGATCCGCGCACTCGAGTGACGAAACGTCGCACCCGCGGTAGGCATCTCAGTGACCATGAAGCATCCGCATGTCGTGATCATCGGCGGCGGCTTCGGAGGGCTGGCGGTCGCGCGCGCGCTCGCGAAAGCACCGGTGACGATCACGCTGATCGATCGGCGTAATCACCACCTGTTCCAGCCGCTGCTCTATCAAGTCGCGACCGCGGCGCTCAACCCGAGTGACATCGCGTACCCGATCCGCGGCGTGCTCGCGCGCCAGCAGAACGTGCGCGTGCTGCTCGGCGATGCGCGCGCGATCGACGTAGCCGCTCGCACGGTGACCCTCGAGGACGGCCTGCTCCACTACGACTTCCTGGTCGTCGCGACCGGCGCCACGCACTCGTACTTCGGAAAGGACTGGAGCGAGGTCGCGCCCGGCCTCAAGTCCGTCGAGGACGCGCTCGAGATCCGGCGCCGCGTGTTCCTCGCGTACGAGGCCGCCGAGCGCGAATCCGATCCGGCGGCGCAGCGCGACTGGCTGACCTTCGCGGTGGTCGGCGCTGGCCCGACGGGCGTCGAGCTGGCGGGTGCGCTCGCCGAGATAGGGCTGCACACGCTCGCCAATGACTTCCGGTCGATCGATCCGACGCAGGTCCGTGTCCTGCTGTTCGAGGCGGGCGACCGCGTGCTCGCGGCGTATCCGCCGAAGCTGTCGACCGCGGCGAAGCGGTCGCTGGAGCGGCGCCAGGTCGAGGTCCGGCTGCACACCCGGGTGACCGCGATCGACACGACCGGCGTCACCGTGTGCCGCGATGGCGAGGTCGCCGAGCAGATCGGGGCGCGCACCGTGCTGTGGGCTGCAGGCGTGCAGGCCTCGCCCCTCGGCGCCGCGCTCGGAGCCCCGCGCGATCGCGCCGGCCGCGTCGAGGTGGCGCCCGATCTGTCGGTACCCGGCCATCCCGAGGTCTTCGTGATCGGGGACCTCGCGAAGATGCTGATGGCCGATGGCTCGCAGGTGCCGGGCGTCGCGCAGGGCGCGCTCCAGGGCGGCAAGCACGTCGCGAAGATCATCGCGTCGGAAGTTCGCGGCGCGCCGAAGCGGCCGGCGTTCCGCTATCACGACAAGGGCAACATGGCGACGATCGGCCGGGCCTCCGCGGTCGTCGCGACGAAGCGATTCGCGCAGCACGGCCTGCTCGCGTGGCTCCTGTGGTGGGTCGTCCACATCATGTTCCTCGTCGGCTTCAAGAACCGGTTCTTCGTGATCCTGAGCTGGGCGTGGTCGTGGCTGTCGTTCCAGCGCGGCGCGCGGCTGATCACCGGCTCGGTCGGCGTGCTGCCGCCGCTGCGCGCGATCACGCCGGATGGCGAGCCGGCGATGCCGCCTGCGGCGATCACCGTCGAGCTCGAGCTCGAGCGTGAGGCCGAGCGCCCCGTCGCCGCCGAACGCTGAGCCCCGCTGAGCCCCGCTGAGCTCAGGCGAGCGCGACGAGATCTTCGAACGCCGCGTAGTAGCTGCGGCGGAATGCGGCGAGCGTGGCGGCCCCGGCGCTCGCGCGGTGGGTCACCAGGTTTCGCACCGCCGCGAGCGTGTGCAGCCGGTGCGCGAGCGACACCGTGCGCTCGGCGGCCTTCGGGGCGCCGGCACCGCCGAGCTTGAAGAGGTTGCGAAACCCGGTCGTCGGGTGGTCGACCGCGAACAGCACGAGCAGGCGCGCCCACTCGGTGACCGACAGCGGCGAGTCGAGGCGCTTGCGGCGGTGCTCCTGGAGCTCGCGGGCGGCGTTCGGGATCGCGCGCAGCGGGATCTCGACGCGTGCACCGCCGACCTCGGTCGGATCGCGCCACTTCGGCTCGAGCCAGCGCTGATAACCCGGCCAGCCGCTGCCGATCGCGCGGTCGACGTAGTCGAACAGCACCGTCGGCTCGCGCTGCAGCCCTGCGAGCCGCGGACCGAGCCACGCATGGACGTAGTTCTCGAGCACCTTCATCCACAGCGTGATCGGCGGTGACAGATCGGCGTCAGCCGCATGCGCGGTCGTGTGGAACAGCGACTCGGCCGTGCGCAGGCTCCGGATCATCGCATCGAAGCCGCCGAGCTTCGTCATCTGCGCGAAGCTCGGGAACACCGCGGTGATCTCGGCGTCGACATCGACGGCCGCGGGCGCGTCACCCTCCTGCGCGCTGGCGACCTCGATCTTCATGCGCAGCAGCGCCTCGAATGCGGGGTCGTCGCCGTCGATGCGGGCGAGTGCGGCGTCGATCGCCGGGCCGAGCGTGGCGGCGTGCGGCCGGCTGATCGTGATCGCCGCGGCGAGTGCACCACGCGCGGTCGGATCGCCGTCGCCGCCGACGAACGCGATCGCCTGGGCGAGCGAGGCGGCCGTGCCGAGGCGCAAGAGGCCGGCAACCGCGCGCTCGTGGACCGCGGGATCGACGTCGTGAAACGCGGCGAGCAGCGCGTCCTCGCTCGCGGGATCGGCGAGCTTGCCGAGCGCCCACACCGCCGCGCCCCGCACGGCCGGGGCAGGATCGCGCACGAGCGGCATGATCGCCGAGGCCGGCACCGCACCGCCGAGGAGGCCGGCGAGCTCGGCACCGGCTTCGCGAAGGCGGGCCTCGGGGGCGGTGAGCAGCTGGGTCGCGCGCGGGGCGAGCGAGCTCAGCACGGCCGGTGGCGGCGACGCCGCGACGAGCGCGTTGGCAGCCGCGCCGAGCACGCGCGGATCCTCCTCGCGGCGGAGCGCGGCGACGACCTCGGTCACGACGTCCGGCATCGCGAGCTCGCCGAGCGCGACGTACGCGGCGAGCCGCAGCTCGGCGGGCTCGGTTCCCACGCACCGCCGGACCAGCGCGGGTGCAAGCTCGCCGAGGCCGAGGTTGCCGGCGACGTAGGCGGCGCGCCGACGCACCATCGGGTTGTCATCGTCGAGCATCGGCGCGACGAGCTCGGCGATCCGCACGGCATCGCTGCCGGCGCGGCCGGCGAGCTGCAACGCCCACAGTACGGCGCCGCGGATGGGTCCCGACGGTGATTTCGCGAGATCGCCGATCCGGTCGATCAGCTCGGTGCTGGTCGCGAACGCTCCCATCGCCTGCACGGCCGCCGCGCGCAGCGCCTCGTCGGTGTCCGCCCGGTGCGCGAGCTCGGCGAGTGCCGCACGCTCCCAGTCCTGATCGGCCTCGATCGCGCCGACCGCACGGGCACGTACCGCGGTGGGCAGCGCGGCGCGCCCGGCGACGTCGAGCAAATAGTGCGTGACCTCGGGCTCGCGCAGCTCACCGAGAATCTGGATGACGCCTGCCGCGTCGTCGCCGAGCAAGACCTCGGCCTGCTCGATCACGACCGCGATCGGCAGCGTGCGCAACCGGCGCGCGAGCAGCGCACGCAACGCGCGGTCGGGCTCGCCGAGCGCGACGAGGAACCGCTCTGCCGGATCGCGCGATCGTTCGTCCTCGAGCGCGCGCGTCGCGGTGTGCGACGACAGCCGAACCTCGGCGTCCTCGTGGCGCGCGAGCCGCCGCAGGACCGGCAACACCTCGAGCGCGCCGAGCTCGGCGAGATAGCGAACCGCCGCGATCTGCACCTCGGGCTCGAGGGCGTGGTCGAGTGCGGCGAGGGCGGCATCGCGGCCGGCCGCGGAGCGAATCTCGGTGAGCGCGGTCAGCGCAGCAGCGGCCTCGCCGGGATCGCCGAGGACGAACGGCACGAGCCGGTCGACCGCGCTCATCGCCCCCATCCGGCCCAGCGCCGCGATTGCGGCGCGGCGCAGCGCAGGTGGAGACGCTTCGCCGAGAAACCCGGCGACTGCCTCCTCGAGCGCGGGGAACCCGAGCCCACCGGCGGCCTGCAGGGCGACCGCGACGATCGTCGGATCGCGATCGGAGAGCCGGCGATGCACGAACGGCAGCAGCCAGATATTGCGGAAGCCGTGGCCCATCGCGGCGAGCACGCCACGGCGATCGGCGGCGGTGTCGGCAGTGCGAGCCGCCTCGAGGAGCGCGAACGCGGCGCGCTCGGCCGCTTCCCAGTCGGCGCCGAGGGCACGTCCGGCGAGATCGCCCAGCAACCGGCACGCCTCGAGGCGCGCGGTACGGGTCGCGGCCCCGAGCGCGGCGGTCGCCATGAGCTGCACGGCCTCGCTGGCGCTCGCCTCGCCATGCTCGAGCCGCAGCCTCAGCTGCTTGGCATTGGTGTCCCCTTGCAGCGTGACCGCATCGACCATCGGAGCACCGTACTGTAAAGTCCGCGCCCGTGTCTCAGAGGTTCTCGATCCCGATCACTGCGGCGTCGGCGGACATCGACGAGCTCGGCCATGTGTCGAACCTGGTCTACGTGCGCTGGGTGCTCGACGTCGCGATGGCGCACTCGCGCTCGGTCGGCTGGGATCACGCGGAGTATCGGGCGTTCGGCGCGGTGTTCGTGGTGCGCCGCCACGAGATCGACTACGTGGCCCAGGTGCGCGAGGGCGAGCAGCTCGTCGGCGAGACCTGGGTCGATGACTGGCGCCCGGCCTCGTGTATCCGGCGCACCGAGCTGCGGCGCGGCGACGCCGTGGTCGCGCGGGCGGCCACCACGTGGGCGTTCATCTCGCTGACCAGCGGACGGCCGCAACGGATCACCGACGAGCTACGCGGGATCTTCAGCGACGGTCCCGGCAACTGATCGGTTCCGGGGAACCTGGCAGTAGCGGTCTGTACCGAACGGTACAGCGGCCTGTGTAGGGCGCGTACAGCCGGTGCGCGCGCCCGTCGTGATCTCGCGCGGTTCGCGACGGGACACACCGGGATCGGCGGTTGCACGAAGCCTTCGGTGCCGCTGCCCCGCGGCAGGAGGTTTGATGCGCCGCTTCAGGATCGTCGTGATCGCGCTGCTCGCCGGATGCACCGGCGAGATCACCGGCGTCGGCAGCGGTGACGTGCAGGCGGAACCCGACGCCGCCGCCGCCCCAGCACCAAGCATGGACGCGGCCACGAGCGACACGCCGCCTGCCCCGGCTGGGTTCGCGTGCCGCGATCGGGTCACCGCCGGGCTCGGCAGTGGTCGCCACAATCCAGGCCAGGACTGCATGAGCAACTGTCACAACCACGGCTTCACGGTAGGCGGCACGCTGCGAGACGCCGGTGGCGCTGCGCTATCGGGCGGCACGATCACGCTCGTCGACGCGACCGGCAAGAGCGTCGACATCGTCAGCCAGCTCAACGGCAACTTCTACACGTCGCAGGCGATCGCGTTTCCGGTGAAGGTCTACGCGAGCGCGTGTCCCGATATCGCGACGATGGTCGCGCAGGTCCAGAGCGCCGACGCCGGCTGCAACCGCAGCGGTTGCCACGCGGCCGGCGGCACCGGGCCCGTGCACGTGCCGTGAGCGCTCCGTGCCGCCGAAGCGCGGCCACGAGCGCGGTCAACGCGCGGTCAACGCGCGAGGAGCGCGGCGATCGCGTCAGCGAGCGCGGCGGGCTGTTCGAGCGACGGATCGTGGCCGGCGCCCGCGATCACCTCGAGCCGCGCGGGTAGCGACCTCGCGATCGCGAGAAACTTCGAATCATCGGCGCCGGCGATCAGCGCGCAACGGTCGTCGATCACCGCGTGATAGTCGGGCATCTCGCCGAGGCCCATCGTCTCGAGACTTCGCGCGAGCTGCTCGGGATCTAGCGCGCGACGGCGGGCGCGGCGGCGGGCGCGGCGGTCGTCGGGCACGCGGGCCTGCGTCGCGAACAGCGGCTGCGCTTCCCACGCGTCGAGGAATGCCTCGAGACCGCGCTCGCGCAGCATGGCGGCCCAGCTCGCGTCGTAGACGCGGCGGGCATCGCGCGCCGTCGCGTCGAGCCCGGGGTTGACGCTGATGAGGATCGCGCGTGCGACGTGACCGGCCGAGAGCAGGCCGAGCGCGACGCGTGCGCCGAGCGAATACCCGACGACGACGTCTGCCTTGCCGACCTCGTGCGCGATGCCGGCGAGGTTCGCGTTCCAGCTCTCGAGCACGGGCCCGCCACCATGGCCGGGCAGGGCGATCACCTCGCCGGGTAGCCGCCCGATCACGTCGTCCCAGGCGGCGGGCGTTCCAGCGAAGCCGTGGAGGTACGCGAGCCGCATGCGCGCGCACCGTGGCGCGCCGGCAGCGAGAAGGCAAGCAAGCTGCTCAGCGGACGACGTCGACGCCGCGACGGCGCAGCGTCTCGAGCGCGGCCTTGCCGCCCGCACCGAGCCGGAGCTGCGAGACGCCGAGCTCGCGGAGGTTTGGCAGCGCGACGAGTGGCGACGGATCGTGGATCTCGGTCGCGGACAGATCGAGGCGCGCCAGCGAGCGCGCGCGGGCGATCGCGGGGAGCTGCGCGTCACCAAGCTCGAGCCCGACGACCGACAGCGTGCGCAGCCGTGGCCACGCCCCGAGATCAGCGATCGCCGCCCCCATGCGGGTGTCACCGATCGTGACCTCCTCGAGGAGCGTGAAGCCGCGCAAGGTCGCGATCGCGTCGTCGGAGATGTCGGTGTTCGCGAGGTGGAGCACGCGCAGCGCGCGAGCGCCGGCGAGCGCTGCGATGGTTGTGTGATCGGCGCGCGTGTCCGCGAGCGGCTGGGGCTGCGCGATCCACGCGAGCGTCGTCGATCCGTGTGCGCGCGAGGTAGAGGCGCTCGAGCTTGACGCGCGCCGCTCAGACCAGCGTGCTCGGCGGCGCGAGCACGAGCTTGATGAACTCCTCGCGGGTCGCAAGCTCGAGGAAGACCCCGCGGACGCCACTCGTGACGAGCCGTGCCTCGTGGGCCCCGACGCCGCGCGCCGCCATGCACATGTGAAGGCCTTCGATGTAGACCGCCGAGCCCTGGCTCGCGAGCTGCTCGTGGAGGATGTCGGCGAGCTCGTGGGTCAGATCCTCCTGGAGCCGCGGCCCTCGCGCGATCAGCCGGGCGAGCCGCGACAGCTTCGAGAGTCCGAGCACCTTGTCCGTCGGGATGTACGCCATCGAGACCCGGTAGATCACGGGCAGCAGGTGATGCGGACACACGCCGAAGCACGTGTTGTGCTTCGAGATCACCATCTCGGTGTACTTCGCGGGGAACGTCTTCGCGAGGAGCGCCCCTACTTCGGCCCGCGCCTGGGCTTGATCGTGGACGAGCTCGTGGAAGCCCTTCGCGGCGCGGAGCGCGGTATCCGCGAAGTTCTCGTCGGCCCTGACATCGAAGCCGAGGTGCCCGATGCCTTCGATGATCTTCTGGTAGCCCTCGTTGAAGAGCGCGAGGGCCTTGGGATTGAAGTCCATGGAGTGTCCCTGTACTTGCGGAGGATGGCGACGGTCTGCGCGGCGACACCGAGCAGCTCGACGCTGGCGAGCTGCACCCGCCGGAATGCCTCGTAGCTCGGATCCTGCGCATCCACAAGCCGTACAGGCATCGCGCCCCGGATCACGGTGACGCGCAATCGCCGGTGCGTCAGCGTCTGGTCGTGGTGCGCGACCGCCGCGCGATCGAGCGTGATGCCGAGGCGCTCGGCGACGTCCAGCTCCGGCAGCTCCCACAGCCCACCGAACAGGCCACCCGCTGGGCGCCGGGCAAGCAAGAGCTCGCCGCGCTCGTCGATCCATACGAGCGTGCGCGCGATCAGTGGCAAGTCGCGAGCCTGCTTGCGCGGCGCGACCACCGGGAGCTCGGCGACGCGGTCGGTCCGGCGCGCTTCGCAGCGCTTTGCGAGGGGACACATCAGGCAACGCGGTGAGGTCGGTGCGCAGAGCGTGGCGCCGAGCTCCATGAGGCCCTGGTTGAGATCGCCGGGTGCAGCGTCCGCTGCGAGCGCACGCATCAGCTCGGCGGCCCGCGCCCACAGCGCCCTGCTCCCTGCGGTCGACTTGATGTCGTCCTCGATCGCGTAGACCCGGGCGAGCACGCGCGCCACGTTGCCATCGACGAGCGGGGCGCGCTCGGCAAACGCGATCGACGCGATCGCACCGGCGGTGTACGGCCCGATGCCCGGGACCTCGCGGAGCTCCGCGGCCCGCCGCGGCAGCGCGCCGCCCCAGCTCGTCTCGATCGCGCGCGCGCCCGCGTGCAGGTTGCGCGCGCGCGAGTAGTAGCCGAGGCCGGTCCACGCGGCGAGCACGTCATCGAGCGGCGCGGCTGCGAGCTCGCTCACCGTCGGGAACCGCGTCATCCAGCGCTCCCAGTACGGGATCACCGTCGCGACCCGCGTCTGCTGCAGCATGATCTCGCTGACCCAGATCGCGTACGGATCACGCGTGCGACGCCAGGGCAGGTCGCGGCGCACTGCTTGGTAGTGCGCGACGACAGCCGAGGCGATCGCAGCGGACCTCATCGCGCCTTGGTATCCCGCGCCTGGCGGGGTCGCAACCGAGTTCTTCGCCTCCGCTGCGCTCCGGCTCGACGATCGCTCGCGTGCTTCGCACGCCCGGTCGCTTCGCACCCGGCGGACGCTTCGCCTCCGGCGCTCGCTCAATTATAGAGGTGAACCATGAAGATGACCGAGGGCTCGAACACGAGGCCGAGGGTGGTCTTCGTCGTGAC
>JBKJUF010000416.1:0-3070 GCA_046590445.1 Kofleriaceae bacterium
CGGCGATAGTTTGCTGGCGAGCCTCGATGGCGTCGATGGCACGGGCTGGCATCTGCAGATCGAGACGCTCCCTGGCGTCGACCGCGCGCCGGCGCGGTTCGCGGCGCGGTTCGCGACGTTCGAGAGCGTCGACGTCGGCGAGATCTCGGACATGATCGACGACTGACGGCAGCGGTCCGGTCCAGGAGTTGGTGAGTCGACCGCGACATCGGAACTGAGGGACCACGAGCGGCTGGGTGGACGTTCGCGGTGGGGCGAGGGGCGCGGCATGGCGGCGCTGATCGCATTCGTGGCTGTCGCTGTCAGCCGGCGACACTGGTCCTCAGGAACCACGAGCGGCAGGCTGGACGTTCGCGCTTGGCGACGGGCCTCGCCCTTGCTTGCTTCGCGCACGGGCACGCGCCGAGCGCCGATGCGTCGACGTGCACCAGCGAGACCCGGAATCCTCGGGAATACGACGGTGCCCGGTCCCGGTACTGACTGGCAGGCCGCGCCGAGGTTGCCATGGCACAATCGCTCTATCCCGTGAGTCGCGAACCGCTTCCACCACCTCGAGAGTCGGGCATGACCAAGGTGCTCGCCGTGCTCCTGCTGCTCGTCGCAGGCGCCCTGGTGTTCACGGTCATCCAGCAACGTCGCCAACCCCAGCGCGGCGGGGAAGTGTCGTTCGAGCCGCGGCCGATCGCGCAGCGTCCCGACGACAAGCTCGGCGCCGACGAGAAGACGACGATCGATGTGTTCAAGAAGTTCTCGCGTGGCGTCGTCCACATCACGAGCCTCGAGAAGCACCGCGATCGCTTCAACATGAACGTCACCGACATCCCGCAAGGCACCGGCTCGGGCTTCGTGTGGGACACCGACGGGCACATCGTGACGAACTTCCACGTCGTCCAGATGGGCAACAGCGCCTCGGTGACGCTCAACGACGGCACCTCGTATCCGGCCAAGATCGTCGGCACCGCGCCCGACAAGGACATCGCGGTCCTCCGGATCGACGCACCGCCCGCCAAGCTCGTCGCGCTGCCGATCGCGAAGAGCGCCGAGCTGCTGGTCGGCCAGAAGGTGCTCGCGATCGGTAACCCGTTCGGGCTGGACCAGACGCTCACGACCGGCGTGATCTCGGGGCTCGGCCGCGAGATCAAGAGCGTCAGCGGCCGCGCGATCTTCGACGTGATCCAGACCGACGCCTCGATCAATCCGGGCAACTCCGGCGGGCCGCTGCTCGACAGCGCGGGCCGGCTGATCGGCATCAACACCGCGATCTACTCGCCGTCCGGAGCCAACGCGGGCATCGGCTTCGCGGTGCCGGTCGACACCGTCAACACGATCGTCCCGCAGCTGATCAAGCACGGCAAGCTCACGCGGCCAGGTCTCGGCATCAACATCCTCTCGGATCAGATCGCGCTGCAGCAGGGCATCAAGGGCGTCGTCATCCTCGGCGTCACGCCCGGTGGCGCTGCCGATGTGGCCGGGATCACCGGCACCAAGCAGACCCAGCAGGGCTGGATGCTCGGCGACGTCATCATCAAGCTCGACAACGTCGACATCGCCAAGTCGAGCGACCTGTTCAAGGCCCTGGATGCCCGAAAGGTGGGGGACCAGGTCGAGGTCGTGCTCGAGAACCAGCGCCAACGCCGGACCGTCAAGGTAACATTACAAGCACTTCCTTGAGCCGTCGCGCAGCCGTTGTTCAGCACGCACCTCTCGAGCCGTCGGTCCTCGATGATCGGCCGGGCGAGTATCACGACACGCTGTGGCGCCGCGCCCGGTCGTTCGCAGCGGCGACGTTCTTCGAGGGGCTCGCCGCGCTCGGCCAGCTCCACCCGGCAGCGGCGCCGAAGCGCAACGGCATCGAGGTCGAGCACGATCTGATCTACGGCGACGACCACCGCTGGCACCAGCTCGACATCTACCGGCCGATCACGCGGCCCAAGCCGTGGCCCGTCGTGTTCTACGTGCACGGCGGCGCGTTTCACCTGCTCTCGAAGGACACGCACTGGCTGATGGGCCTCGTGTTCGCGCGGTTCGGCTACCTCGTCGTCAACATCAGCTACCGGCTCGCGCCGCAGCACCCATACCCCGCCGCGATCGAGGACACCTGCGACGCGTATCGCTGGCTGGCCTCCCGGATCGACGAGCTCGGCGGGGATCGAGAGCGGGTCGCGGTCGCGGGCGAATCCGCGGGCGGCAACCTGATCACCGCGCTGACGCTCGCCACCTGTCAGCGCCGCGCGGAGCCGTGGGCGCGCGCCGTGTTCGACACCGGCCTCGTCCCCAAAGCCGCGCTGCCGTTCTGCGCGATGCTCGAGGTGTCGCGGCCGGAACGGTTCTCCGAGCGCCGTCCGCTGCCGCGCTGGATCGACGGCATGCTGCGCGATGCGTCGGCTGTGTATCTCCGCGGGCACTCGCCGGTACCCGGGCCGCGCACCGCGCTTGCCGATCCGCTGCGCGTGATCGAGCACGCCGCCGGGCTGCCGGCGGAGCCTCACTTCGAGCGCCCGCTCCCCGCATTCTTCGCGCCGGTCGGCACGCGAGATCCGCTGCTCGACGATACCCGCCGCCTCGAAAAAGCCCTGGAGACTCTCGGAGTCCCGGTCGAGGCGCGCTATTACCCCGGCGGCATTCATGCGTTCCACGCGATGGTCTGGAATCCGGTGGCCCGCAGGTGCTGGCGGGACGCCCTCGCATTCCTCGACCGGCATATGCGCTCCGCGCATGTGCCCTAGCGCCAACGCGGCGCTCGCGGCTTTCTCGATGCGACGTTGCGACGAGCACGCCCACAGTCCGAGCCCGCGCCAGATTGGCCGCCAAGGCGCCGAGCACGCCAAGGGTTTTCCCCGAGGAGAGCGTGCGCTCGCGGCCGTAGCACGCGACAGGACCAGCTCACCCCTTGGCGTTTTGGCGCCTTGGCGCCCAATCTGGATCCGAGCGGACGCGTTTTGCGAGCGTGGTCGCTACGTGAGCGGCATTGGCCCTAGCGGCGAGGCGCCATGACGGCGCCGGTTCGTCAGCTCGGCTTGATCGTCACCGCCGCGATCGTGGTCGCGAACATGATCGGCACCGGGGTGTT
>JBKJUF010000686.1:0-6737 GCA_046590445.1 Kofleriaceae bacterium
CGACTACAGTCTCCAAGCGCCGAGCAAGTCCGTCGAGGGCAAGCAACATCCCGATCGTAATGGTAAAGGCGTGTCTCAGCCGGGAGCTTTGAGACCGTCTTCACGAAGTCGCGACACGCCTTGGTCACGTTTGCGTGAGACGTCGCGAGGAATGGGATGAATTCGTAGCGACGTCCGCGGCTGACCATCAGGCCGGTCAAGAATGCTTCGCCGGTCATAAGTTGCTCGATAGACATGCTCGCGCACGTACCGAGTCGCCGTTTACAACGCAAGGGCCGACCGCGTGTCGCCCAGGGGTCATGCTACGCTGACCGGCGATGGTCGCACCGAAGCTGCCGCACCTTGGCGTCGAGGAGGACCAGCATGTCGTGCTGCGCGGGATGTCGTGGCAGGACTACGAGGCGCTGCTCGCAATTCGCGGCGATCGCGCAGGCGTGCGCATGTACTACCTCGACGGCGAGATCGAGATCATGAGTCCTACCAAGATCCATGAAGAACGCAAGACGACGCTCGCCCGCCTGCTCGAGCTGTGGGCGCTCGAGACCGACGTCGAGCTCGCGGGCTATGGGTCGTGGACGCTCAAGAAGGAGATCCGCGAAGCGGGTGCAGAGCCCGACGAGTGCTACATCCTCGGCGCCGACAAGGATGTGCCCGACCTCGTGATCGAGGTCGAGTGGTCACGCTCGACCGGCCTCGTCAAACACGAGATCTATCGCCGGCTCGGCACGCGCGAGCTGTGGACGCTCAAGAGCAATGGTCAGTTCGTCGTCCGCACCCTCGTCAAGGAAGCCTGGGTCGAGTGTCCGGCGGATGCGCCGAAGAGCAAGCTCCTGCCCAAGCTCGATCTGCCGTGGCTGCTGTCGTTTCTGACGATCACGCCGCAGCCCAAGGCGGTGCGCGCGCTGCGCGATGCGCTTCGCAAGAAGCGGCGATAGCCGCGGAGCGTGCCGGCCGCTGCCGCTGCCGCTGCGCGGAGCTGCTACCTTGGAAGGGCTAACGGGCGCGCCGTGGGCCGGCGGGGCTCCGGGGCTTGCGCGCTGCACGCCGACGCGTTCGCCGACGATCCGACGCGCCATTGAGTTGCGCGGTCCTGTCCCTAATCGGGAGCTAGGCGCTGATTAGCGCGAGCACACCGGCGTTGCGACGCATTGCCTCGCCGAGGAAGGCGCTGTGATCTTCCACATGACCTTTGAAGTCTTCGATCTGCGGCAGGTACTTGCTCTGCCACGGCTCCGCATGCTCGGCGGCGGCGTGCAGCGCGGGCCACGACACGCGCCGCAGCAGCGCGAGGACCTCGCAGACCGTCGACGGTCGGAGCGCGTTCTGCACCGCCGCTTCAGGACCGTCATCGGGCCAGGGCTCGAGGTCGATCGTCGCCGATCGCACGTCGTCGTTCCAGAACAGCCGACTGAAGCACGCATCGCAGATCGTGCGGGTTTCGTCATCGAGATGGGCGCGCAAGCCGTCGTAGATTTCACCCGCATCGTGATCGCGCCAGCCCGGCCCGCGATCGAGCGAACCATCGAACTCGGCGACGAATGGGATGCGCGTCAGATCGATGTCGACGAGGACCGAGTCGCGTGCGTGCCAGTAGAAGCTGTCGCCCGCGCTGCGCAGCGCAGCGACCGTCGCGTCCCAATCGAGCGCAATCAGTCGAACGATCGAGTAGCCCATTGCGTTCATGAACCTCCGAAGAGCTCGCGTTCACAAGTTATTAGTTGAATCGATCGATACTGAGGTTGCAGCGCATGACGAGACCGTTCGGGTAGCCCATCGTGCCAGCGAGTGGCAGTATCGACCGGTGGTCACCGTCGGTGATTCGGAGATCGGGCGCGGCAGCAAGATCGGCCGGTTCGTCGTCGTGACCGAGCTCGGTGCGGGTGGCATGGGGGTGGTGTATGCCGCGCACGATCGCGAGCTCGATCGCCAGGTCGCGCTCAAGGTGCTCCGCGGCGACGCCGCCGAGGACGAGGACCGCACGCGCATGCTTCGTGAGGGCCAGGCGATGGCGCGGGTCACGCATCCGAACGTGATCACCGTGTACGAGGTCGGCATCGAGGGCACGATCGTGTTCCTCGCGCAGGAGCTGCTCGATGGCGGCACGCTTGGCGAGTGGCTGAAGAGGCGCCAGCTGCAGCTGGCGATCATCGAGAAGTTCGTCGCGGCCGGACGCGGGCTCGCGGCTGCCCACGCGGCCGGGCTCGTGCACCGCGACTTCAAGCCGGACAACGTGCTGCTCGGCAAGGACGGCCGCGTGCGGGTCGCGGACTTCGGGCTCGCGGCGGCGATCAACTCGATCGGCCAGGTGCTGACGACGAAGCGCACGCGCCGGCCCGACCCTGGCAACGTCGACGTGTCGCGGACCCCGATGAGCCCGCTCACGCGCACCGGCGCGATCATGGGCACGCCGATGTTCATGGCGCCCGAGCAGCACGCCGGTGAGCGCGCCGACGAGCGATCGGATCAGTTCAGCTTCTGCGTCGCGCTCTACCACGCGCTCTATCGCGACTGGCCGTTCGCCGGCAAGACCGCGGTCGCGATCGCCGACGCGGTGATGGGCGGCCAGCTCCAGCCGCCGCCGAAGGACGCCAGGGTGCCGGCACGGCTCCGCAAGATCTTGCTGCGCGGCCTCGCGACGAAGCCAGCGGAACGCTATCCGTCGATGGACGTGCTGCTCGAGGAGCTGACCTTCGTACCGCGGCGCCACGGTCGAACCCTCGCGATCGCCGGCGGGGTCGCGGCGCTCGTCGCGATCGCCGTGGTCGGTGGCTACGCGCTGCGTTCGCGATCCACGCCCGCGCCGGTGATCGTGGCGCCACCGCCGCCGCCGCCGATCGATCTCAAGGCGCTGACCGGGGAGCGCCGGGTCGAGTGGCTGCTCGCGGCGGTCGATCGTGGCCAGCTCGACGAGGCCGCCGAGAAGTACGACCTCGCGGCCGCGCTCGCCGTGCAGGCCGGCGACAAGGTGCAGGCGTCGATCGCGGGCTCTGCAGGTGCGATGACGCTCGTGCTGCGCGGCAAGCTGGCGGACGCCGAGACCTGGCTGCGCGACGCGACCGCGAACGCAGGGCAGGAGCCGATCGCGCTCGCGTATGCCGACATGGCGGGTGCCGCGATCGCCAGCGCACGGGGCGAGCTGAAGACGGCGCTCGAGCGGAGCCGGCGGTGTGCGGTGACCTTCGAGCCGAAGATCCCGATCCTCGCGGCGATCTGCTTCGAGCTTTTGGGCGACGCGCACGCGGACGGCGGCGACTTCGCGGCGGCGCGCAAGGCGTTCGAGGCCGGGCTCGCCATCGCGCGCAAGCACGAGAGCGGCGAGCGCACGAGCACGCTCGAGCTCGCGCTGGCGCAGCTCGCGCTCGACGACAACAAGCCCGACGTCGCGATCGAGCAGGCGACGCGTTCGCAGGCCGCGGCCGCCGAGCGCGGTGCGGTGAGCCCCGAAGCGCACGCGTGGCTCGTGCTGACCCGCGCGCGGCTCGCCCAGGGCGACTCGCAGAAGGCACTCGAGGCCTTCGATCGCGTGAAGCTCGACAAGCTGCAGTCGTTTCGCGTCCGGCTCGGCCTGAAGATCGCGAGCGGGCTGACCCATGCGCAGGCCGGCGATACCGTGTCCGGGCTCGAGCACATCGCGGCAGCGCAGGCCGAGGCCGAGCGGCAGGGCTTCGTCGGGATCGTCCTCGAGGCGCGGCTCGCGCGCGTCGTCGTGCAAGTCACGAACGAGGTCGAGGGCGCCGCCACCGAGCAGCAGAAGCTCGTGCGCGAGGCGCGAGGCCGCGACTACCTGCGGATCGCGCACCTCGCACAGACGATCATGGAGCGCTGATGACACGCGCGGCTGCGGGCGACGACACCGCCGTGCGCGCCTGCCTCGGCATGTAGCGCTGCTGCTATGCTGCCGGCCCATGGCCGATTGCCAGCTCTGCGGCGCGAATCATCCCGACGACGTCGAGGTGTGCCCGAAGTCGCGCAGCGGCCAGCACCTCGGTGACAAGTATGTGCTCGGCCCGCTGCTCGGGGTGGGCGGCATCGCGGCGGTGTATGCGGCCGAGCATGCGGTGCTGCGTCGCGAGATCGCGGTGAAGATCCTGCATCAGCGGTTCGCGAAGGACCGCGAGCTCGCGGCGCGGTTTGTCCGCGAGGCGCGCGAGACGGCCGGCCTGGGCCACCCGGCGTTCGTGCGCGTGTACGACGCTGGCACCACGCCAGATGGCTGCGCGTTCATCGAGATGGATCGCCTCGAGGGGCGAGAGCTGTACAGCCTGCGCAAGGCGGAGGGTCCGTTCGATGCGGCACGCGTCGCGCGGCTCTCGATCGACATCCTCGACGGTCTCGCCGCGCTGCATGCACGTGGCGTGATCCATCGAGACCTCAAGACGCAGAACATCTACGTCGTGCCGACCGCCGACGGCGGCGAGCAGATCAAGCTGCTCGACCTCGGGTTCGCGAAGGTCGCCGACGAGCTCCAGCTAACGTCGAAGGATCACATCCTCGGCACGCCGTTCTACATCAGCCCCGAGCAGTACCGTGACCCGAGCGCCGTCGACGCGCGCGCCGATCTGTTCTCGCTCGGCGTCGTGATGTTCGAGCTGCTGATCGGGGACTGGCCGTACGAGTGGACCACCAAACGCGACCTGCTCGGCAAGGTGCTGAAGGGCGACCTCGAGCGTCATCCCGCCGAGCGCCGCCGTGACGTCCCCGCGTGGCTCGACGCGATCGTCGCCCGCTCGCTCGCGTTTGCGCGCGAGGATCGATTCGAGTCCGCCGTCACGATGAAAGCGGCCCTCGAGGCCGGCCCGCCGCCCGAGAAGCCCGGCCTGCTGAGTCGACTGTTCGGCGGCTAACCTTCGTGAGGTTTGCCGAAGGCCGGCCGACGTGACTGTCGGACGCCGCCAAACCTGTTACGAACTCGCGATGTGGAATGACTTCAAGACGTTCGCGTTCAAGGGCAACGTGCTCGATCTCGCGGTCGCCGTCGTGCTCGGCACCGCGTTCACCGCGGTCGTCACCTCGATCGTGACCGGCCTGATCATGCCGGTCGTCGGTGAGCTCCTCCCCGGCGGCGACTGGCGAACCTGGACCGTCTGGAAGTTCCAGCTCGGCGGCGTGCTCGCCGCCTCCCTCAACTTCCTGATCGTCGCGTTCGTGCTGTTCATCCTCGTCTCGAAGCTCGTCAAGGCGCTCGATCGCCGACCACCGGCCGTGATCGCCGCGACCATCAGCGACGAGGCAAAGCTCCTCGCCGAGATCCGCGATCTGCTCCGCGCAGGTGCGTCGGCCGGCGACCGGCCCCTCCCGCCACCCCGCTGACTCGTCGTCGTCGCGGCCGGCTCGCGGCGGCGTCGACGCGGCCGCTGGTGTATCCGCCCTCCGGGAACGGCCCGGGCTACAGCCGAACTTCGATGCCGAACGAGACGCGATACTGCTTGTAGTAGAACGGCAGGCCGAACGGCCGTGGCGCGGGCAGCGCGAAGTGAACGGGGTCGAAGGTGAGCGCGACATCGTGGGACAGCGGGAAGCGGATCGTGGTCAACGCGCCGCCGAGGTAGAGGCCGGTCGTGTACTTGTCGAGGCCGAGCAACTCGAAGAGCATCGTGCTGGTGCCGGCCTCGATACGCGTCGCGATCGTCAGCCGCGTGCCCTGGAACCAGCGGTACGAGAGCGTCAGGTAGGCGTTGAGGACGCCGGGCCGGACGCTGACTCGATCGAACGAGAACCACGGGTTCCACTCGGCGAGGAAGCCGTAGTTCCAGCGGTCCTGGGTGCGGCCGATGCCGATCGAGCCGCCGAGCGCAGCATCATCGATCGCGCCGCCCAACCGGGCGTCGAAGTGCCAGTGATTCGTATGCCAGACGTCACTCGCGTCGACCTCGGCGAGGGCGGTGGCCTCGGGGCCGGTCTGCGCGGGCGTTGGTGCGGACTCGGGGGCTGCGGCGGCGGCTTCCGCGGCGACGGGCACGTCGGTCTCCGGTGCAGGAGCCGGTGCTGGTACCGGCTGCGGCGCGGGCGTCGTGGGTTGCGCGCGCGCGATCGGCGCACCGACGCCGAGCATCACCATCGCCAGCGTCGACGCGCCGAGCAGCAGGCGCTTGCGCCGCCGACCGCCGAGGACGATGAGCCCGATCACGAGCAGGGTCGCCGCGCCCGAGTCACCAGGCACCGAGCAGCCGAACGACCGGATCTCGGTGGGCTCGCCGAGCTCGGGAGCGTCGCAATAATTGTTCGACGCATCGCAGCCGGGCATCAGCGCGAGCGCCGCATCGACGACCGCGGTCACGCGATCGCGTCGCCCGGCACCTGGGCGCGCGATCGCGGCGAACATGTCGATCGATGCCTGCCGCGCGCGATTGATGCGCAGCGTCTGATGGGTGTCGTCGCGCAAGCAGTCATCGAGGCCACTGAGGTGCGGGTAGCCGTCCTTGTCCTGGTCGTAGCTGGTGCCGCCGAAAGCGTCGATCCAGTTGAGGACATGGCGGACCGCGCCGGTCTCGGCGTCACGCATCGTGTGCGTGTACACATCCTGCATCGCGTGCGCAGCGCGGCCGAGCCGGTACGCGAAGCGCGGCAGCGCGATCTCGTAGACACCACGGAACCGGAAGTACGACTCGACCTGCTCGGTCACGGCGAAATCGACGGTGTCGTCGAGCAGGCCACCTGCCTCGAGCTCGCCGAGGATGAACTCGCGGCACGCGGCGAGCTCGAGGCAGGTGGCCTGCTCGACGACACCGTCGATTTCG
>JBKJUF010000096.1:0-10959 GCA_046590445.1 Kofleriaceae bacterium
GTCGGGCGCGGCGTCGGTCACAGCGTCGGTCGCGGCACGGCTCGCTGCGTCGCCCGGGGCGATCGCCACCGCCGCCTCGCGCGGCATCGCGATCGCGATCGTGATCCCCGTCGCTGCCAGTGCCACGAGGCCGAGCACGAGGCCAACCCTGCGACGCCGCTCCAGGCCCTTGATCATCGCGACCGACGCCGCCGGCTCGCCGGACCCGGTCGCGATCGTCGCCATCAGGCCGACGTTCGGTTCGCTCGGCGCGACCGTGGGCGCCGCGGCAGCCGCGCGCCGCGACGTGCCCGACGTCGGCACGAGCGCCGCAACATCTTCGATGGCCGCGCTGCAGGCGCGCTCGACGTCGAGCATCGTCGCGTACCGGTCGTCGAGCGACTTCGCGAGGCAGCGCCGCAGCAGCTCCTCGACCTCGGCCGACACCGTCGCGAGCGCACTCACCGGTGGTGGATCTTCGAGGAGATGGCTCGCGATCATGTCCCCCGGCGTCGCGCCGACGAATGGCGGGCGGCCGCACAGCAGGTGATACAGGACGCAGCCGAGCGCGTAGATGTCGGTGCGGTGATCGACAGCGCCTGCACCACGACATTGCTCGGGCGACATGTACATCGGCGTCCCCATGATCACGCCCGTACGCGTGCGCGTCGTCGTGGGGTCCTTGTCGTCGCCCAGCAGCTTCGCGATCCCGAAGTCGAGGACCTTGATGCGTTCCCCGCCGGGCACGGCCGGATCCGGCACGACGAAGATGTTCTCGGGCTTGAGGTCGCGATGGATGATGCCGCTCTCGTGCGCGACGTGCATCGTCATCGCGAGCTGGCGGACGAGCCGGAGCGCCACGGGCACGAGGAGTCGGTGCTCGCGGGTCAGGCGATCGGCGAGCGATTCACCTGCGAGATACTCCATCACGATGTACGCCGCACCGTCGTGCCATCCGAAGTCGTGCACCGTGACGATGCCGGGATCATCGATGCGGGCGGCCGCTCGGGCCTCGTCGAAGAAACGCTCGACCATGTCGGGCTGCCGCGATATCTGCGCCAGCAGAACCTTCACCGCGACCCGGCGCTCGAGCGAGATGTGCTCGGCGAGCCAGACCTCGCCCATCCCGCCCGCCCCGAGCCGCGACACGATCCGGTAGCTCCCGATCTCCGCGCCGATCATCGGATGAACCAGTCGAGGCCCGCGAACAGCTCGAACCGCACCTCATCGGAGGCCACGACCACCTGGGCGTGGAGCCCGGCCTCGATCCGGCCGCGCGCGAGCCGCACGATCACGGGACTGGCACGGACCGACAGGGCGCCACCGACGTCCGACTGCGCGGCGCGATCGATCTCGAGTGCGAGGCCCGCACCGACCGCGACCGCGACCTGTGGCACCAGCGACCGGACGTACTCGAAGGCGCCACCGGCGATGAACGTGTCGACGGTGCTCGCGGGTTCCGGCGGGACCGCAGTCAGGTCACCCGGATCGTCGTAGCGAGAATAGAGCAGCGTCGCGATCCCGCGGATCGCGCCGCCCGGGATCGCGAGGTTGCCGATGATCCTGACCCCGCCGAACGCGTGCTCGCGCGTGTTCGCACCGCCGAGCACGCCGATCCCCAAGGTACGCACCAGCATCGGCTGGATTGGTTCGGTTGTGCGGTTCGGTGGTGCGACCACGACGACGCGGTGGTCTGGATCCACCGCGAGCACGACGGTCACGATCGCGCGGGTCCGAGCCGCCGCCGTCTCGCGGTGATGCCACGGCCGCCGACCAGGCGCGGTGGCAATAAACTCGTACTCGCCGGGATCGAGCGGGATCGCGACGTTCCAGGTGACGGGGTCGATCGCACGCCCGTTGCGGCGGATCTCGACACCCGTGATCTGCGGATCGATCGCCACCGTGACATACGCGAGGTCCGGCTCGAGGGCCTCGGCGCGCTGGTTGGCCTCGGTTCGCCGCCTGTCATCGCCGCCCTGGGCGGCGAGCGACCGGGCCTCGACGAACGCTGCCCACGCGCTCGCCGTCAGCCCTCGCCGTTCGTAGCAATCGCCGAGGTTCAGCAGGGTGCCAACCTTCGGCGCCAGCTTCTGACTACGCGCGAAGCGATCGCATGCCGCCTCGAGTTTCCCGGCCTTGAGCAACTCTCGTCCGTCGCGGAAGAGCTGGACCGCCTCCGGTCCGGCGGCCACGCGTGACGTCAACGCGAGGGACATGATGACGAACGTGATCCAACCGCGCGCCACGTCCCAGCGTACCAGACCCGGCTGCCTCGCCCAGGCCGCACGCCGCGCAAGTACCCCGCGTTGTACCCGCTACTCGGGCAGCTTCGCGCGGTCGTTGTCGACGACGATCAGCGTGCGCTGCTGGGCGAGCTGGACGCCGACGGCGACGCGTTCGAGGATGCGATCGGTGATCCGCGAGAAGCCGAGGAGGCGCGCGGCGTCACGGATGAGCTCGGTCGGGCCGATGCCGACCGCACGCTCGACGACGATACGCGCGGCGGCGGCGAGCTCGGAGAGCGGGACCTCGTCGATGTCGCGCCGGGCCGCGGGACCGTTGCCGGCGACCCGGACGGCCGGGACGCCGGCGGGATCCTGATCCATGCGCCAGACCATGTGCTCCTCGTCGCCCCACCGGCCGCGGCCGGCGAGCGCGATGCGGACCTGGTCGGTGACGCGCGGGGTGACCCGGCCGATGCCGAAATAGCCGCCGACGCGACGCGCGAGCAGCTCGACGTGCATCGGGGCCTCGGCGGCGAGGACCTGCTCGACGACCTTGCCGAGCTCGGGGAGGTAGCGCGGCGCGAACAGATCGTCGGGCGCGCGCCGGCCCGCGGGGATCGCGGCGACGGTGTATGGGCCGATCGGGATGGCACCGCGAGCGAGGCGGATCGGCGAGCTACCCGCGGCGAGTGCGGGGAGCGTGTCCGTGCTGGCGGTCAGCGCGGGCGTCGCGCCGGTCGTGGTGTCGAACGCGATCGGCTCCGGTGCCGCGTGCTTCGGCGGGATGCGGAGCACCGGCGTGGCGCCAGATGCCGAAATCGTCGCGGAGCCAGACGCGGACATCGTCGCGGAGGCAGATGCGGTCATCGATGCGGTGATCGACGCCGAGCCAGGGGGCATGATCGACGCTGGTGCGGCGATTCCTGCGCTGCCTCGGCCGAGCTTCGCCTTGGCGACGGGGAGCGGCGCGCGGCGCTGCCGGGATGCCGCGAGCGCCGCGACGATCGCACCGTGGGCGCGCTGGATCTCGCGCTCCGGGTCAGCCCACCAGTCGAGCGACCAGATCCGGTGGAGGCGCCAGCCGAGCTGCGCGAGGATCTGCGCGCGCAAGCGATCACGATCGCGCGCGACGGGAGCACTCGCGTAGGCGCTACCGTCGTGCTCGATCGCGAGGACGTAGTGCGCGGGGTCGTTGGGATCGACGACGGCGAGGTCGACCTTGTACGCGCCGCAACCGACCTGATGGCGCACGATCCAGCCACGCTCGACGAGGGCGCGCGCGATGGCCGCCGTGATCCGGCTCGCCGGGGCGGTGTCCTCGACGGCGCGGGCGGCACCACCGCCGGCCTTCGCGAAAGCGAGCAGAGCGGCGAGCTCGCGGACAGGTGCGGGTGCGTCGTCGGTGATGTCGGCGGGGTCGAAGCTCGAGAACACGACCAGCTGCTCGCGAGCGCGCGTGATCGCGACGTTGAGCCTGCGCTCGCCGCCGCGCTGCGAGAGTGGGCCGAAGTTCATCGCGAGCGTGCCGGTCGCGTCGGGGCCGTAGCCGACGGAGAGCAACACGACGTCGCGCTCGTCGCCCTGCATGGCCTCGAGGTTCTTGACGATGACGGGCTCCATCGTGGCCTTCGTGGGATCGTGCTCGAAGTGCGGCTCGAGCGCAGGCTCGGCGGCACGGGCCTCGTCGAGCAGATCCTCGACGAGCTCCTGCTGGGCACGCGAGAACGTGACGACCGCGATCGACCGCGCGCGCTGCGCTGGGTCGCGGAGCCGCGCGACCACTTCGGCGACGACGGCTTCGGCCTCGGCCCGATTCTGGCGGGTCCCGCCGCGATCGTACACGCCGTTGATCTTGCGCCACGCGATGCCGAGATCGGGCGACGCCTGCGCCGCCGGGAACACCTGCAGGCGGTCACCGTAGGAGTGCTGGTTCGCGAACGCGAACAGGTCCTCGTGCCGGCTGCGGTAGTGCCACGCGAGCCGCAGCTCGGGCAGCCGCGCCGCGACGCAGTCATCGAGCACGCTCTCGAGATCGGCGACAACATCGTCGGCATCGGTGGGTTGCGTCTCGAAGAACCGGGTCGGTGGCAGCTGCTTCGAGTCACCGACGATGACCGCCGCGTGGCCTCGCGCAAGCGCGCCGATCGCGTCGGCGGTGGGCAGCTGGGAGGCCTCGTCGAACACGACGATGTCGAACCGCGAGACCGCGGGATCGAGGTACTGCGCGACCGCCAGCGGGCTCATCAGCATGCAGGGCGCGAGGCGCGGCAACAGCGTCGGGATCTCGGCGAACAGCGCGCGCAGCGGGCGGTGTCCGCGCTGCTTCTTGAGCTCGTGCATCAGCGTGCCGAGCTCGCCGCCCGGATCACCACTGACCCGCGGTACGCGCTCGGCGAGCCGGACCATCGCGCGGCTGCGCACGAGGGCGAGCGTCGCGCGATCGAGGTCGCCGAACGCGGCGACATGCGCGTGGTGCGCGGCGCCGTGAAAGCGCGCGAGCGCGGGGGTCTCCGAGAGCTCGGCATCCGCCCACGCGAGGAGCGTCGCGCGCTCCCACGCTGCCGCGATCTCCGTTGCCGCGAGGTCGCCGCGCTCGATGGCGGTGACTGCCGGACCGACGCCGTTCGCGAGTGCGGTCCGCCGTGCGCCGTGGAAGGCGACCCAGTCGCGCAGCGCGTCGATCGCGTGGCGAAGCGTTTCGATCTGTTCGCGCAGCAGGCCGAGGTGATCGTCGCCGGCGCCGAGCGCCGCGACCTCGATGCCGGTCGTCTCGGCAAGCCGCACGAGTGCGGGCTGCCAGCGCGCGACGCACTCGGCGAGCCGCCCGAAGCACGCGGGGGTCGATGCATCGATCGAGGTCCCCTCGGCACCCGGCACCGCGGCGACCTGGGCGACGAGCGAGCGCCACGCGCCGATCCGGCCGGCATCACCGCCAACCACGGCGACGCCATCGAAGGCCTTGCGCAGATCTGCCGCCCAGCTCACGGCCTGCTCGATCCTCAGGAGGTCGAGCGCGAGCAGATCGCCGGCGAACAGATCGCCGAACCATCGCTTCGCCGGCTCGGCCGCGGCGAGCAGCGCCTTGCGGCATGCACGCTCGGCGATCACGGCCTCGAGCGCGGTGATCATCACGGCATCACTCTCGAGCGGACCCGCGATCGCGACCGCCCGGACCTCGGCGCGGGCGCCGCGCAGCGCCATGTAGCGCACGGGGCCGGCGCCAAAGAACCCGCTCGCGCTCCACTTGCGGAGCTGGGTCCACAGCGCGTGCGCGTCGAGGTCTGCGAGCCGTTCGCCGGCAGCCCCGTGATCCGCGGGATCCCCGGGATGCATGAACCGGTCGCCGACCTCGATCGCGAGCATGCGATGGCGGTTCGCGAGCAGCAGGAATGTCAGCGGATCGCGGGGCACCTCGATCGTGCCGGTGCCGCGTGCGCGGATCAGCGCGATCTGCTCCCCGACCTCGTCGCCGCGCGCGCCGCGGAGGGCGGTGAGCAGCTCGGCACCGGGCCGCGGCGAGGCGGCCGCGAGGGCAGTAAGCGCACCGAGGGCCTGCAGCTGCTCGCGGGTGCGCGCCACGACCCCGGGGACGAGGCCCGCGACGTCACGCGCGCCGCCGCCGAGCGCTGCCGCGGCTGCCGCCGCCTCGTCGAGCGCAGCGAGCGCACGCTCGCGACCATCGAGAGGCCACCGCTCGAGGGTCGACTGCTGCCACGGATGCGCCGACACCGGCTCGACGGCGATGGCCGCATGTGCGAGCTGCTCGACGGCGATCCGCCGCCGCTCGAGCGAGGCACCGTCGAGACCCGTCGCGTCCCGCTCGGCGAGCGCCGCGCGAGGCGTGGTGCGGAGCTCGACCAGCCGGCCGAGCACGTCGTGCAGCGAGCGGCCGAACGGCCCGACGCGATGAAGCGCGGCGACGTGACCATCGAGGGCCGCGCGCAGCTCGGCGAGCCGCGCATCGTCGCCGGCTGGACCGGTCCCGGGACGGAACGCGCGCTCGATCACGCGGCCGAGCTGGTGGAGCACCGGCGCGCGGCCGGCCTTGTGCGAGTGCAGCTCGAGGCAGAAGTCGCCGAGCCCGACCGCGGCGAGTCGCTGCTGCACGACCTCGAGCGCGGCGATCTTGTCGGTGACGAACAGGACGCTCTTGCCGCGGCTGACCGCGTGGACGATGAGGTTCGCGATCGTCTGCGACTTGCCGGTGCCCGGCGGCCCCTGCAGGACAAAGCTCGCGCCCGCCCCGGCCGCGGCGACCGCGAGGAGCTGGCTCGCATCGGCGTCGAGCGGCGCGACGAGGTCGGCGTAGTTGACGAGCTCGGGCAGCCGGCGATCGAGCACCGCGGGCGCCGCGTGCTGCAGCCCGGGCTGCAGCCCTGGCTGCACTTCGGGCTGCACGATGACCGCCGCCGCGGCAGCTGCTGTGGGCTGGGCGAACGCGACGCCGCCGCCGGCTGCGAGGTGCGCGACCACGGGGCTCGCGAGCAACGCATCGGCGCGCGTGTCGAGGTCGTTCCACATCACGAACTTCGCGAACGAGAAGATGCCGAGCTGGACCCCACGCTCGACACGCCAGCCCGCACGGCTGATCGCGATGGCTTCGGCGGTCTCGAGCAGCGCGGCGAGATCGCTGGTGTCGTCGGCGGCCGCCGCGAGCCCGCGATCGAGGCCCCTGGAATCCGCGTGGTCCTCCGTCGCGAGCGCCGCGAGCGATCCGATCGAGCGCCCGCGGGCGTCGAGCACGATGTCGAAGTCTCGACGTAGCTTCTCGCCAAGCGTCGCGTTGAACCGCGGCTCCACGGTGTCGGCGATCACGAGGCGCAGGCCGCCGCCGGCCGAGACGACCGCCGAGCGCTCGAGCTCGACGGGTTGCAGCCACAGCGGCGCCGCGTGCGACACGCCGTCGGCGTCACTCCAGTGAAGGAGCCCGAGCGCGAGCCACAGCGTGTGGACGCCGCCGTCCGCGAGCTGGGCCCGCGCCGCCCGGCGCAGCGACGTCAACCGGCGCGCGAGCTCGGCGGGTGGCAGTGGCGCGCGCAGCTTGCCGGTATCGAAGCACGCAGGAGCCGGCGATCCGGACGGCGAGTCGAGCGTCGACTCGAACGCGAATGTGCTCCCCGACGCGATCGACGCGGCGAGCCGCACTGGATCGACACCGGGCAAGGCGATGCTCGTGCGTCCCTCGCGCGCATCGATCAGGCGATTGCCCGTCGACAGATCGAGCAACGACAGCTTCCATCGTTCGAGGCGCGCCCGCGCAGCTGGATCGATCACGTCGCCAATCTACGCGATCCGATCGCGCAGCTGCCGATCGCACCGACGACAACACGCGCGGAAGCGATCCCCGGGATCGCGAAGGATCGCTCCCGAGATCACTCCCGATCGCGAACCAGCGCGAGCAGGTGACGCGGGTGATGCGCGGCCGCCCACGCCGCCGGTCCGGGCTGATCGACGCCGAGCACGCGCTCGCGCCAGGCGCTCGGAATGGCGGCTGCACCGTCGCGCGCGCCGAGCAACGCTCCGACGATCGCGGTGTTGGTATCGGCGTCGCCGCCGCGGCTCGCGACGTCGACGACCGCATCGCGCCACACCGGCGTATGGACCGCGTGCCAGAACGCGAGCCGGAACGCGACGCGAACGAAGCCTGCCGTGCGATGGACGTGCATGCCGGCGCGGTACACGCCCGGCTCTCGCGCGAGCGCGGCGTCGAGATCGCTCTCGAGATCGACGAGTGCCGACGCGAGGTGCTCGCGGTCGATGATTGCTGGGTCATCGCCGGCCGCGGCGGCCCCGGCCCCGCCCCCTGCTGCCCCGGTCCCTGGCGGCGCCCAGAGCGCGGCGAGCCGCTGCGCCCCGACGTGGAGCGCCGCGCGTGCGACCTCGACCAGCGCGGTGCCATCGAGCGGCGTCCCGATCGCGGCCGCGATCGCGCAGTCGAACGCCGCACACGCGAGCGCGCACCGCGGATCGGCGTGCGTGATCAGCGACTCGGCGATCGCGGCGTCGATCAGCGGAACCGGCACGATGCTGGTGTCGCCACCGGCGAACGCGACCGCGAGCGGCGCGGTGCGCATCAGCGAGCCATTGCCCGCCGGCTTGCGATCCCACTCGCGCCAGATCGTGAGGCCCGCACTCGACGCCGCGACTCCCGACCCCAGCAGCTGGATCGTCGCGCGGGTCTGGTTGCCGATGTCGAACGCGTGCGCGCTCCACGCGACGAAGCGCCGGCCGATGTCCTCGATGTCGAAGCCGCCACGCGCGACCAGGCTCGATGCGATGCACACCGCGAGCTGGGTGTCGTCGGTGACCTGTCCTGCCACCAGGTCGAACGGCCCACCGCCCATGACGTCCGTAGCGGGCCCCGTCGCGAGCTGGGGATAATCGGGCTGGGTGATCGCGTCGAACTCGTACGTCGTCCCGAGCGCGTCACCGACCGCAAGCCCGAGGAGTGCTCCCGCCGCCCTGTCGTTTCTCATAGTGTCCATATGACACCAAGATGCACGATTCGTCAACTCCCAGATGCTCCGGATCCTCGCGAGGTGATCGTGAGTCGTCGTTGACGGGCCGCGACAGCACGAGTGGTCGGCCGTAGGCTTCCCACATGTCCGAGACCACTCACCAAGGCGGCTGTCACTGCGGCGCGGTTCGCTACCAGGTCGCGCTCGATCTGGAGAAACCCGCGTTGGTATGCAACTGCTCGATCTGCTCCAAGCAGGGCACGATGCTGAGCTTCGTGCCGCCCGACAAGTTCACCCTCGAGCGTGGCACCGCCGAGCTGACGGATTACCAGTTCAACAAGAACAACCTCCACCACCTGTTCTGCAAGATGTGTGGCGTCAAGTCGTTCGCGCGCGGCACCGACGACGACGGCCAGCCCATGGTCGCGATCAACGTGCGCTGTCTCGACGATGTCGATCTCGACAAGGTCCCGACCCAGTTCTACGACGGGAAGAAGCTGTGAGCCGCGGTGCCACAGTCGCCATCGGGCTGTGCCTAGGGCTCGGGTTGCTCGCGTGCAACGCGGAGGACAAGAAGCAGGTCGAGACCACGACCGAGAACGCAGCGGACAAGATCCGCGCGGGCGCCAACGAGGCCAAGGACAAGGCGAAGGAGGTCGCGGGCGAGGTGCGCGACGAGCTCGCGCCGCGGCTCGCGGATCTCGAGATCAAGCTGAAGAAGGCGACCGACGATCTAGCGAACGCGCCCACCGAGACCGCGAAGGCCGCGGCGCGCAAGGTCGTCGACAGGATCCGCGAGGAGAAGAACGCGCTCGAGGCGCAGCTCGCCCGCTAGATCGCGGGGCGCTCAGATCTTCTTGTTGCGACGCTGCTGGAACGAATAGGGCCGGTGAGACGGGCCCTTCTTGTCGCCGTCATCGTCGTCGATCGGCGTGCCGGTCAGCGGCTCCTCGGCGCCCGGGCGGAACTTGATCGCGGACAGCGGGCTGTCGCCGACGAGCACGCGATCGCCAGACGCCAGCAACGTCTCCATGCCCTCGAGCTTGTCGATGTCGTCGAGGATGTCGCCGACGGTCGCGTAGCGCTCTTCGCGCGAGTCGCGCGTCATTCGATCGAAGATGTCGTCGATGCCCTTCGGCAGCGCCGGATTGAGCTGCGACGGCATCGGCGAACGCCGGCCGGGCAGCTTCCGCGTCAGCAGCTCGTAGAAGATGATGCCGAGCGCGTAGATGTCGCCCTGCGGCCCCGTCATCATCGGATCCGAGTAGAGCTCGGGCGCCATGTACGCGACGTTGCCCATGCCGACGTAGATCTGGCGGATCACCGCGTGGTCGCGCTCGACGATGCGCGAGAACCCGAAGTCGGAGACCTTGACGTTGCCGTAGCCGTCGATCAGCAGCTGCTCTGGCTTGAGGCCGCGGTGGTAGACGCGCTGGGCGTGGGCTGCTCGCAGCGCGTGCAGCGTCTGTAACAGATATTTGAAGACGAGCTCGACCGGCAGCTCCTCGGCGTCGTTGATGAGCCGGCGAGCCGAGCCGTTCGGCGCGAGCTCGGTCACGACGTTCGGGTACTCGGTGTAGAGGTTGACGTCGTGGATCGGCAGGATGTTCGGGTGCGCGAGGTTGCCCCAGGCACGCACGACATCGGTGAACCGCCGCACGATCTCGTTGCGCTGGTCCTCGCTGAAGAACGCGAACAGGTCGCGAATCTCCTTGAGGGCGACCTCGCGGTTGAGCGCGACCTGGCGCGCCCGGTACACCGTGCCCATGCCGCCGGAACCGATCATGACGAGCTTCTCGTAGCGGTTCTCGACGTCGCTGACCTGGATCTCGCCGCCGGCCATCGCCGACGACCGGCCGCCGGACGTCGTCATCTTCGGATCCTTGCGCGCGATCGGGTTGGCGCCCGAGAGCTGCTCGGCGCGCGGCGCGACCGGCGCCGACATCACGCCCGACTGCGTGCCCATCGGGGCCGCGGAGCCGGGCACGGCCATCGCGCGGCTCTGCCGCAGCTTCTTGAAGTGCGAGACCGCGCGCTCGGTGAACTCGACGAGGTTGCCGCCGTTGACGACGGCTTCGCCATCCGGCGAGACCTCGAGGCTCTCGTTCGCCCGATCGTGGCGCAGGTATCCCGACTTCTCGAGAAAGCCGATGTACTCCTGGAACGGGATCGAGACCGCGCCCTCGCAGACGCGGCGGATATCGTCGTAGCGGTTCTGCCGACCGTAGCGAGCCTCCGCCATCACGTTCGCGAGGATGAAGCGTGCCTCTTCGCAGAGGACTTCCTTCGTGACCTTG
>JBKJUF010000159.1:0-7855 GCA_046590445.1 Kofleriaceae bacterium
ACCGACTCCTCGCCCGTCGCGTACAGCACACGGCCGCCACGCGCGAGCCCGGCGAGGGCCTGGACGAGCAGCGTCGACTTGCCGACGCCCGGATCGCCTCCGAGCAGCACGAGGCAGCCGGCGACGAGCCCGCCGCCGAGGACCCGGTCGAGCTCGCCGATCCCGCAGCTCAGACGGTCTTTCGCGCTGATCTCGACGACCTCGACGATCGAGATCGGTGACGCACCATCGGCGACACCCGCAGAGCTCGGCCGCGGCGGCGCGGCCGCCTCGATCTCCTCGACGAGCGAGCTCCACTCCTGACAGGCCGGGCAGCGCCCGAGCCAGCGCGACTCGAGGTGACCACAGGCCTGGCACCGGTACGCGGTGCGCACCTTGAGCGCCTTGATCTTGGCCATGCCTCCAAGTACCAGAGCGGTCTGACTGAACCGGTGATCAGCTCCGCCCTCGCGCGGAGCGCGCCGCGATCGCAGTACACTGGTCGTGATGGGGGAGCCGAGCGATCGCACGGGGTTCACGTTTGGGCTGCCCCCGTCGCTCGGAACCGCACCGGTGTGGGCACTCGCGCGCGAGTTCGCGGACCTCCTCTACACGGCCGGCTTCCAGATGGTCGTGCCATTCAAGACGTACAAGGCATTGCAGACCGCAGTGCTCGCTGGCGAGGTCGATGCCGCGTGGGGACCGCCACTGGCCTGCGCGCGCATCGAATCGGTCGGCGGCCGGGTGGCGCTGCGCGCGCTTCGCGGTGGGGCAAACACCTATCGCTCCGCGCTCGTCAGCCGCGCGCAGGACACCTTCGACATCAGCTCGCTGGGTGCCGGTGTGTTCCGCCCGCGCGTCGCATGGGTGGACGAGTCATCGGTCGGCGGCTACCTGCTGCCACGTGCCTACCTGCGCAGCGTCGGCATCGACGTCGACACCGCATTTCTCAACCAACGAATGTTCGGGTCGTACGCGGCATGCATCGACGCGGTCCTCGACTTCGACGCCGATCTCACGGCGCTGTTCGTCGGGCCCGGTGGTCTCAAGGACACCTGGCGCGTCCGCGCGCCCCGCCTCAAGCTGCTCGCATACACCGACGAGTCGCCAAACGATGGCGTCGTGCTGAGCCCGAAGCTCGCGCCGGAGCGCGCGGCCACGCTGGTCGCCGGGCTGCACGCGCTGATCGCCGATTCGCGTTCGAACGCGATCTTCACGTCGATGTTCAACGTCGAAGGTTTCGACGTACCGCCATCGGGCACGTACATCCCGCTGCTGTCCGCGATCTAGATTCATCTTGGCGCGCGCGGCTAGCTCAACCGCTCGCGCACGCGTTCCTGCTTCAGCCGCAGCCGCTGCGCGAGCTCCTCTTTGCCGAGTGCCGCCGCACGCGCGGCGCCCACGCCGAGCCAGCGCACTGCATGGCTGACCGAGCCGGCCGCGAGGAACGCCCGGCTCGCCGACAGCGCGACCGCGACGTCACCGCGATCCTCGTCGTGGCGGCGCTCGAACAGCGCCTCGGCCTGGTCGATGCGGCCCGCGGCCACGTAGAAGTCGGCGAGCCCGTCACGCATCGCACCGACGCGCTCGACCCCATGCGGCACGGTCACGAGCGCGCGCGCGTAGGCCGCCGCGAAGTCCTCGTACGTCTCGACGGTGCGGTCGACCTGGCCGCGCCCGAGCTCGATCATCAGCTCGAGAAACGGTGCATAGAACACGTAGGGATCGATCGCGCAACGCAGGACGTGCATCACCTCGTCGAGGCCGAGCAGGTCACCTTCGTGCGCTGCAGCGGCGAGTGTGGCCGCCTCGATCGCGACCTGACTCGTGGCGAACCGCGCCCGCGCGGCATCGAGCCCACGTTCGCGTAGGACCTCGGACACCCGTTCGGCGCGTGCGACATGTTCGCTCATCCGATCCCAGTCGAGGTGCCGCAGACCCAGCGGCATCGGCGGGCTCGTGTAGCCGGTGGCATCGGTCGAGAAGTGGTCGTCCCAGGTGGCGCCACCCGCGGTCAGCGCCTGGCGTGCGGCGGCGATGTCATCGGCTGCCAGCCAGCTGATCCGCATTGATCCACCCTACCACTCGCCTTCGGACCCGCCCAATTCGCCCGTAGCCCACACCTCAGCCCAACTCTTACCCAGGCGACGGTCGACCACGTTCTCCCGACTACGGCTACTTCTTCGGCGGCGTCAGCGTCTTTTTCGGCGTGACCTTCGGTGCGGGCTTGCCCTTCTCGACCTTGCCGCCGAGCGATCCCATCTCGTCCTCGATTCGCTTCTGACCCTCGGGATCCTTGCCCTTGTTGAGCTCGAGGTACTTGCTGAACGCGAACACCGCCTTGTCGTTCTGGTGATCGGTCTTGTACATGAAGCCGAGGTCGAACCACCCCTCCGCGTTGCTCGGGTCGAGCGCCGTCGCCTTCTCGTACGACGCGATCGCCTCGGTCAGCAGATCCGGGTTGTCCGCCGACTTGCGGCGATACGCGACCGCGATGTTGAAATGGAAGCCGGGGTCGTTCGGCGACAGCTCGATCGCCTTCTTGAACGCCTTGATCGCGTCGTCATCGCGCTTCGCCACGCGATAGGCGACGCCGAGGTTGTTGTGGTAGTTCGCGTCATCGGGCTTGAGCTTGACCGCGATCTCGAGGTCCCGGATCGCGCCTGCGACGTCGCCCTTCTGCCGGCGGATCGTGCCGAGGTTGCCGCGGATCTCGGCGTCCTTCGGGTCGAGGCGGCACGCGACGATCAACGCCTCGAGCGCCTTGTCGACCTGCTTGTTGCGGTAGTAGGCCATCCCGAGGTTCGCCCACAGGACCTTGTCCTTCTTGATGACGGACGTCGCGTTCTCGTACGCACCGACTGCCTTCGCCACGTCATCCTTCTTCTTGTAGAGGTGACCCAGCGATGCCCACGCCATGCCGTGCTTGGGGTTCGCGGCGACCGCCTTCTCGAGCGAGCTGATCGCGTCGTCGACCTTGCCTTGCTGCTTGTACGCGAGGCCCTGCTTGTAGTGCGCGTCGGCGTCATCGGCGAGCGCGTCGGATGACCACGACGTCGACAGGACGACGGTACACATGATGGCGAACAGAATCCGTACAGGCGAACGCATGGTCTCCTCCTAGAGCGTGAGCGTACCAGATGTGCCGAGATCACCGCCGACGGTTACAGATCCGCGACCGGGCTGCAGCCTGCACGATGCCTGGCGGCGTGTGTGATCGATCGAGCGTGAGGATTCTTACGCAAGCCCGACGCAAAACAGCCCGCCCGGCGGGTGCCGAACGGGCCGTGCATGTGGGAGGTGCGAGGACGGGCTGATCAGTTGCTCGCCGGTGCGGCAGTCGCGAGCTCGTCGGTGGCCGTCGACTCGGGTGTCTCGGGTGTCGATTCGGGCTTCGCTTCGGGCTTCGCGGTAACTGCCGCCAGCTCGCCGAGCTCGATCTCGGCGAGCGCCTCGCCGCTCGCGGCGACGTCGTGCGAGAGCTCCTCGAGCTGCTGGATCGCGGTGGCTCCGGCGGTCGCTGCACGTGCCGCTTCGAGCCCGGTCGCTGCGAGCTGGAACTTCTCGAGTGCGGCGACGTGGTTGTGCATGCGGGCGACGAGCCGCTCGCGGCCCTTCGCGATGTGCTCACGGTAGCGACGCTGATCTTCGAGCGCGGCGCGCGCGGCCTGGTACTGCGTGCGGACCTCGTCATCGGTCGCCGCGGCGACGCGCTTGTCGAGCTCGGCCATCCGGCCCTGAAGCTCGGTGTCGGTCGAGCCGGTGACGCGGACGTCAGCGCTCTTCACCGCCACCTCGAGCGTCTTCACCACACCGTCGCGGACGAGGTTACGTCCCGCGTCGTCGGAGATCCGGTCCTTCGCCGTCGACCAGATCGCGACCGAGCGATCGCAGAGGCCCTTGACCTCGGGATCGAGGTTCGTCGGCAGCCGGCGGATCGCAGCCATCACGGGATCGATCGCGACCTTGAGGTGGCGGGGCAGCATCGCGAGGATGCCAACCATGCCCATCGAGCCGGCGGCCGTCGCGGTGAGCGCCCACTGCGACCACGTCGCGGTCTCGCGAGCACCGAGCACGCGCAGCGCGCACCACATGCCGAGCATCGTGGTCGCCGCGCCGAGCGCGACTGCCACTGCACCGCGGACACCGGTGACCGCACCCTTGCCGCCCATCGCGAGGCCGAGCGCCATCACGGCGGCGACGATCGCCATCACGGTCCAGCTCGGCGTCATCACGAACAGCGGGACTGCCGCAGCGGCGGCCGCGAGCCCCCGCCAGGTCAGCCGGCCATAGGCCCACGCCGCACCCACCGCCAGGCCCGCGAGCCCGCCGGCCAGCGGCGCGAGCGGCGTGATCGCGTGGAGTGCGAGGCTGGAAACGACGGCGCCGCCGACCATGCCGGCGGCAGCGCGATGAAACGAGGCGTGATCACTGAACCGGATGTCCATGGGAGCTTCAAACGCGCTGTGACGGCCTCTCGATCTACGAAGTCAGCGTGAATCTCCTTGATCGCAACTAGCTGAAACCAAAACAAAAGGCCCGCCAAGTTGGCGGGCCCAAAAGGACTCGACGGTGAATCGACCGACCCAAGGAACGGGTCGGGTCGATTGTCAGCCGTCGATCAGAACGTCAGGCGGAAGCCGAGCTGCACCGACCGCGGGGCCTGGCGCGCATTGACGTTCTTGAAGTTCGGGTTCGGCGTGACGGTCGTGTCGGTCTCGAGGCCCGTCGCGGGGTCCTGCACCTTGACGTGCTGGAGGTCGGTGAGGTCACCGCCGACAACCGGGATCGCGTTGTCGAACGTGTAGATCTCGTCCTTGTCGAGCTCCTCCTGCTGGTTGAACAGGTTGAACAACCGGACGAAGCCCTCGAGGCGCGTCGTCTTGTTGATCTGGTAACCGTAGCTCAGGTGGACGTCGGTCTGCGTGGTGACCGGCGAACGCTCGATCGCGCCGCGCGGCAGCAGGTACGCCTCGCCCGAGCCGTACACCGGGTGCGACGCGAGTGCGTTGTGAGCGATACCGGACTGCGCCCGGAAGCTGACGCCAGTCGTGAGCAGGCCCGCTTCCTTGAAGTTGAACAGGTAGAACCCATCGACCTTCAGGTTGTGCGGACGATCGAGACCCAGCGCGCCATAGCGGTTCGCCATGAGGTCCGGGAGATCGTAGAGCGACGTCAGGTTCGGATCGAGCTGGCCGGTCTCGGTCGAGAACAGACCGGGGTAGTTACCCTTCGACTGCGAGAACGTGTAGCTCGCCTGGAGCAGCGAGTTACGCGTCGCGCGCTGGCGCGCCGTGAGCTGGAGCGCGTCGTAGTTACGCGTCGGCTTGTCGAACCGACCCACGTAGTTGAGCTGGCTCGCGCGGTTCGCGAAGAGCTCGCCGAGCGCCATCTGATCTGGATCACCCGAGGCGAGGAGGCGGTCGGCCTCCATCTGCAGCTTGGCGGCCTCCCCGGAGAGATCCTCGCCGGGGTTGGTGATCAGGTACGTATTGCCGCCGTCGACCGAGACGTCCTCGATGACGACCGGCAGCGTGCGATGGATGTAGTTCATGCCGACCGTGAGGTCGGCGAGGATCTCGTACTCGGCGCCGAGCACGAGCTCCTGGGTGTACTGACCCTTGAGGCCGGGCGAGACGAACTCGGTGCCGCCACCGATCAGCGCCTGCTGCGTCGTGTCGGTGCACTGCTGCAAGGTCTCGTACAGGTTGCGGTTCGGATCCGAGCCGTCGAAGTCGACGTTGCAGTTCGGGTCGAACCCGGGGGCGTCCGCGGTGCGGCGATTGAAGTTCACCTGCGTGAAGTTCGTGATCTCGCCACCGAACGCGCGGACGTTAATGTCCATCGGGACGTTCTCGTAGAACCGGCCCCAGTGCGCGAAGATCTTCGACTTGCCTTCCGAGGTCGGGTCGTAGATCAGGCCGATACGCGGCGCGAACATGTTCTCGAGCTTGTAGGCCTCCTCGGGAATGATCTCGCCTTCCGGGGAGATCTGACCCTGTAGCGCCTCGGCCACGAAGCCGGTCTGCTGCTCCCACCGAAGGCCGGCGTTGAGCGTCAGGTTCGGGCGGATCTGCCAGCTATCCTGGATGAACGCGGCGACGCTGGTGTTCTTGGTCTCGGCCGTGATGCCGTTCGACGCAACCTGACAGATCGCGCGGTCGCTCGCGCAGAGGTACTGCTGCTCGGCGAGCATCACGCTGCCCGGATCTTGGTTCTCTTCCTCGGTCAGCGGGCGAACGATCTGGAGGAGCTCGCGGAACTGCCAGCGCGCCTGGCCGTTCGCGAGCGGCGTCCCGCGGCGTAGCCGTGCGCCACCCGAGTAACCGCGCTTGGAGTCGTAGGTCGCGAAGTCGAGATCGAGGCCGGCCTTGAACGTGTGGTAGCCCGCGAGCTTCACGCGCTGGGTGATCGCGAGCACGGCCGACGTGCGATCGTTGGTGCGCTCCTCGAGGAAGTCGAGGCCCTGGCTCGAGTAGCCGAACACCGGACAGTTGCGGATGCCCGGGTACGGGTCGACGGCCGGATCCATGCTGTCCTGGCAGTCCGAGATATCGCCGTAGTTCTTCTCGATCTCGTTGAAGTCGTAGAGCGAGCGATTGTACCGATACTCCGCGTTCGGGACGTTCTGCGAGGCGTTCTTCGGCAGCTGGTTGTCGAACCCGCGGTGGAAGCCGAGCACGGCGTCGACCTGGGTCTTGCCGTCGTTGAACTTCGAGGTCCACTTGGCCGCGAGGTCATACGCGCCATCTTCGCGATCGATGACGGAGTTTGCCGGGTTGCGGGTGATCGCGTAGATCGAGTCACCCGAGCGCGGGTTACCGAACGTTGACACCTGGAACTGGTGGTTCTGGTTGATCGCGCCGTTGACCTTCGCGGTGAAGAAGTACGTGCTCAGCTTGGTGGTGAGATCCGTATCGGAGACGCGCTCGTGCAGCGTGAACCCGGTGTCGGGATCGATGTCGGGCACTCCGTCATCGTCGACGTCGGTCTGGCTCGCGACGATGCGGGTGACCGTGGACTTGGTTGACGACGGGTTGAACCCGACGTGGAACCACAGCTTGTCCTTGATGATCGGACCACCGACCTCGGCGCCGACATCGTAGCGATAGTCGAGGTTCGACTCGGTATCGATCGAGCCGCCCTCGCGCTGGATCCCGTCGGCGTCCGCGACCAGCGAGCCCGGCGTGTAGTAACCGAACACCGAGCCGCGGAACTCGTTCGAACCGGACTTGGTGACGACGTTGATGATGCCGCCCGTGGCGCGGCCGAACTCGGCGTTGTATCCGCCAGTGATCACCTCGGTCTCGGCGATGAACTCGTTCGGCAGGTTCGACGAGATGCCACCGAAGCCGGTATCCGTCGTGTTGATGCCCTCGACGACGTACACGTTCTCGGACGAGGTCGCGCCGGCGATCGAGACGCCATAGAGGTCGTCCTGCGCGCCCGCCGCGCTGCCGACGACGCCGCCGAAGGTGCGGCCGGTCGGGATGTTGCGGGTGTAGTCATCGGTGATCGTGACGCCGGTCTTCGTCGAGCCCTGATCGATCGTCGGCGCGGTGCCGGTGATGATGATGGTCTCGCCGCCGCCCGTACCGACCGGCGCGCCGGCCTTCGGATCGACGGAGACGTTGACGACGGCTTCCTTGCCGAGCTGCACGAGGACGTTGCCACGCGAGAACGTCTTGTTCTCGTAGTAGATCGTCAGCGTGTAGACGCCCGGCGGCAGCGACGTCATGAAGTACTGACCGGTTTCGTCCGTCAGCACGACCTGCTCGCCGACGAGGGCGGGCGAGGTCGCGACGACCGTGGCGCCGAGCGCCGGCTCACCGGTGGACTTGTCGCGGAGCACGCCGCGAACGGCGCCGACGGTGGC
>JBKJUF010000205.1:0-19769 GCA_046590445.1 Kofleriaceae bacterium
GAGCTTGTCGAGCGGGAACGTCCCGGCAACCACGCCCCAGTCGGTTGCGGGCGCCTTCTCCTCGAGCAACACCTCGCCGGTCGGATCCTTGATCATCCAGCGGCCGGGGCGCCCATCGAGTGGTGCGAGGTCACGCGCGCGGAGCACGACAGCGCGGAACCGCACGACGTTGCCTGGCTCGTAGAGCGGGCGATCGGTGATCACGTGGACGCGCGCCGGCGTGTACAGCGGAAGCGCGACGTCGAGCTCGCCGGTACCGATCCGTGTCGTGTACTTCGCGCGCAGCTTGTAATCGCCGTCGGGGATGTCGGCCAGCTTGATGCTCGCGATCCCGCCCTCCCAGCCGGCGACCGGCGTGATCGGCGTCGCGACGTTGTTCGCGTCGATCAGCGACAGCACCACGCTCTGGATCTCGGGGACGTCGAGGGTCTGGACCTCGTCGGCAAGGGCGATCGTGAAGTGCGCCCGCGCCGAGAGCCGGATCGAAGCGGGCGCACCGCGGCGCACGTCATAGGTCTGGATCCTCGCGGTCTGCCGGATCGTTCCCGACGGGCACGTCATCGTCTCGAGTCCGTAGCGGAGGAACATCGATTCGCAGCGTCCGTCGTGCGTGTCGACCCTCGCGATCAGCACCACTGCAAGCACGGCCACAACCATCGCCACATATCGATTCATCAGCGTTCCCCCGTCGATCAGATTACCGCAGCCGCACGATCGGTGTCCGGCGTCGAGCGTGTCATCGGGACCCGCGTCGAGCACGCTCATTCCGATCGACGTCGATCCAACGGGGCCGCAACCCCATCAACGGTCGCCGCGCGTCACGGGACGGTGACGGCATCCCAGAAATCGCACGCCGCAGCCTTGTACGCCATACCCGCAGTCACGCTCGCGTCGAGTACGAGGTGCCGGCCGCCGGTGTAGGTAGGCCACTCCGTCGCGCCGACACCATTCGGATCTCCGCTCGCCGCGAACCGTGTCCAGTACCCCTGCACCGCGTCGGCGACCACCTGGCCCGCATCGCCGATCCGACCGAGAGGAAACGCGCCCTCGGTGCCGAACACGAACGGGACCTCCGCGATGTGGAACACCCCGAGACCTTGCATGAACGTGTTCGTGAGCTCCCGCTGGAAGCTGTATGCATAGACCGAAGCACCGGCCGCGGTGGCACCGAGAGCGGACCGGCGCGCGGAGCACACGAAGAACGCATCGCCGGTGACCTCCGCGAGCGCCCGATTCGCCGACGCATACGACGCGACCGGATACTGCGCGACGATCGCGTCGACGTTTCCCGCTCCGAACCGGCGCGTGATCGCCGCGCGATAGTCCGCCTCGTCGGTGACCTCGAGCGCGAACAGCGAGGAGTGAAAGATCGTGCCCTCGTCTCGGTTCGCGCCGAGCAGCAGTGGCCGCGCCTCGAAGTTGCCCCCGGCAAACAGCTGCCGCAGCGGCTTCGCGATCACGAAGCCGTCGACGTTCGGCAGGGTCGCGAGGAAGTTGCCGGTTCCGTAGAACGGACCACCGTGCGGCTGCTGAAGGATCGGCGGCGGCGCCGTCGCTGCGAGCAGCTGATCCGCGGTCTTGCTGCGAAGGCACGCCGCGGCCGCTGCACCGGTGCCGGTGCACCCCAGGCTCGTCGCGGTGGCCACGCCGTCGGCCTCGGCAGCCGCCTTCGAGGGCTCGGTCAGCATGCTGCTGCACAGACCGCTCTCGGAGATCGCGGCGTGGAACAACCCGGCGCTGCGCGGTGACAGGTAGTGCACGCACGTGCTGAAACCGCCGGCGGACTCGCCGAACAGCGTGACGCGCGTCTTGTCGCCGCCGAACTTCTCGATGTTGCGCTGCACCCACTGGAGTGCGGCGAGCTGGTCGTCGAGGCCCCAGTTTCCCGACGACGGATAGGAGGGATCCTCGGCGGCGAACGCCGGGTGCGCGAGGAAGCCGAGCGCGCCGAGCCGGTAGTTCACGGTGACCACGACGACGTCGTAGGTCTCCGCGAGGTGCTTGCCGTTGTAGTAGCTGTCGCCGCCGCTTCCGAAGATGAACGCGCCGCCGTGCAGCCACACGAGCACCGGCCGCCCGCTGGCGTCCGGCGGTGACCACACGTTGACGAACAAGCAGTCCTCGTCGCCGCCCGGACCGCCGAGGCTGAACGATTGCGGGCACTGCAGGCCGGTCTGCACGGCATCGCGAACGCCCTCCCACGCGGCGGCGCGCTGCGGTGGTCGCCAGCGGAGCTCGCCGACCGGCGGCGCCGCGTACGGCACGCCGAGGAACGCGCGGGTCTCGCCCTGCATCACGCCGCGGACGCCGCCGCTGTCGGTCTGGACCTCGAGGGGATCACGATCGCCGCCGCCGCATGCGGCGAGGACGAGAAGCAGCCATGCTCGCATTCGGCGCACTCTACAGCGACGAGCGGCGTCCACCTCGACAACCATCGCCCGGCGCGTGAGGTTACAAACGTGACAGCGGCGCCTCGGCCGGCCTCTCAGACCTTGATCTTCTTGTTCTCGGGATCGAACAGCGGCTTCAACGAGGCGATCGCGGGGTAGCGGGTGCCGGCGATGTCGACCTCCCACGTGCCAGCCTCGATCCACTTGCCGTCGATCGGCTGGTCCGCCTCGATCATCGCGAGGCCGACCGCGCCGCCGAGGGTGTGGCCGTAGGACGCCGCGCGGATGTAGCCGAGCGGCTTGCCGTCGCGATGGACGATCTCGGCGTGGAACATCATCGGCTCGGGATCCTTGACGAGGATCTGCAGCAGCTTCTTCCTGAGCGGCCCGCCGGCCTTCTGCGCGACGACCGCGTCCTTGCCGAGGAAGCCGCGTGGCTTCTTGAGATCGACCGCGAAGCCCAGGCCCGCCTCGAGGACGGTATCGGTGTTGTCGATGTCGTGGCCGTAGTCGCGATAGCCCTTCTCCATGCGCAGGCTCGCGAGCGCCTTGAGCCCGGCGTGCACGAGGCCGACGTTCGCGCCGGCGGTGACGAGCCGATCGTAGACGTGCACGGTTTGCTCGGCGGGGATGTAGAGCTCGTAGCCGAGCTCGCCGAGGTACGTGATGCGGATGCAGAGCACGCGCGCGAAGCCGATGTCGAGCTCGCGGGCGTGGCGGAACGGGAACGCCGCGTTCGAGAGATCCGACGTCGTGATCGCCTGCAGCAGCTCGCGCGACCGCGGCCCCTGCACGTTGATCTGCCCGTAGCCGCCGGTGACGTCGGTGACGTGCGCGTGGGCGTCACCGATCTGCCGCTTCATCCAGGTCTCGACGTGGCGATGCACGGTGTCCGACGCGACGATCCAGTAGTCGTCGGCGGCGAGCTTGGTGACGGTCAGATCGGCCTGCAGCTTGCCGGCGTCGTCGAGCCACTGCGTGTACGTGATCGTACCGGCGTCGCCGTCGACGCTGTTCGCCGAGATCCAGTCGAGCATCCGGCCGGCATCGCGGCCCTGCACGCGAAACTTCGACATGAACGACATGTCCATCACGATCACGCCGTCACGCGCGGCACGGTGCTCGGCCTCCCAGTACCGGAACCAGTTCTGCCGCGTCCACGACAGCCGCTCGACCTTCGGCTCGACGCCAGGCGGCGCGTACCAGTCCGCACCCTCCCAGCCGCTGACGTCCTTGAAGTACGCGCCACGTGCGGCGAGCCGGTCGTGGATCGGCGACTGCTTCGCGCCGCGCGCGGTCTGCATCGCGTACGTCGGGTAGTGGCACTGGTAGACCAGGCCGAGCGACTCGACGGTGCGCGTGCGCCGGTACTCCGGGTTGCGCTGGTAGGTGTGAAGCCGGTCGATGTTCATCGCGGTGATGTCGACGTCCGGACTGCCGTTGACGATCCAGTGCGCCATCACGCGACCGAGCCCGCCGCCGGTGAGGATGCCGATCGAGTTGAGCCCGGCGGCGACGAAGTAGTTCTTCAGCTCCGGCGCCTCGCCGACGATCGGCCGCAGATCCGGCGTGAAGCTCTCGGGGCCGCAGAAGAACTTCTTCACGCCGACGTTCATCGTGATCGGGACCCGCTTCATCGCGGTCTCGACGTACGGACCCATGCGCTCCCAGTCCGGCTGGATCTCCGCGAACGAGAAGTCCTCCGGGATGCCCTCGATCTTCCACGGCGCGCAGACCGGCTCGAACAGCCCGATCATCATCCCGCCGACCTCCTCGCGGAAGTACACGTGCGAGCCCGGGTCCTCGAGCACGGGCCAGTCGGCGCGGAGCTCCCGGAGCTCGGGGATCCGCTCGGTGATCAGGTAGTAGTGCTCGGCGGCTTGGTTCGGGATGTTGACGCCGGCGCGCTCGCCGAACTGCCGCGCCCACATCCCGGCGCAGTTGACGACGTACTCTGCCTCGATGTTGCCGAACGCCGTGGTCACGCCCTTGACGACACCGCGCTCCTTCAGCACCCCGGTCACGGGCACGCCTTCGAGAAGCCTCGCTCCCTGCGCGCGTGCGCCCTTCGCGAGCGCCATCGTGACGCCGACCGGATCGGCGCGGCCGTCCTCCTTGACGTAGAACCCGGCGAGCAGATCGTCGACGCGCGCCAGCGGGAACAGCTCGCCGACCTGCGCCGGCGAGATCTCGTGGACGTCGATCCCGAGGAAGCGGTTGTGCGCCGAGACCCGGCGATATTCTTCCAGGCGATCGCGATCGGAGGCGACCTCGATGAAGCCGGTGCGCCGGAACCCCGTCGACTGGCCGGTCTCGGCCTCGAGGCGCTCGTACAGATCGCAGCTGTACTTGCGCATCTGGGTCGAGGTCTCCGAGGTCGAGCCGAACGTCACCATCAGGCCCGCGGCATGCCACGTCGTTCCCGACGTGATGCGATCGCGCTCGAGCAGCACGACATCCTTCCAGCCCATATGCGCGAGGTGGTAGGCGACAGAGCAACCGATGATGCCGCCGCCGACGATGACGACGCGGGCGCGATCGGGAAGGACGGGGTCAGCCATGCGGGCCACCAGAATACCGCTCTATGATGCGGCGATGCGACTCGAGATCGAGAAGACCGGAGCCCGACACTACTGGGAGATCAACCTCGGAACGAAGATGTTCTCGATCCGCTCGGGCAAGGTCGGGACCCAGCGGTCGCGGACACAAAACTTCAAGACCCAGAAGGAAGCGCGCGCCGCGCACGACAAGCTCGTCGCCGCGAAGCGCAAGGAGGGCTACGCCGAGCCGCTGGTGATCGGCGCGCAGTTCCTGACCGAGCCGATGCCGCGCAACCCCGCGCTCGAGGCCGCGATCCGCGAGACCTGCGACGACGGCACCGTCGGTGTTTACGCGGACTGGCTGCAGAGCCAAAACTCCGCTACCGGCGAGCTGATCGTGCTCGTCCAGGCGCTCGCGCGAAAGCAGGACGCGAAGAAGCTGAAGCGCCTCGACCAGCTGATCGCGAAGCTCGGCTTGCCCGACCCTGACTTCGCGACGTGGAGCTGGCAGCCCGGTGGACTGTGGGGCTCGCTGCACCTGCAGAACTCGCGCGACTGGATGGACGACAAGTTCGATGCGGTGGGGCTCGCCGCGAAGCTGTTCGCGACCCCGCTGTGCGCTGCGCTCAGCGAGCTGCGGACCGGCATCCTGCGCTGGGACCACAATGCCGACGATGTCCCGGCGGTGCTCGCCGAAGCTGCGAAGCACGCGTGGGCGGCCTCGCTCGAGCGGCTGCATCTCGGCGACATTCCCGACGACATCGACATGGCGCATCACGTGATCGGCGACGTCGGCAAGCTGATCAGCAAGGCCTTTCCCGCGCTCGATTCGCTGAAGCTACACTCGGGGTCCGACGGCAGCGAGACCTTCGGCATCAGCAAGCTCGATCTGCCCGAGCTCGCGACGCTCGTGATCGAGACCTGTGCGATGACGAAGCAGCGGCTCAAGCACCTGTTCGCGGCGAAGCTGCCCGCGCTGACGCGGCTCGAGCTGTGGTTCGGGTCCGATCAGCATTCCGACGCCACCGTGCGCGATCTCGCGAAGCTCATCGACGGCAGCGTCCTTTTGGGGGTCTGTCACCTCGGACTCTGCAACCACGAATTCGCGGCCGAGCTCGTCGATCGGATCACCAGCGCACCGATCGCGGCTCGCCTCGAGACGCTCGATCTCTCGATGAGCACGCTGTCCGACGACGATGCGACCCGGCTCGTCGCGGCCGCCGCGAGGTTCCCGAAGCTGCGCACGCTCGATGTCGACGACTGCTACCTGACGCCCGCCGGCGTACGCGCGCTGCGCACCGCGTTCCCGCGCGCGGCCGTGATCTCCGACGACCAGCGCCACTTCGATCCGGCGGATCCCGACGACCGCTACGCGTCGGTAACCGAATGAGCCGCAGCGGATCGTTCAGGCCGTCGGTGGGACCGAGACCGGAAGCTGGCGCCGAGCTTCGCCGACGCTGACGTCACTCTTCGATCGGAGGCTCGTCGGCGTTGTCGATGAGCTTGACGCCGTAGTGAACGCCGAAGTCGTCGATGCGCTGGCGGACGATCACCCCGATAAACTCCACCGGAGAGAGTGACTTGGGTCCGACGATACCCGTGATCCGTTCGCCCTCGTTGAACCGCGAATTCTCGGCGGGATCGACCGTGCGCAGGTACATCCCGATCTCGCTGTAGTCCACGGTGACGAACTCGTGAACGCGGTCGCCGCGATGAACGCTGACCGGAATCGCGCCGGTGAAGCGATGAGCCTTCCTGATCCCCTGTCCGGACAGGTCGCGCAACACGACCCGAAACTCCGCGTTGGTCCGTTTCACGCTGAACTTCACCTCGCCAGGCAACGAGATCGCTGTGAGCCGGCCCCGGTAGACGCACCCCGTGTCGATATTGATCCGGTTGGGCCACAGCGTGGCGCGAGGAACCGGAGTGTGGCCGTGCACGACGACCTTGCCCCATTCGTAGTCGGTGCGTAGGAAGCGACCACGCGTCCACAGCAATGTGGGCTCGTGGTCGGCCAGGCTGATCTGATCGAGCGGGACCAGCGGCAGCCCGGCGTGCACGAACACGCTGTGCTCGGTCGTGTGCATCAGAGGCAACGACCGCAGGAAACCGAGGTGCTCGTCGGGGACCGTGAACTCGCCGTGCTCGTCGGCGTAGGACGCGAGCGTGGCGCTGCCGCCGTTATAAATGAACTGACCCGCAGCGGCGGATTGAGGTTGATCGAGATAGTCGAGAAACATCGCCTCGTGGTTGCCCTTGAGCGCCACCACGTTGCACTGCTGAGAGAGCTCCAGCACCGTCTCGATGACCTCGCGCGAGCTCGGGCCGCGGTCGACATAGTCACCGAGCAAGACGATCGTCGTGTCGGGATTCCGGGGCAGCTTGTTCAGCAGCAGCCGGAGCTCGTTGACACAACCATGTACGTCTCCGATGGCGAAGATCACGTGCGCCCACGGTACTACAGATGACTCCCCCGTCGGTCAGGCCAATCGGGAGTGCTGCGTTAGCGGATCGTCCACGTCGTCGGCGGCACGTCGAAGTGCGCGCCAGTGCCGAGCGCGCCAGCTTCGATCGACGAGGCGGAGCTGGTCAGCTTGCCGGCGAGCGTCGGGACCACCCGGTACTTCGCGGTGAAGGTCTGGCCGGGCACGAGCGCTGGCACGAAGAGCTCGACCTTGCCGTCGGCGACCGTGAACCGCGTGATCGTGCCGGCGTCGACGAGCGCCTGCAGGGTCGGGGTGTCGACCTGCACGCCGGCCGGCAGCGAGTGGATGATGCGCAGCTCGAGGTTGCCCGGGGCGATCGCGGTGAGGGTGATGTCGACCGGCTTGCCGACGGTGCCGGTGATCGCCGGCGGCAACGCGAGCTCGAGACCTTGCTGCGTGGTCTCGGGCTCCCACGGCACCCAGCTCTGCAGCGCGAGCGTGTAGCCGAGCCCCGCGACGGCGGGCTCCGCGGTCACCGCCCACGTGTGCGTACCGGAGATGCCGGGCGCGACCGCCTCGATCGCGAGCACCTCGCGCAGCTTCGCGCGATCCAGGGTCCCCTCGGCGACCGGCTGGCCATCGCGGGTCAGCGTGATCTTGACGTCCGCCGGCACCGGCGCCTTGAACAGCTCGAGCACCGCGTAGATGCACGCGAGGTTCGCGCGGCCATCGCCCCAGCCATGCACCGGGCTGTACGAGCCGAGCAGTGTCGCGCCGAGGTCGGCGAGAACACCGGCGGTCGTCGCCTTCGGGTCGCCCTGGAGCGCGAGCACGGCGAGTGCGGTGGCCTCCGCGGTCGTCGGGATCGAGCCATCGGCGCGGACCACGCCCTCACCGACCTCGAGGTACTTCGCGCCGTCGAGCGATTCCTTGATGCCCTTGCGCACGCGCTCGCGCAGCTTCTCGACGAGCTCGCCCTTGACGGCGCCACTCGCGAGCATCGCTGCCGCCGTGAAGCCATCGTCCGGGACGGCGGCGTGGTTGCGCTCGAACGCACCGGCGGCCTTCGCGTGCACCGCGGCGGTGCGATGACGATCGGTGCTCGACGCGCCGACCGCGCGAGCGGCATCGGCGGTCGCGATCAGCACGCGCTGCAGCGTCCATCCGGTGCCGCCGGCGAACGTGCCATCCGGGCGCTGGTTCTGCGCGAGGTACGCGGCCGCGCGCTCGCCGAGCCGCGCTAGCACGGGGTTCGTCGGATGCGCGAGCGCGGCCTCGGTCAAGAGCGTCGCGCTGGTGACGTCGAGCGTGCGGCCGTGGCGGATCGCGCGCTGACCGGTGACGATCGCGAGGTCGCGCAGCGCGACGGCATCCGGCGTGTCGCCGAGCGATGCAAGTAAACCCGGCGCCTTGCCGGCGAGCAGGAGCGCGTACGCATCGTCAGCGACGCCGGTGCGTGCCGTCGACACGCCGAGCTCGGTGCGCAGCAGCGCGAGCGCGCCGGGGAACACGAGCAAGCGCACGCGATCGGTCGTCGGATCGGACAGCGCGGGACCCTCGATCTTCAGCGTGCGCGGCGCGGCGAGCGTGCCGCTGCGGGTGGTCGTGATCGGCTTGCCGGACGGCCGCACCTCGATCGTGCGCACCACCGCGTCGGCCCCCTGAAGTCCCGCGCGCAACGCGATCGTACCGGCCGTGTCCGCCTTGATCGTCACGTACTCGACGACGCTGCCCTGCGCGGGGATCGTTCGCGCACCGCCGGTGGCCTTGACCGTGGCGTTGCGCGCCTCGAGCACGAGCGTGCTCGTGACCGGCTCGCCCGTCGTGTTGACGAGCTGGATCGGCAGCCGCACCTCGTCACCGATCGTGAGGAACGGCGGGACCACGAGATCGACGTACGTCGGCAGCGTGCCGAGGAAGCTCGCCGTCGCGCCGCCCTGCGCGCCGTTGCGGCTGTGGGCGAGCGCGAGCAGGCGCCACGTGGTGAGCCGGTCAGGAACCTTGACCAGCACGCTCGCGTGTCCGCTGTCGTCGGTGACGATCAGCGGCTCGAACAGAAACGTCTCGGGGAACCACGATCGGGTCGGGGCCTCGGCGCGCGCCGGAGCCCCGCCCTTCGCACCCGGCTTCGGCTCGGGCGGTGGTGGCGGTGCGTTCGCTGCCACCGTGGCTGGCGATGGTGCACCGTCCCACGCGTCGGCCTTGTCGACCGACTCCTTCCTCAGCTTGATGCCGGACCGGCGGTCGGAGTCCTCGACGCCCATCTTGCCCTCGTCGAGCGCCATCGCCTCACCGGCTCCTCCGGACTCCTCCTGGTCCACTGGTGCCGGTGAGCTCACCGCCTGCGCCTGGGACTTCGACGAGTCCCGCTTGTCGCGGCCTTTGCACGCGCTCGCCAGCGCCAGCAGCACCATCACGCAGAGCTTCATGCGCTTCATGATCAAGGCCTCTCCCGGGCCACCCACGCGGCCCAGTTCTCGACGTCCTCGGGGAGCCGGGTCCCCACCACCACCACCGCGCGCGGATCCGTCAGCGACAGCAGATCCGGCGGCAACCGCGAGAGCCGCAGCGTCCGGCCGTAGGCATCGGTGACCTGCGCGCCTCGCTTCGTGCACGCCGCGAGCGCCTGCTTCCAGAGCTCCGCCATCACCGCGGGCTGCATCTTCGCGTCGGGAGGCGCCTTGGCCTCCCACTGCCGGGTCTGCAGGTGGAGCTCGGCGAGCACGACGTAGAACCGATCGGTCAGCTCCTCGATCGCATCGAACCGCGACGTCGCGGCCGCGTGAACGACCGCATCGAGCTCCGGCGGCGACGGGATCGTGGTGACCCGCAGCACCGTCGCGGCCGCCGCGTTCGCGCCGCGGATCCGGCCGAGCGCGAGCGCCTGACCGTCGAGCGTGCCGAACGCCGGCGCGCCGGTCTCGACCTTGGGCTGCAGGCGCGACAGCTCCGCGGGTCCGGGCAGCGGCACGAGCTGGCCGAGGCTCTGATCGACGCCGAACAGGCCGACCGCGGCGCGGCCTCCCTTGCCGGCGAGCCTGGTCTCGATCGCGAGCTCGGCCTTCTGGCCGGGCGCGTAGCGCGGCTGCTTCGGGGTCACCGCGACCTCGAGATCGGCATCCGGCTTGACGTAGACGAGCGCGCGCACGCCGCCGCCGCGCACCTCGACCCAGCCCGACGTGTTGGCGTCGAGCTTGAATGTCGTCTTGCGATTGCTGTCGAGCTTGGGCTCCTGCGTCCCCTTGAGATGGACGACCTCGAGCTTGTCGGGGAGCGAGCCGGCAAAGTCGGGACCGCGGATCAGCTCGGCGGTGATGGTCTCGCCGGGCTTCGCGATCACCGGGGTCACGCGCAGCCTCAGGTTCGGCACCTCGCCAGGAGAGACCCGAAGCTTGGTCGACGGCGTGCCCTCGATGTCCGCCGACACCGCGAGCTCGTAGCCGAGCATCGTCGTCGGTTGCGGCTTCGCCTGGGTCAGCGTCTCGGGCAACGACACCGTGAACCGCACGATGCCGAGCGAGTCGGCGTCGGCCTTCTCCGCGAGCTCGATCCGGCGACCCGCGTGGATCCGCGAGCTCACGCACGGCATCGCGACGCGTGCCGCACCACCCTGCGGATCCTTGATCCAGGTGCCGAGCTCGACGAGCTTGCTGCCCGCAGTCACCCGCCACGTCAGCGCATCTGGCAGGCTGCCCTCGGCGCCCTCGACCTGCGGCAGGCAATCGCGGGTACCGCGCGCGAGCTCGTCGAGGCTGGCCTGCAGGCCCTCGGGCTCGTCGAGCGCGCTCTCGACGCTCGCCGACAATCGCGACAGCTGCGGATCGGTGAAGTTGAACGTCAGCGTGTACATGCGCTCGGCACGCGCCGGCAATCGCTTGCTCCGCAGCGTGCCGACGACGCACTGGTCGAGCGCCGACGCACCGCCGCCCGCGGCGACGACCCGGCCGCCCGCATCGATCCGCAGCCCAACGCGCGCGCTCGTATCCTCGTCGGCGATCCACTTCGCGCACGGCGACAGCACGGCGAGCCAGCGATCGATCTCGACCTGATCGGCGAGCGACGCGCCGTCCTCGTTGATCAGATCCGCGACCTCGCCGCGGGTCACGAGCTGCGGGCGCGCGACCTGGCGCCACGGCAGCGCCGGGATCACGACGTTGACCGGCGGACCCGGATCGAGCTGCAAGGCGGCGACGCCGTCCTCGTCGAGCGCGGCCGTGATGCCGGCGTCGTTGGGCTGCCACGCGCGCTTCACGATCACCTTCGCGTTCGCCACCACGCCACCGTCCGGTGTGGTCACCCGCACGAACAGCTTGTTGTTGAAGCCCTGGACGAGGCCGTCGCCGAGCTCGGTCACGGCCGACACCTGGATGCCATCCTGACTCAGCAGCACGGTGGCCGAGCCCTCGACGCGATCGCCGGCCGGATCGATCGCGGAGATCCGCGCGGTCATCGTCGCCTGGCCCTGCAGATCCTCGGGGATCTTCGGCAGCGCGAGCTCGAAGCGGCCGTTGGCCGCGGTCGCGGCGCGCTTCGGCAGCAGCTTCTCCAGCCACTCGCGCGGCGGCGGCCACGCACCGTTGACGTTCCACGTGATGTCGAGCGTCGCGTTCGCGACCGGCGCGCCCGAGCTGTAGGTCACGGCGCCGCGCACGACCGGCGTCTCGCCCGGCCGGTAGAAGCTCTTCGACGCCGTCGACTCGACGCTGAACCGCGGCAGCGTGAACGGCTCGACGGTGAACGCGACCTCGTCGGTCGCCTCCGCCGATGTCCACGCGACCCGCCAGCTGCCGGTCTGCGCGCCCTTGTCGAGCGGGAAGCTGCCCGAGACCACGCCCCACTCTCCAGCCGGCGCCTTCTCCTCGAGGAGGAGCTCGCCGTTCGGATCCTTGATGACCCAGGTGCCCGGACGCCCATCGATCGGCGCGAGGTCGCGCGCGCGTAGCACGACCGCGCGGAACTGGACCGTGTTGCCAGGCTCGTAGAGCGGGCGATCGGTCAGCACGTGGATCCGGGCGGGCGTGTAGAGCGGCAGCGGGACGTCGAGCTCGCCGGGTCCGATCCGGGTACGGAATGTCGCGTGGAGCTGGTAGTCGCCGTCGGGCACCTCGGGGAGCGTGATCAGCGCGCGCCGCTCGGACCCGTGACGGCTCCAGCGCTCGACGGCGATCGGCGTCACCTTCTTGTCTCTGCCAATCAGCGACAGCTTGATTGGCCCGATCTCGTCGACCGGCACGCTGATCACGTGATCGGACGCGCTCGTCGTGTAGTGCGCGGTGGCGCCGAACGTCACCGAGCCCTTCGCGCCACGGCGGAGCCCCGCCACCGCGAGCTGCGCGGTCTGGCGCACCTTGCCGTCGGGACAGGTCTCGACTCCGATGCCGTACCTGAGCCAGGCGTCCTGGCAGATATCGGTGTGGATGAACAGCGCGCCTGCCGCCAGGCCCGCTGCCACCGCCACTACGTGCGCATTCTTCATGAGCGCTCCCCTGACGACGAAGCGTAGCAGTATCTCCGAGCCGTTCGACAGCGCCCGCCTCGCCTGGTTCCGTCGGTGTTCGTCGCATCTCGCACCCAAGCTTCGCCGCGGCTCGCGTGTCCCCTATGCTGCGTGCGTGCTCCGCTACCTCGATCCACCGCCGTCCGCCGGCGAGCTTCCGGATCGGTTTCCGAGCCCGTTCGCGACGCCACCGCATCCGCTCGCACGTGCCGCAGCGGGGCAGCTCGTCGACGAGCTGCGCGGCCAGAGAGGAGGCCAGAACGAAGGCCCAGAAGGAAAGATGTTTGGTGTGCTCGTCGTCGCCGATCGCGACGGCCGCATCGCCACGCTGCGCGGGTTCTCCGGGATGCTCGGCGGCCGCTGGCATGTCGACGGCTTCGTGCCGCCGCTGTTCGATGTCGCCGCGCGCGACGCGGTGTGGCCCGCCGGCGAGGCCGAGCTGCACGCGCTCGCGCTGCGGATCGAGACGCTGACCGGCGGCGAGACAGCCAGGTGTCGTGACGAGCTCGCCGCGATCGATCGCACCCACGCGAGCGTGCTCGCCGCGCTTCGCGACCGTCACCGCGCCGCCCGCGCCGCCCGCCATGCTGCACGCGCGAGCTCGGCCAACACCGATCACCACGCACTCGATCAGGCAAGCCGCGCCGCCGCCGCCGAGAAGAAGCGCCTGCTCGTCGCGCACGCCGATCGTCGCGACGCGCTTGCCCGCCGGCTCGCGATGCTCGACGACGAACGCCGCACCATCGAGCAGCGGCGCGCCGACCGGTCGCGGCATTACCTCGGAGTGCTGTTCGACACCTACGTGATCGCGAATGCGCGTGGCGAGCGACGGCCGCTGCGTGCGCTGTTCGATCCCGAGATGCCACCCGGCGGTGCCGGTGACTGCGCCGCCCCGAAGCTGCTCGGCGAGGCCTATCGCCAGGGGCTGCGTCCGCTCGCGCTCGCCGAGGTGTGGTGGGGCGCGCCGCCCGCAACCGGCGGCCGTCACGCCGGCGTGTTCTACCCCGCGTGTCGCGGCAAGTGCGGTCCGATCCTCGCGCACATGCTCGACGGGCTCGCCGCCGAGCCGGCACCCGTGTTCGGCATCGCACCGATCGCAGACGACGAGCCGCGCGTGATCTTCGAGGACGAGTGGCTGATCGTCGTCGACAAGCCTGCCGGCCTGCTCTCGGTGCCGGGACGCAGCGGCCTGTTGCGCGACTCGGTGCAGGTCCGGTTACGCGCGCGCTATCCCGCCGCGACCGGGCCGCTCGTCGCTCACCGGCTCGACCTCGAGACCTCGGGCGTGCTCGTCGCCGCGAAGGATGACGCGACGCACGCGGCGCTGCAGCGACTGTTCGCGCGTCGCGAGGTGACGAAGCGCTACATCGCATGGCTCGACGGGATCCCCACCGCGGATCGCGGTGTCGTCGATCTCGCGCTGCGGGTCGACCTCGAGGACCGACCACGCCAGCTTCACGACCCCGTCCACGGCAAGCCGGCGGTGACCCGGTGGCAGGTGCTGGCACACGATCGTGGACGCGCGCGGGTCGCGATGTACCCGGAGACCGGGCGCACCCACCAGCTCAGGGTGCACGCGGCGCATGCGTGCGGCATCGGTGTCCCGATTGTTGGTGATCGGCTTTACGGTCGCGAAGACGATCGATTGCAGCTGCATGCGGAGGCCGTCACCTTCGTGCATCCCAGGACAGGCGCACCGGTCCAGATCGAGCGCATCGCCCCGTTCTGATTGCTCTCTTTGCTTGCCAGCAGCCCGGATCCTCGCTCTGATGATGGTTCGTGAGAGTTGCGTTCGGTACGGTGCTTGACCGCGCGTGGGGAATGACCCTTGGCGTGGTCGGTCAGCGCAAGCTGAGCGGTCAGCTCAACCTTTGCGCGGATGACGGCAAGACCTACGCGATCGCGTTCGTCGATGGCGTCGTGGTCGCGGCCACGTCGCCGCTTGCGAGCGACTCGATCGCGCGGATCGCACTGACCAGCCACCTCATATCGTCGAGCCAGATCGGCGAGATCACGCGCCGGCTCGCGGCTGCGCCGGACCGCGACGAGGTCGAGGTCCTCGCCGAGACCACGCGGCTTGGCGTGGAGCACGTCGCGATCCTGCGTCGCAAGCTCACGATCGCCCGCGCGGCACGCACGTTCTCGGTCGATCGCGGCGAGTTCGAGATCGTTGACGAGATCGGGATCCCGGTGCGGCCGGACTGCGCGGTGCCGCTGGGCGCGGTGATGTTTCATGGCGTCCGCATGAACCTGTCCGAGCAGCGGCTGGGCGAGGATCTGCTCGAGCTCGGCAGCAGCTATCGCATGCGCGAGGTCTCCGACAACGACCTCGACGGCTTCCAGTTCGGGACCGATTCTGGCCTCATCATCGACGAGCTCCGCGAGGGCGCCACGCTCGCCGCACTCGAGGCCAACCATCGCGACGTCGAACCGCGCACGTTGAAAGCCATCGTCTATGCGCTGGTGGCGTGCGGGGCCTGCGAAGCGGTCGGCGGCAAGCCTGTCGATCGCGCGGCCGCGCATCCGCCGCCCCAGGTACCGCGGACGATCACCCCGACGAGCCGGACGGTCACCGGTGCGACGCTGGTCTCGCGAACCGCGACCGTACGCGGCAACTTTGCGGGCCGGCCTGCCGTCGAGCTGCCGCGCCGGCCCGCCATCGAGACTCACCGGGGCGCCGACATCACCACACCACCGACCGGCATCTCGATCCAGCGCAGCAACGCACCGACGATGATGGGGCAGCAGGCAAACCAGGCGCCACACGCGTCGCGCACGATCACCTCGCCGCGGACGATCACGAGCCGTGATCGCACCTCCCGTGACATCGAGGCACTGATCGCGACGCGCATTGCGATGATCGAGCGCAATGCGGATCATTTCGCGTTGCTCGGCATCGTCCCCGAAGCGCCGACCGAGGCCGTGCGTGCGGCGTACTTCAGCATGGCGCGCAAGCTCCACGCGGACTCGCTGAAGGAGGTCGGCATCGTCGACGAAGCTGGCCACGGACCGCGGGTGCTCGCGCAGCTCAATGCTGCGTTCATGGTCCTCAGCGATTCGATGCGACGGCGCGACTACGTATCCTCGCTCAAGCGCGGAGAGCTGACCGCGGTCGCACCCCGCGCGCGCACCGGCGATCTCGACAAGTCCGAGCTCGCGACCGAGGCCTTCCAGCGTGGCGAAGCGGCCCTGCGCCGCGAACAGATCTCCGTGGCCATCGACGAGCTCGGCAAGGCCGTGAGGCTCGTGCCCGAGAACCTCGACTACGCCGCCCTGCTCGCGTGGGCGCGGTTCTGCGCGAGCGACGACAAGCAGGCGATCTCCGGGGATACCCGGCGCGCGTTGCTCCGCGCGATCGATCGGTCATCCAATCCCCTCAACTGGCACTTCCTGCTCGGCCGCATCGAGCGGATCCTCGGCCGCAACCGCGAGGCGCTCGCGCACTTCCAGGAAGTCCTCGAGGTCAATCCGGCGCACCACGAGGCGGCCGCCGAGGTGCGCGTGCTGCTGACCCGGATCCAGAGCGGCGGCACCGAGTCCAAGGGGCTGTTCGGTCGCAAGCGTTAATTATTACTCAGGGCGACGGCTTGTCGGTCGGCTTCTCGGTCGGCTTCTCGGTGGCCGCGCGGTCCTCGCGCGGCGGATAAAAGAACTCGAGCGGGTAACGCAGGAACCGCCGCAGCACGGCGCCTGGTAGCGTCCTCCGCTCGCCGCGCGGCACGTCTCGCGCGCGCATCGCGACGACGAGCGCGAGCGCGAAGCTGACACCGAAGTTCAGCATGCCGATCGACAGGATTCCGAGGCAGCCCCGGATGAACGCACCCCAGCCGGCACCGTCGACGCCGTCGACACCGATCGACGACATCGCGAGCGTCAGCGATCCGGTCGACAGCGTGATGTGACGGACCTCGAGCGGCAGCCCGAAGAACTTGCCGAACACCGGCACCATCCCGAGCATCGTGCCGAGCGCGACCGAGCCGCCGAGGCCTGCGGCCTGGTGCTCGAGGAAGCGCGCCCAGCGCGCCATGCGCGCCTTGCCGAGGCGCTTGCCCCAGCGATGGTGCTCGATCGCCTCCGGCAGTCGCCGGTAGACGATCCAGTTCTCGAACCAGCCGGCGAACAGGCTCGACATCCACAGCAGCACGCCGGTCAGCGCCCCGAAGAAGAGCGTGCCGGAGCCGAACGGATCGAAGGACGAGATCACCTTCCGGGAGTCCTCGCCGTCGAGGAAGGTGGCCCCCGTCACCGACGTGAAGATCAGATCGAAGACGAGCGCGGTCACGATCACCGCGGAGACGTTGCCGACGGCCGCCGCGAACTGCGACCGCGCGATCCGCGCGATCAACCGGACGAGCTCGTCGAGCCGGCCCGGACCCGAGCGATCGCGAATCGTGCCGGCGAGCGCCGCGGCCGTCATCGACGGCTGCTTGGTCGCGAGCGTGAAGCCGAGCAGCTGCATCACGATGAAGCTGCCCGCGAAGACCGCCGAGGACAGCACGCCGTCGATGAACAGCGGCCACTCGCCCCACTTCACCATGAACTTGCCGGCGGCCGTGCCGAGAGTGAGCACGCCGCCGCCCGCTGCCGACGCGAGCATCTTCCAGTACTCGCGCTTCGACGACGTCACGTAGTGCTCGCCGGTCTTGCCCGCGCGTTCGATCACCTTGCGCGCGAGCAGCCGCAGGTTGTCGCTGAGCAGCTGCGTGAAGCTGCGGCCGCCGACCAGGCCACGCCCCACCGCCGCGATCACCGCGCGGATCTCGTAGGTCGGCTCGATGTCATCGGCCGCGTCGACGAACGGCAACAGCAGCTCGATCCGGGCGAGCCCGCGCTCGATCGAGTCGAGCGAGTACACGACGTCGATCGAGACCCCGTGCTCCTCGAGCGCGACCTTGACGTGGTGGAGGTGCTTGCGCGCGGCCTCGATCAGATCCGGCATCTGCTGCGGCGTCGCGCGCGTCAGCAAGTACAGCGGTGACTCGCGGATCGCCCCGGCGGCGACGCGCGTGCGGAACGCCTCGGACATACCCTGTGCCGCGATCCGCGTGGTGATCAGGCTGATCGCGTCGTGGATCGACTCGCGCACCGGATCCCACGCCGCCTCGCCCGCCGCGGCGAGCCGGTGCAGCAGCGGATCGGCCGCGGGCCCGAGCCACGCGAGATCGCCGACGGTACGGATGATGCGGCTCGCGAGCGCCCACAGCTCGTGGATCGCCGGTGGCTCGGGCAACAGGCGGCGGGCGAGCCGATCCGTGGTCTCGGCGAGCAAGCCGCGGTCGTTCGGCATCCCGATCTCGCCGAACAGCTTCACGGCGCGCGTCGCCGCGAGCACCGCGTGCAGCGTGAGCTGGAAGCGGCGGCGCGCGGCCGGGATGCGCTCGAGCGCGAGGACGAGGAGCTCGAGGCGTGCGAGGGCGGGGTGGCCGGTCGGTGCAGGTACCGCCGGTCCAGACACCACGAAGCGGCCGAGCTGCTCGAGCACGAGCAGCTGCTCCTCGAGCATCGCGTCGGGCTTGCACTTCGCGAGCAGGACGCGCAGCAGGCCTGCCGCACGACCGTCGAATGCCACGAGGATGCGCAGGAACTCCTCGCGCGACGGCAGCTCGTCGGTCGGGGGCCCGGTCAGATCAGGCTCGTCGGAGAGATCCAGCGCGTCCACCGTTAGCGATGCTAACACCGTCGCGATCGCGAGGCAGCGGGAGCGGGCAGCCTCGGTTCTCGCAGGCAGGCTCTCGTGAAGCTGGCCCTCACGCTCGTCCGCACGAGTCCTTACGATCGCCGACCGCGACTGACGGCGACGAGATCGATGAAGCCGCGGGTTGGCTCGGTGTCGACGAGCTTCACCGTCACGAGATCGCCGACATCGAGGCCTTCCTTGCCCTTGACCACGAGGCCCTCGGCGGGTGGCTTGAACAGCCGCGCGAACGTTCCCTTCGGCGTGACGCCGGTGACGATCGCATCGAAGGTTTCGCCGATGCGCGACGACAGCAGTACGGCCGCAGCGACCTTGCGCATCGTGCGCTCGACCTTGCGCGCGGCGTTCTCGCGCTCCGTGCAGTGGGTCGCGAGCGCGAGCAGCTCGTCGTCGGAGTATGCCGCGCGTGCGCCGGCCGCGGCGGCCTTCAGCAGCCGCTGCGTGATCAGATCGGGATACCGGCGGTTCGGCGCCGTCGAGTGCGCGTAGTCGTCGACGGCGAGCCCGAAGTGGCCGATGTCGGGATCGGTCGCGCGCTGGAGGCGGTACTCGCCCGGACCGAGCAGCTTGACGATCGAGAGCGAGAGGTCCGCGAATCGCATGGGATCCGCCTTGCGACGCGCCGACGCGAAGCTCGCGAGCGCTCGCCGATCGGGCTCGGCCGGCAGCTGCGTCCCGCTCTCGGCGGCGAGCGCGACGATCCGCTCCCACCGCTTCGGTGCGTGCACGACACGCCGGATCGACGAGTACCCGCGCTGCTCGAGGTATCGCGCGGTCGCACCATTGACCGCGATCATCAGATCTTCGACCAGCTCGCGCGCACGGCTCTTGTGCTGCAGCTCGAGGTCGATGATCCGGCCACCCTCGGCGACCGGCCGGGCCTCGATCGTCTCGAGCTCGAGCGCGCCGTGCTCGAACCGGCGCTCGCGCAGGCGTTGTGCCGCCTCGTCGTGCAGTTGTACTTGATGTCCGATCTGCGGATCGCGCGGGGCATGCCCGTCCGCCTCGAGCCAGGCGCCGATGTCCTCGTAGACGAGCTTCGCCTTGTTGTGGACGCGCGCCGAGTAGATCTTGGTCGCGGCATCGTCGAGCGTGCCATCCGGCCGGATCACCATCTCGGTCACGACCGCGAGCCGGTCCTGGCCCTCGAGCAGCGAGCTCTCGCCCTCGGACAGTACCCGCGGCAGCATCGGGAACGTCTGCACGCCGGTGTACAGCGAC
>JBKJUF010000208.1:0-13512 GCA_046590445.1 Kofleriaceae bacterium
CGCGACGCCGCTGCGATCGCCTTGCGCACGGCCGCACCGTCGGCGTCGGCGGAGGCGAGCTGCGCGTCGTCGAACGAGCAGCGCACCGTGACCGTGCGACCGTCGGTCAGGTTCGACAGGATGCGAAGTCCCGGGCGGCCGCCTGCGATCTCGGCGAGTCGATCTGCGAGCGCTTCGCACAGCGTGTTGACGAGGTTCGCGCCCATCGCGTCGCGGCAGTCGACGTGGAGGTGAGCGACGAGCACGCCGCCGTCGGCGCCGTCACGGGTGAGCGTGCGGACATCGAAGCCGCACGGGCCGCCGCCACGCTCGGCGAGGCGCGGGACCAGCCGTCGAGCTTCGGTGACGAGCTCCTCGGCGGCGCCCCGCAGCGCGGCGGCACCGGCATCGACGTCAGCGACGTGGGTGACCTGGATCTGGCCGATCATCACGGGCGCGGAGACCACGGTGGTGAAGCCATGAGGGCGCGCCATCCGGGCGGCGTTCGAGGCCGCGGCGACGACGGACGGCTCCTCGATCGCCATCGGCACGAGCACGTCGACGTCGTCGACGACGAAGTTGACCGCGATCGCGAACGGCAGGCCGTAGATGCCGACGACGTTCTCGATCATCCCGTCGGCGACATCGAGCGGCAGCGCGGCCGGGTCGACGGCGGCGAACCCCTCGGCGGGAAGCGTGGAGCTCACGCTCTCGAGCAGACGCCGGCGCCGGCCGGCGACGTCGAGTCGGTAAAAACCTGGAATGCGGGACGACAAGGGGACCCTGGTTTCTACTGCGCGTCGAGGCGGGTGTCCACGCCGGTCTCGTCGACGGACAGTCGCAGGGGCTGGCACCCCAGTTCGATGAGCGCCCGGGTAGCTTCCGTTACATTCACGGTCGCCGGCAGGACCGCGACGGCAACATCGCCGCCGCCGGCCCCGGTGGTCTTCGCGGTCCCCCCGAACCGGGCCATCGCGGCACGGGCGGAGGTGACGCAGCCCGGCACCAGGACGACCCCAGTGGCGTGCGCGAGGCGGTCGATCGCGTGGCCGGCCAGGCTCAGCGCGGCGATCATGGCGGCGCTCGCGAGCTCGCTCGGGGCGACCACGGCCAGGCAGGCTGCCTGCGAGGCATCGGCGATCGCGATCAGGGCGGCGTCGACCTCGGTCTTGCGGGCAACGCGGGCGGCCGCGACCTGCTGGACGAGCGTCGCGGTGTCGGCTGCGTGGCCGGTGAAGAACGCGATCAGCGTGACCTGGGCCGGCCACTTGCGGTGTTCGATCTTCTTGCGGGTGAACGCGATCGTACCGCCGTAGACCGCCGCGGCGATGTCCGCGCCGGATCCGATCGCGCCGCGCGCACCCTGCGCCCGGGCATGAGCCGCGCTGGCGACCGCGAGGATCTCCTCGCGATCGATCACGAGCCCGGCCTCGCCGAGAGCGCATGCGGTCGCGGCGACCGTGACCGCCGCGCTCGACCCGAGACCGAGCTTGGTCTGGCGATCGTAGAACGCGGTGCTCTCGACGCTGACCTCGAGCGCGGCGCGCGCGGCAGGGTCCTTGCTGCCGCGACGCTCGGCGAGCTCGCTGGCGACCGCGATCAGAAACGGCGAGCTGCCGCGGGCGACGCCATGGCGTGCGACCGCACGGCGATCGACCGCGGTCACGAGGGCCGGCGCGCCATCGAGCACGGCGTACTCGCCGGCGAGGATCAGCTTGCCCGGCGCGGTGGCGATCATCGTGGCGACTCCCCGGTGAGGGGGTCGACGTCGGCGAGGGGTCGCATATCAGAGCCGCGCATGCTGGGTGAAGAATACGTGCATCTCGCCAGATCAGACGCCCGGCGTGCGCAGAACTCGTCGACGGGAGATGGAGATTTTGTGAAGACCCGGCCGGCAGCCGGCTCGATCACCCCAGCGAGACGATCGAGATCGGCGAGACCGTGTCGACGACGGTCGCCGGAGGGCCGGCGGCGCTGATCGTGACCGCGGTGACACCCTCGAGATCCTTGAGGCGCATCGCGAGCGTCGGCGCGTCCTCGGCGTTCGTGATCACCTTGACGTGCGGCCCGGCATCCATCGTTGCCCAGGCGGCGAGACCACACGCGCGCAGGCCTCGAACCTCGTTGTGGAGCGCGAGCGTGGTCGGCTGCCAGTAGAAGATCGCCGGGCGCGCGGTCATCGCCGATGCGTGCATCGCGAGCGCGTTGGCCTCGGCGATATGGCCGAGCGCCTCGAGATCACCTGCGGCGAGCGCCGCCTCGGCAGCCTGGAGATCGCGCGGCACGAGCTCGAGCCAGGCGTTGTAGAACGGCGAGGTCGCCGCGGTGTGCTCCATCGCGTCGCGCGACGCGTGGGCCTTCGTGGTGCCACCGCCGACGACGGCGACGACCATGCGGATGCGGTCGAGCAGCGGCGAAGCGACCGGCTCGGCATACGCCTGCTCGCTGGTCGAGCCGGTCCGCATGCGCGCGAAGCCGCCGAACACCGAGCGCGCGGCGGAGCCCGAGCCGCGGCGCGCGAGGATCGAGAGCTCGCGCTCGGTCAGCGTCAAGCCGGCGGCGCGAGTGGCGGCGAGCGCGAGCGCGGCGTACCCCGAGGCCGACGAGGCGAGCCCCGACGCGGTCGGGAACTCGTTGCGGCTCGTGACCCGCGCGTGGATGCCGACGCCGCTCGCGCTGCGCACGAGGTCGAGGAACGCGCTCGCGCGGCCGAGGTCAGCCGGGCTCGCGACCACGCCGTCGAGCTCGAGGACGTCGTGCTGGAGCGCGGCGTCGAACGTCACGGTGGTCTCGGTCGAGAGCGCGGCGAGCGTCAGCGACAGGCTGCCCGCGGACGGCAGGTTCTGGAGCGCATCGCGCTTGCCCCAGTACTTGACCAGCGCGATGTTCGCGCACGCCCGCGCGGTGACCGTGTCTGGCATCGCCGGACCATACCGGGCGGAGGCGGATCGATCGAGCGCTGTCGGCCGCGAAGCGACGATGGCGCTGTCTTGGGGTCGCGGGTTGCTACGCGTTGGCGCCGACGGTGGAGACGAAGCCGGTGATGCCGGCGTGTCGCCACTCGGCGAGGATCGCCTGCTCGCGGTCGCGCGGCGCGATCGCGATCACCGCACCACCGCCACCGGCGCCCGTCAGCTTGGCGCCGTGAGCGCCGGTCGCGCGCGCAGCCTCGCACAGCGAGTCGAGCTGGGGTGTCGACACGCCGAGGCCCGCGAGTACCTCGTGCGCGCGGTTCATCGCGGTGCCGAGGCCGGCGAGGTCACCGCCAAGCAGCGCGCTCGTGCCGACGTCGGTGAGGCCGCCGAGCTCGGCGAGCCGTGCATCGGTGTTCGAGTACGGCTCGCTCGCCGACAGGCTCGCGATGTTGACGCGGCCCGAGGCGCTCGTGGCCTCCGCGACACGCGCGACCATCGCCGCGGTCGAGCGCGGCTCGCCACTCGGTGCGACCAGCACGCGGAGCGGCGGCATCGTGATCACGCGGAGCCCGGAGACCTTGCGGAACACGCCGATGCCGCCGCGTGCGGCGAGCGCGACGTCGACGCCGCTCTGCCGGCCATGCAGCACGACCTCGCTCGCCGAGGCCGCGGCGAGGATCGTCTTGTGATCCTGCGGGCGCTTCGCGTGGGCGAGCAGGGCCCGCGTGATCGCGACTGCCATCGCCGCCGACGAGCCGAGGCCCGCGCTGTGGGGGATCTGCGCGTCACCGACCAGCGAGACTGCGGGGCGACCGACGCCGAGCTCGTCGGCGATCGCGGCGAGCGCCCGGCCAACCGGGTGATGATCATCGCGCGCACTCGCGGTGACAGCGAGCTCCCACGCGGGGACATCGAGGCGCAGCGGACCGCCGGCGGGCGTCGGTACCGGCGCGATCGTGACGCCGCGATCGAGCGCCGCCGCGAGCGCGGGGTAGCCGTACACGACGGCGTGCTCGCCGAGCAAAATGATCTTGCCCCAGCCTGCGAACGTCATAGGCCCAGGCTGTCGAGGTACGCGCGCAGCGGCGCGCCGAGGTGACGGGGCGCGCGCGCCAGATCGGCCGCTCGCCGGCACCCGGTCAACAGGCACACGCTGCGGAGCGAGGCGATCACACGATCGATCTGCTCGCGGACGCCCTCGACGCCCGCCGCCCGCTGCGCGCGCAGCATCGGTGCCGCCATCCCGCCCGCACGCGCGCCGAGCGCGAGCGCCCGCGCGACGTCGTGTCCGCTCCGCAGCCCTCCCGACGCGATGACGGTGAGGTTCGCGCGCACGCACGCGGTGACCGAGACCGCCGTCGGCACGCCCCAGTCCCACAGCTCCTCGCCGAGCGACGCGGCATCGGAGCCATCCGCCGCACGCACCGCCTCGACCGCGACCCAGCTCGTGCCACCTGCACCCGCGACGTCGACGGTGTGGACGCCGGCGCCGACGAGCGCGCGCGCGGCCTCGGTCGAGAGTCCGCAGCCGGTCTCCTTGACGATCACCGGGATCGGCGATGCCGCGACGATCCGCGCGATCGCGTCGAGCACCCCGCGGAAGTCGCGATCTCCGGCCTCCTGGATCAACTCCTGGCCGGGGTTCAGGTGGATCGCGAGGGCGTCCGCGCCGATCCGCTTGGCGAGCTCGATGACGCGCGCCGGTCCCATCGCGAGCGCCTGCACGCCACCGACGTTGCCGAGCAGCACGACGTCGGGGGCGACATCGCGGACCTGGTAGCTCGCGGCGAGCTCGGGATGCTCGTCCATCGCGCGCTGCGACCCGAGGCCGAGCGCGATGCCGGCCGCCTGCGCCGCGACCGCGAGATCGCGATTGACCGCAGCAGCCTCTGCCGTCCCCCCGGTCATCCCCGTGATCACGAGCGGCGCGCGCAGCGGCAAGCCGAACAGCTCGGTCGCGAGCTCGATCTCGTCGAGCGCGAGCTCCGGCAGCGCCTGGTGCACGAGGTGCACGTGCTCGAGCAGCGTCGACTTCGCGAAATCGGCGCGCCCCGACGCGGCCACCTCGAGGTGGTCACGCTTGCGCTTCGCGATCGCGGGCCGGTCGTCCTCCACTGCCGTGTTCTTACACCACCCTGCACGAGCGCGCCCAACTTGTGGAACGAGAGCGGAATCGGGGGGCCGCGTGGCGGCACTGTCACTCGAGGTGAAGACGCTGCGGCGGCCGCCGCACGGGCAGCGGAGGACGTCGCGATCCAGACGCTGCCGCGCGAGCCTGCTAGACTGGATCGCAAATGGTCAGCGCGGTCTCCAACGCACCACCGTTTCCGATCGCTCGCTTCTCCGTCGAGCAGTACCACCGGATGATCGAGTCGGGCGCCTTTACCGAGGACGACCGGTTGGAGCTGATCGAAGGCTGGGTGGTGAAGCAGATGGCGAAAGGTCCCGCTCACGAGTACGCGGTCGGACAAGGCGAGGAGCTGCTTCGGGCACGAATGCCCGCCGGATGGCACGTACGTAACCAGACTCCGATCACGCTCGCGAGCAGCGAGCCCGAACCGGATCTGACCGTCGCGCGTGGTGACCGCGCGACCTATCGCCAGCACCATCCACGGGCGGCCGACGTCACTCTGGTGGTCGAGATCTCGGATACCTCGCTCGATACCGATCGCCTGAAGGGCAAGACGTACGGAACCGCCGGTATCGCCGTGTACTGGATCGTCAACCTCGTCGACCGTTGCGTCGAGGTCTACACGACGCCGCATCCAGCGAGCGAAGCCGGTTACGCGAACCGCACGATCTACCAGTCCGGCGAAACCGTAGCGCTGCACATCGACGGCGCGGACCTCGGCACGTTGCCCGTGAGCGCGCTGCTGCCGTGAAGCGCAGCACCCGTGTCGACACCAGGTACGAGTGACGTTGCGTCGCGAACGTGATCACGACGTGCATCGGCACGTAAAAGGCGATCAGGTTGACCGCACCGATCGTGAGGAGTAGGGGTCCCGGATCGGAACGATTCGCCGCTTCACCCACGCGACGTACGCGTACGGGCTCCTCGGGACGGCGCGCCACGGCATCGCAGGACTCCGGACGGTTTGCCGATACCAGGCCGCGGATCCCCGGTTACCTGTTGGAGGCCGCAGCCAGGCCAGCGATTGGGTGATAGTGTGGTGGTGGTGTGATCGGGGAGGTTCTCGGTAACTTCAAGGTGGTCTCCCGGCTTGGCAAAGGCGGGATGGGAGAGGTGTTCCTTGCGGAGCACACGAGCATCCAGACCAAGGTCGCGATCAAGGTGCTGCACGAGGAGATCTCGCGCGACACCGATCACGTGCAACGGTTCTTCAACGAGGCGCGGATCGTCGGGCGCATCAAGCACGCCGGCATCGTGAAGATCTTCGACGTCGGCTTCTTCCAGGGGCACGCCTACCTGATCATGGAGCTGCTCGAGGGCGAGTCGCTCGCGGGCAGGCTGCAGCGCACGGGGCCGATGGCAGGCGCGCAGCTGTCGGATCTCTGCCGGCAGATCGCCAGTATTCTCGAGACCACGCACCGCGCAGGGATCACCCACCGCGATCTCAAGCCCGACAACATCTTCATCATCGCAGACGACGAGATCGCATCGGGCGAGCGCATCAAGATCCTCGATTTCGGGATCGCCAAGCTGACCGGCACGCTCGCCGGAGCATCGCCGAAGACTCAGGGCACGATGGGCACCCCGGCGTACATGGCACCGGAGCAGTGGGGTGACTCGTCGCGCGTCGACTGGCGTGCCGATGCGTACTCGCTCGGCTGCGTCGCGTTCGAGATGGCGTGCGGGCGTCCGCCGTTCGAGGTGCGCAACATCGCCGAGGCGTGCGCGAACCATCTCCACACCGCGCCACCGGCGCCGCGCGACACCTGTCCGCATCTCCCACCGAAGTTCGACGCCCTGATTGCACGACTGCTCGCGAAGCGCCCCGAAGACCGCGGCGGCTCGATGGCCGAGATCGCGGTGGGCTTCGAGACGCTCGACGGCGAGGTCGCATTGCGGCGCGACTCGGGCAAGACCGCCGCCGCCACATCGAGTCCGGCGATCTCGAGCCCCGGGGTGGCGCCGACGATCGGCGGGGTGGCGCCGACGATCGGCGGGATGGCGCCGACCATCGGGGTGGCGACAGCGAATCCCTCGAGTTCGGGCTACGGCGCGGTAACCACGATGGGCTCGAGCCGGGGCGAGATCACCGACCCGGGCGAACTGAACGCTCGGCGACGGCGTCCGATCGGAGCGATCATCGGTGGCGTCGCGGTGCTCGCCGTGGCCGGGCTCGTCGGCTTCGTCGTGACCCGGGGCGACTCGAACGAGCCCAAGCCTTCTGTGACGCCACCCCTGGCCGCAGCCGCGCCGGTCGATGCTGCCCCTGTCATCGTACCGCCGTCGATCGATGCCGCACCGTCGGAGATCACGTTGCACATCGAGAGTGACCCTCCGGGGGCCGGTGTGTTCCGTAGCTTCGATGGCGTTCGCGTCGGCGTCACACCGGCCGATGTATCCGTGGCGCGCGGCACCGGGGAGCTGGGACTGGTGGTCAAGAAGCCCGGATACGGCGACCAGCCGATCGAGCTGTCGATCGCGGTCAGCGGGACCAAGCATGTGACGCTCGTGAAGGATGCCGTCGCGACGCGATCACCGCCGAAGGTCATCAAGACGCCGAAGCCAGTGCCAGTGGTACCGCTGAAACAGCCGGCGACTCCGCCGGTCGAGCGCAAGAAGGGCGACGTGTCCACGAACCCGTACGAGAAGAACTAACGAATGCGCAGCCTGGTGGTCGCCATCCTGTTCGGAGGCTTCGTCGCCGCGCCCACGATCGCGCAGGCACAGCCCGCGGTGCCCGACGACGCGGCGAAGCGAAAGGCGTCCGCTCACTACAAGCAAGGCAAGGCGTTCTTCGATGCCGGCGCATTCGACAAGGCCGTGAGCGAGTTCCGCGCCGCGTACGACCTCGCGCCCGCGAATCCGCTGTTGTTCAACATCGCGCGCTCCTATCACCTCAGCGGTGGCAGGCGAGAAGCCGCCGAGTGGTACACGAAGTACCTCGACGTCGAGGCCGACGGCTCGCTGGCCGACGAGGCTCGCCAGTACCGCGCGGAGCTCGCGAAGGACCTGGCCCGCGAGCTCGCCGCCGAGAAGGCGATGCTCGCCACCGCCCAGACCGCGAAGAAGCGCGAGCTCGCGGACGCGCACGTCAAGCAGGCCAAGGCGCACGCGGCCGCCGGCAACCCGGGTGCCGCGGCGGCCGAGCACGTCGCAGCGTTCGATATCGATGGCGACAGCGAGCACCTGTTCGCAGCGGCCGAGGCAGCGAACGCCGTTGGCAAGACAGCGAGCGCCAAGGAGATCGCGGACGCGAACGTGGCTGCGCTCGCGCTCTACCGGCGGTACGTCGAGACCACACCATCCGGACCACGCGCAGACGCGGCGCGCGTACAGGTCGCGTTGCTCGCGAAGCAGGTCGATGACGCCAGCCGCCTGGTCCCGCCTGGTCCGACGCCCGACAAGCCGCCGCTCGAACCGCGCGATGCGAGGGTGGTGGGCATGGGGAGCGCCGCGAAGACGGCGGCGGATCGCGGCGACTGCCGGGTCGCGCGGACGCTGGCTGATCGGGTGCGCGACGAGGATCCCGAGTACTACGATGCCGTCGTCGTACCCGGAATCAGCGCGTGCTCGAAAGCATCGAGTGATTCGGCGTCCAGGCGTGGACCTCGTCGTGTCGGCGGTGGCGTGGAGTTTCGCATCGGCTTCATCAAGAGCAATAACTCGGACCGCTCCCGAGCCGATCCCGAGTTCATGAGGTTAGGCCCCGTTGCGGCGAAAGCGCTTGCCAATTTGGCGCCTGCCATCGGTGGCTTCGTCGACGTCGCAGCGGCGCCGCAGTTGCGAGCCCGCTTCGGGCTTCGCGTGCGGTATGTCTCCCTCAACTACGATTCGCAACCACAAAGCGACTCGTGCATCGATCCAACACTCTGCCCGACCAGCGTGTCCGCACTGCTCGGAGGCCCGGCAATCTCGCTCGAACCTTCCTTGCGCCGCGACAAAACGTCGGACGTGCACCTGATGTTCGGCACGGCGCTTCAGATTCCGCTCAACAGCCCCGTGTTCAAGGTCAACGATCAAGGCAGCGTGGTTTCGGGCCCCGGCGTGAACACCCAGATCGAGCTCGAGGCAGGCATCGGCCTGCGGTTCGGGACCTTCTTCGTGAACGGTCTCGGCAACGTGATGTTGACCAAGCTGAGTGATGGGGCACCGGATGTCGGGCGCGGCATCTCGATCTTGATCTCGTTTGGTTGGACGTCGATGCGGTGACGACGACGGTACTTGCGCCATCGCCTTGCGCGCTCACTGCGCTATCAATGGGCACGGCTCGTCGCTCACGGCGTGTAACACCATCTACCGCCTCGACCCGATGAGGCGGCCACGCCGGAGCAGCGACGCCCAGTCGATTCGAGTCGCGAGCATCACCGCGGTCGTCGGGCTGTGGCTCGCGCGATCGCGGCGGTCGAACCGCTCACGCGTAGATGACGTAGATCGTCGTCGCCACGGCGGCGGCGAGATCGACCAGGAACCACGGATCCTTGAGCATCGCCTCGGTCGGGCTCTCGTCCTTGGGCCACCACAGCGCGAGGAACAGGAAGCGAACGATGCCGAACAGCACGAACGGCGTCGTGTAGAACAACCGCTGGGTGCCGAAGAACTGCACGGTACGCGAGTCGAGCGTGTACGCCACGTAGGCCGCGCAGGTGGCGACCGCGAGGACAAGTAACGCGATGCGCACGACCGGGATCGAGTAGCCGGCGAGGGCGGCGCGGGTCGCGGTGGCCTGGCCGGTACGCTCCGCCCACGCGAGCTCGTGAGCGCGCTTGCCGAGCCCCAGGAACAGGGCGAGCAGCGCGGTGCAGATCAGGAGCCAGGACGACGCCGGCACGTCGATCGCTGCGGCACCGCCGAGCACGCGGAGGATGAAGCCGCTCGCGATCAGGCTGACGTCGAGGAACGCGATCTGCTTGAGCTTGAGGCTGTAGGCGACGTTCTGCGCGAGGTACGCGGAGGCATAGACGCCGAGTCGCCAGTCGAGGACGAACGCGCCGCCGAGCGCTCCGATCGCGAGCACCGCGGCGGCGATCAGCGCGGCGCGCTCCGAGAGCGCCCCCGACGCGATCGGGCGGAGCCGCTTCTTGGGGTGGGCGCGGTCGAGCTCGACGTCGCGGACGTCGTTGAACGCGTAGACCGCACCCGAGAGCGCGCAGAACGCGAGCACGGCGAGCGCCGTGCGCACGACGTACGCCGGATCGACGAGATGCCGCGAGAACACGAGCGGCGCCGCGACGAACAGGTTCTTGACCCACTGCTGCGGCCGCAGCGTCCTCAGCAGCGCGGCGGCTTGCTCCATCTCGAACCTGGCGTCACTCGCGCTTGGCGAGATCAGGATTCTCCTCGATCCAGGTCGCCATCTTGTCCTTCGCGCAGGCGTCGGCACCTTCCTCGGGAGGATCGATCTTGCAGCTCGAGATCTCGATGAAGAGGACCCGACAGGTCTCGCGATCGGTGCCGGTCAGCTTGTCGCAGCTCGCGAGCTGCTTGACGATCGGCTTGCCGCCTTCGCCCTCGAGTGGCTTGCCTTCGGTATCGACGAGCGCGGCCTCGGTGACGACGATCACCGCCTGCTCTTGATCCTCGGGGTCGCCGTTGAGGTTCTTGACCGTCCACGCCGCGATCGCCTTGTTCGCGCAGGTCTTCGGATCGGGATCGGTCTGGCAGGTCGTGACCTGGAGGAACGGCTCCTGGCACACGAACTTCTTGGTCTCGTCGGTGATCGCCGCGCAGTCGAGGAACTTGCGGGTGATCGGCTGGCCCTTCGCATCCTTGAGCTCGGTGCCCGCGGCGTCGACGAGCTTGATCTCCTTGACGGCGACCTGACTCTCCTCGACGCCGTTATGAACGATCTCGGCGAGCGTCTTCACGGGGAGCGTGCGTTCGGCCTCGGGCACGACGGTCAACGCCGGGATGTACGTCACCGTGAACAGCGCGACGAGCATGGTGATGAGGAACGGCATCGTCGCCCACATCACCTCGGTGATCGGTCGCTGGAACTTCACGCTCGTGAGGAACAGGTTGAGACCGACGGGTGGGTGGAGATAACCGACCTCGAGGTTCAGCAGGAAGATCACGCCGAGGTGGTAGGGGTCGATGCCATACGCCTTCGCGATCGGCGCGATCAGCGGGACGACGACGACCATCGCCGAAAAGATGTCCATCACCGACCCGACGATCAACAGCAAGATGTTGAGCGCGAGCAGGAACAGGATCTTCGACTCGACGTTCTCTTGCGTCCATGCCACGAGCTTCGAGGGCACCTGCGCGGTGACCATGAAGTTCGTGAGGACGGCGGAGGCGAGGATGATGATGAAGATCGCGCCGACCATCGCGAGTGCCTCGCGGCTCGTCGTCCACAGCACGCGGACGTTGACCATGCGAAGCACGGCAAGCTCGAGGATCAGGACGTAGAGCACCGTGAGCGCCGCGACCTCGGGCAGGCCGATGCCGCTCGCGAGCGCGAGGATCACGCCGAACGGGATGAACAACTCGGGCAGCGCCGCGAGGAAGCTCTTGCCGAGCTCGGCGAAGTCGAAGCGCTGGCGCGGCAGCTTGTTCTTGACCGCGACGAACACGGCCACCATCGACAGCATGCCGATCAGCACGATGCCGGGAACCACGCCCGCGAACAGGAAGCGGCGGGTGTCCCACTCCGCCGCCATCTCGGGATCGCCGACCGTGGTGAGGCCGTACACCGCGCCGTAGATGAAGAGCGGCAGCGCGGGCGGGAACAGCAGACCGACCGAGCCGGTGCCGGCGATGAGGCCCATCGAGAACTTCTCGGGGTACCCGTTGCGAACGAGCGCGGGCATCAGCACGCCACCGAGCGCGATGATCGTCACGCCGGACGCACCGGTGAACACCGTGAACAGGGCACACGTCCCGATCGTGACGATCGCGGCGCCGCCGGGGATCCACCCGAGCAGCGCATTCGCGAAGCGCACGAGGCGATCGGCGGTCTTCGCCTCGGCGAGCAGGTACCCGGCGTAGATGAAGAGGGGGATCGTCGACATCTCCTGGACGCGGGGCCCCAGGCCGAGGTTGAGGATGCTGCGGACGTTGCCGTCGAACTCCGGCGAGAAGTCACGCGGCAAGCTCAGCGCGCCGAGGATCGCGCCGGCGATCATCACGGTGAACAGCGGCGCGCCGCTGATGAACAGCAGGAACAGGATCGCTGCGGCGGGGTGCAGCAGCGCGGCGATCGCGGCGGTTGACGCCCCGATCACGACAAGGCCAATGATGCGTCCTGGTTTCATACGACCTCAGTGCCCCGTCCGCATGCGCTCGGGCGGCAGCTTGCCGCGCACGAGGTAGTCGATGTGGATCAGGAGGTGGATTGCGGCGTGGATGGCGATCAGAGCGGCGCCGATCGGGAGGAACATCACGAGGTTCTTGGCGTCGATCAGGTGACGTCCGGTCTCCGTTCCGTAGGCGTCGACCTGGTGGAGACCACTGCGGGCGAGCATCACGCACACGACGATCGTGAAGATCTCGAGGATGCTCGCGAGCACGAGCCGGTTGCGTGGCAAGAGCTTCTTCGAGATCAGATCCATCGCGAGGTGGCGCTGCTGCTGGGTCGCGTAGGCGGCGCCGATCATCGCCATCGAGAAGGTGCCGCCGCGGATCACGTCGAACGACCACCACAAGCCCTGATGGGTCGCCTTCTCGAGGATCGCGTGGGTCGAGGCGGTGAGCACGACGATCACGAGGATCGCGAACAGCACGGCCTGCTCGGCGGTGCCGAGGTAGTTGTCGATCCGGCGCAGCCAGAGCGAGGTCGGGCCGTCATCGGGATAGGTCAGCGGCGGCGCGAGCACCTCGATCGAGGTCGCGCTCGCCCGCTTCGGTGCCTCGAGCGCCGGCTTGCTCTCGCGTGCGACCACCTGGCCGAGATGGAGGGGCCGCGATGAAATCCCGGGCCCGGGGCGGGTCGGCGGGATATCGGCGTCTCGGCTGGGGACACCGTCGTCCGGCGGCTCGTGCACGACACCCGGCTTGATCTCCGGGTCTGCCGCCGCATCGAGCTTGGCCTGGGCCGTGTCCTCGGAGGCCTGCGTTGGCTCGGCAGGCACCGCGCCTTCGACCTCGGCCTCGCCGCTACTTCCATCCCCGTCGCGTGGTGGTTCGCTCACCGTCGGATGGTATTGGAAAACGCGAGGCGAAAAAAATGCCGGCGCCGATCTTTCGATCGCGCCGGCAGATTCGCAGCCCGGGATCCTTACTTGGCGGCTGCGGCAGGAGCGGCCGCCTTGGCGCCGCCCTTCTTCGCGCGGAACTCGTCGCGGTACTTGATGACCATGTCGATCTCGTCCTTCGAGTAGACCTTGCCGACGAGCTGCGTCTGCACCTCGGCGGAGGCCTTGGTGAACTCGGCGATCATCTCCGGCGGCGTGTTGACGACGGTGACGCCCTTGCGGACCATCGTCGACTTCGCGTCGTCGTTCGCCTTGCGGATCACCTTGCGGAGCTTCTTCTGCGCCGCCTTGGCGA
>JBKJUF010000290.1:0-4006 GCA_046590445.1 Kofleriaceae bacterium
CTCGAGATCACCGCTCGCGGCCGCCATCGCCGCGGCACGGAGGTGGAGCGCGGCAGCGGCCGAAGGCATGTCGACCGCGGCGGCGAGCCCGTCATACGCGGCCGACAGCGCGCTCGCATCGCTGCGGCGCGCCGCGACGAGCGCTGCGCCGAGCAGCGCGCCCCTGCGCGTCGGATCGAGCGAGATCGCGGCCTCGAACGACTGCGCTGCGCGATCGAAGTCTTCGAGCACGAGCGCGTACATCCAGCCGCTGTCCTCGCCGAGCGCCGCGCCGAGCCGCGCGTCGGTGGTGCGGCCGGCAAGCGCCGCGGTGGCCTCGACGCGCATCACGGTATCGCCGCGCGAGGCCGCGAGATCGGCAAGTGCGAGCGCAGCGGTCGTGGCGGCGACGCCCCCCATGTGTTCGGGCTCGCCGGCTGCGAGCGCGCGGAAGGCATCGGCCGCCTCGTCGAACTGCCCCGCACGCTCGAGCGCTCTCCCGTGCAGCCACGCATTCTCGGGAGACGGCTCGAGGTCCGCGATCCGCCGCCGCGCGACCGCCTCGCCATGTCCCGGGGCACCCGTTGCCCCGGACGTTGTCGATCGTGCCGCGCAGCGCGCGAGACCCTCGAGCGCGCTGCGGTCCTCGGGAAACCGGGCCAGCCAGTCCTCGTGGACCTGTGTGGCGGCCGCTGGATCGGCGAGTCGAACCTCGAGTACCCACGCCGCCTCGCGGAGTGCGCGCCGCGCGGGCTCGCCATCGGACAGTGCGGCGGCCTCGGAGCGACGCTCGCTGACGAGCTCCGCCCAGCGCTCCTGCGCGCGCAACAGATCGACGAGCGACTCGCGCGAAAACGTGTCCTCGGGCCACACCGTCAGCACCTGGCGATACAGCTCGGTCGCGCTCTCGACTGCACCGCCACGCTCGCGCAGTCGAGCTGCCGCGAACAGCGCGGTGCCACGACGGGTGGCATCGCCCTCCATGCTCGCGATCTCGGTGAGCAACTGTGCACGCTCGTCGTCGCGGCCGAGCTGCGCGAGCGTGCACTCGAGGCGCCAGCGCAGCGCGAGCTCGTCCGGTGCGAGCGCGGCGACCGCGCCCTCGAGCTCGAGCACCGATTCGAGATCGCCGTGCGCACGTGCGAGCCGGATCGCGCGGTCGTAGATCGGGCGCGCGGCCTCGCCACGCGCGGCAGCGGCGGCGGCACGCAGGCGCGCGAGCCCGCCGGCCACGTTGCTTGTCACGTCGTCGAGCTCGGTCAGCGCCTCGTGCGCGGGTGCGTACCCGGGCACGGCCTCGAGCGCCTTGCCCAGCGCGCTGCGCGCCTCGTCGAGCGCGGTCGCGCTGCCGCCTGCCTCGCCATTCGGCGCGGCGACGTCGTAGGCGAGCAGCTCGGCGGCCTGGACGTAGAGCGCCGCGGCGGCACCTGGGTCGGGCGCGGGTGGTTGTCCGGGACCGAGCCAGCTACCGAGCACGGCTGCATGGGCAGCGCCGAGATAGGTGTTCGCGAGCGCCTGGGGATCGCGGCGACCGAGCGCGTCGCGCTCCGCCGCCGAGGTCAGCACGATGAAGCCAGGCGCGCTCGCTTCGAGCGAGGCGAGCAGCGCACGCGCCTGATCGCGCTGCCCACCGCGCAGCAGCGCATCGGCGCGCCGGATCGACAGCACCATCGCGCGGCCCTCGTCGCCCTCGACAGCCTGCCAGCTCTGCACGAGCTCGGCGAGCTCGGCGTAGCGACCGAGCTCTTCGGCCAGCTCGGTCAGATCGTTGAGCACGACCGGATCGCCGGGCGCCATCGCGAGCGCCTGCTGGAGGACGTCCCATGCACGCTCGGGAGCATCGATCCGCGAGAGCTGTGCCTGGCGCCGGCGCAACGCGACGATCTCGCGACGAATGCGGGTCGCGCGATCCGGCGCATCGCCGGCGACGACGGCCGGAGGACCGGCGGGACCGAATGATTGCAGGAGCAACGTCGCGAGCGCATCGAGCGCGACCAGCACGTCCTCGGGCGTCCCGTGCTCCTCGCCGACGCGCAGCCGCTCGCGGCCGACGCGCTCCGCGGTCACGTGCTCGACCGCGAGCGTCGCCGCGCGCTCGAATGCCGAACGCGCGCGCTCGTAGTCGCTCGCTGCTGCCGTACGCCCGATATCGATCAGATAGCTGATCTTGCGCGCCGGCTGCTCGACCGCATCGGCGAGCCGCTCCCAGACATCGAGGAGCGCCGCGACATCACCTGCACGCGCGACGATGCGCTCGAGCTCCAGCAGTGCGCCCTGATACTGCGGCGCGATCGTCGCGGCCTCGTCGAGCGAGCTGCGTGCCTCGGCGAGGTCGTCCATGCGTGCTGCGACGCGCGCCTTCTCGAGGAACAGGTCGGCACGCTCGACGTCATCGCGCGCGTACGACACCTCGGCGGCGATCAGCTTGACGAGGTTTGGCCAGAGCCCGCGCCGGTAGAACACGCGGCGGATCGCCCACAAGTTCGGGCGTAGCGACGGGTCGAGGGAGAGCGCGCGACCGTACGCCTTGACCGCGCGCGCCTCGTCCGCGAGTCGTCGCTCGTAGAGCTCACCGAGCTCGTAGGCGAGCATCGCGGCGAGCGCCGGATCGGTCGTGGTCTCGAGCTCGCGCGTCATCTCCTCGGCGCGCTTCTCGCCGCCGGCATCGCCAAGCTGCGCGAGCGCGCGATCGACCACGGTCGGCGAGTCGAGCTGAGCCTCGAGTGGCTGGCCTTCGGTGAGGTTCGGCGTGGCGGTCTCGGTGCCAGCGTCGATGCCGCCCTCGGAGAGATCCGCCGAGCCTCGCGGCGCGATGCTGTCGTCGGTGAGGCCGGTCGCGTGGGCCGAGGGCGATGACGGCCCGCGCAGCGGCGGCATCGATGGCGGCCTGATGCGGGGCTGTTGGATCGCGATGCTCGGGCCACTCGAGCTCGCGGGATGGCTGCCGCTGTCGCTGGCTCTCGGCGGCACCGAGATCGTCGGCGCGCTCTGCGTGCCTGGCACCGCGGGCACGCTGACCGGGATCGATCGCGTGCCGGGGCCACGCGGCACGACCGGCGGAACCTTCATGCTCATCGGCGGGGTGCGCGGCGGGACGACCACGACGGGGCGTGGCGGCGGCGATGACGGCGCGCTCGGGCGATGCAGCGGCGGCATCCGCGGCGGTGTTGGGATCGTCATCGCCGGGAGCTCGGGCGCGGCCGATACCTCCTCGATGTCCGAGAGGTCCGACAGCTCGAGCGCCGAGGAGTCGAGCATCGTCTCGCCAGCGTCGCGGGCCGCCGCGATCCCATCGTCGAGCGACAGCTCGTCGGTGACTCCCGCCACTTCGTCCGCGTGCGTGCTCGCGGCCGGCTCGGCATCGAGATCCGGATCGTCATCGGTCAACATCGAGTCGATGCGATCGGCAAGCGATCGTGTCCGTCCACTTGGTTCGGGCACGATCGTGCCTGGCGTCGCGTCGGGACCTGCGCCAGCTGCGGCAGAAGGTCCGCCAGGACCAGTGGGTGATGGCGCTGCCGACGTTCCGGTTGCGCCGTTGTCCTCCGCCGGCGCGCCCGGATCGTGGGTGTCTTGCGATGACGATCCCAAGTCGATCAACGATCTCGCGAGGCCACGAACGTGTCAACGCAGGGGACCGTCATTCCGAGCATTTGGCAGCTTGCGGCCCGCATGAGAGGGCGCAATACATGGCGCCGTGCTGGAGCCTCTACGACTCGGAGAACACGAGCTGACCCTCGAAGCGATCGCGGAGGTCGCGCGTGCAGGTCGCCGCGTCGAGATCGGCCCCGCCGCCCACGCCGCGATGGTCCGCGCCCGCGAGGTCGTCGACGCCGTCGTGGCGGGCGGCGACGCAGCACCGGCCGTCTATGGGGTCAACACGGGGTTCGGCGCGCTCGCCGAGGTCCGGATCTCGGCCGTGCAAGTGAAACGCTTGCAGCAGAATCTCGTACGGTCCCACGCCGCCGGCGTCGGCGCGCCGCTCGCGCGCGAAGCGGTCCGCGGCATGATGCTGCTCCGCGCCGCT
>JBKJUF010000692.1:0-4003 GCA_046590445.1 Kofleriaceae bacterium
GGATCGACGATCTAGCGTAGATTGTCATTGTGATGTCCAATGTCAGAGTGATGCTGTAGAAGTTTCTGTGCACAACGAGATCGAGTTGCTCGGGGAGGAGATCGCGGTAGACATCGCGAATCTCGACGCTGCGCTCCACGCCGTGCTCGAGAAGATCCGCACGTTCGACGAAGGAGGAGGTTGGTATCGTCAGGGATTCCGGTCGTGTGCAGACTGGCTGTCGTGGCGCGTCGGCTGGAACGTGGGAACGGCGCGCGAGCACGTGCGGGTTGCGCGGCGGCTCGTGGAGCTGCCGCAGATCGACGAGGCGCTTCGGGTGGGCAAGCTGTCGTACTCGAAGGTTCGCGCGATCACGCGCGTGGCGACGCCGGCGATCGAGGCCGTGCTGCTCGAGGATGCGCTGCTGACGACGGGCCAGCAGCTCGAGACGATCTGCCGCAAGTACGCGACCGTGCAGCGCCACGGCAAGGAGGTCGGGCCGCGCGACGATCGCGAGCGCCGATACGTGCGCCGCCGCGATCTCGACGACGGGATGGTGCGGATCGAGGCGACGCTGCACCCCGAGGAGGCCGCCGTCGTGTGGGCCGCACTCGAACGGATCGCCGCCGAGAAGTGCCGCGAGCCTCAGCGCGCAGGTGACGCGGACGCCGCCGACACAAGCGAGGCCACCGAAGCCACCGGTGCGATCGAGGCGACCGAGGGCGCCGAGGCCACCGAGGGCCATCCCGTGGAATCAAAGCAACTTCCAGACGGAAACGTTCCCGCGGGAACGTCCGCTGACGACGGGCTTGGCGTTCCCGCGGGAACGTCCCGCGGTCAGGGACTCGACGTTCCCGCGGGAACGTCTGGCGATCAGCGGCTAAACGTTCCCGCGGGAACGTCCAGTGACCACAAGGCCGACGCTTCCATGACAGTGCCCGGCGACCATCGGCTCGACTTACCCGGCGAAATGTCGGTCGACCACGGGCTCGACGTTCCCGCGGGAATGTCCCGCGCACAGGAAAGCCGTAAGACCCCAGCACTCGACCGCGCCGGGGCACTCGTCGCGATGGCGCAGGCGGTGATCCGTGGCGAGCACAGGGACCGCTCGCCGTACCAGCTCATGATCACGGTCGCAGCCCGGACGTTGCAGCGAGATGCCGAGCCGGATCCCGCGAGCGTGGCGTGCTGCGCGGACGGCACCTGCATCTCGGCACATGCCGCGCGGCGGCTCGGTTGCGATGCTTCCGTGGTCGAGCTCGTCGAGGACGCGACGGGCGCAGCGATCTCGGTCGGTCGCAAGACGCGGACGATCCCGGGGTCGATGAAGCGCGCGCTGCTGAGGCGCGATCGAACGTGCCGATTTCCGTCCTGTCGGACGCGGGTGTTCCTCGAAGGCCACCACATCGAGCACTGGGCGGACGGCGGAGAGACCAAGCTATCGAATCTGATCGCTTGTTGCGACTACCACCATCGTTTTGTCCACGAGTACGGATACCGGATCGAGTTGAGGCCTGATGGCGATGTCGTCGTGTTCGACGAGGCGGGGCGTCCGATGTCCGAGGTGCCCGAGGTGGTGCGCGTCGTCGATCGTGGCCGGGCGATGATCGCGCATCACACCGCGGACCTCGCGATCGATGCCGACACCCGCGAGACCTGGAACGGCTACCCGATCGACTACGTCCTGGTGATCGATGACATCGTGCGCACCGAGGACCGCGCCGAGCGCCGCGACGCCGAGGGCTTCGTCGTTGGCAGCTATGCCTAAAAGCGAGCTCGAACCGCCTCACCTGTTCAGATCAGGAAGTACAGCCAGCTCTGCTGTTCGATCCGGGCGTTCGTACGTCAACGAAAAGTCATTCACACGCCAGGGCCAGTCTTCGCCGAACGCGTAACCTTCCAAGCACGACAGCAAGCCATCGTCGACCCAGAGAACGAAACCTGCCCCGTGCTCCAGGCCTCGAATCGTCGCAACGACGTCGCCGAACTGCGTCCTGATGGAGTCAGCGCGAGGCGCACCAGCTGCCAATGTGAAGTTCGTGTAGAAGCCAATCCCGGTGTGTTCTCGGGTGCTGACAGACAGAAACGGCATCTGCTGCCTCAGTACATTCAGGACCGGGTGGTCACCGTCGAGCAACTTCTGCAGCACCGCGCCTTCAATTGGTTCTAGATCGAGAGGTCCCTGCTCGATCAGCCAAGAAGTACTGCGACGCGTCGCTTCCTCCTCGGTAGGCCCGCGGACGTGCGGGCGCCTGTCCTCGGCGCTGGCTCCGCATGCCGCGAAGTTCCTCCAGGCGTCATACAGGCTCACCCGGTTGGCGCCGCCAGCGTAGGAAGGATCGCGAAACTGGACCTCGTCATCCTCCCAGAAGCACACCTCGCAGATTGCGAAGGTCCCCGGTGGCCTCTCTGGAAGCGTCGGGTACCCACAGCACGGGCACGCGAACGGGCCGCTCATCGGACTTCCGTCGGGGGTGACGCTTCGTCCTGTCATGGCAGGCGAAGCTCCTTCCGCAGCAGCACTCGGCCGGCATGACCAGAGCTGCTTTCCGTCAGCGAGCCGGCCTTCCAGATCCCCACGACGGGAGAGTGAAACACGGTGCGAACACCCGGCACGTATTCCTCGATCTCAGCCTGGGACTTGCAGTCAGTGATGAGGAAGACCTCGAGCACCACACCAATGGCCGACGCGGCGGCACAGACGCTATCGAGCATCTGAAGATCGTCACCGCTGTACTCGGCGACTCCCATCACGATGCGATCGGGCGCACCGGTGCCTTTCTGGGCGAGCGGTACGCCTGCCGCGGCCAGTCCGATCGGAAGTTGCTGCTTGATCCACGTCTGCTGCGCACCCGGGTTCATGTGCTTCGAGCGCTCCCGGAGAGCTCCGAACCTCATGTCGACGACACCGTTGTTGATTGTATCGCGCAGCGGGAGTCAGAGAGCCAGCACGAGCGCGAGGCCCTGGTCGATCGAGGCCATCGTCGGTCTCGAGAGCTTGCCGAGTGGCCGGCCTGGCACCGCGAAGAAGCGGCGCTCGACGGTGATGAGCTGGGTGACGTTCGCGACGCAGTCGTGCTTGAGGGCTGCTTCGGCGCGTGGGAGCAAGACGTTACCGGGTAGCTGGGCCAGCGCGAGGTTGCGGGTCACCGCGACCACGAGGATCGTCGGCAGCGCGCTGCGGTTGAAGAAGTCGTCCTGGACCACGACGACGGGTCGGCGAAAGCCGGGCTCCGAGCCGCGCGGTTCGTCGGTCAGGTCGACCCACCACACTTCGCCGCGACCGATGTCATCCACGCGACCGGCTTCCCTTCCGCCGTTCGGAGGCCCGGCTCGTTCCGCTGCGGGCGCCGGTTCGTCCGGCCGATGACGATGGCGCGACCCAGTCTTCGAAGGAGCCTTCATCCGTTCCGAGCGAGCGTGACTGCATGCGTGCGAGCTCGGGGTCGAGCGGCGCCTTCGTGGTCAGCAGGACGCGATCGATGGTCGCCGTGATCACCTCGCCGGAGTGTTCGCGCACGAAGGCCGTGATCGCGCGGGCGTAGAGCTCGCTGCGGCTCAGGCCCAGTCGCTCGGCCACGCGCTCGGCCTCCGCGAACAGGGCGTCAGGAAGGGAGACCGCCGTCTTCATGGACGGAAGTATAACCAGGTTATACCAAGCCGGTAATCGCGACGGGCCCGGCCGGTCGCAGGCCGCCGGCGCGCGTGGCATCGTAGGGATCGATGCGGTCGTGGATGTCCTTCGCGCTGATCACGGCGATCGCGTGTCGCACGCAGCCCGCGCCGCGACCGCTGGCGCCGACCGTCACCGCCGCGCCACCTCCCGCGCCCGTCCAGGCCGCGCCGGTACCCGTGAGCTGCGGCGATGCCGGGGTGCTCCTGCGCGGGCGGATCATTGATGAGGACCATGCGGGCCCGGCGAAGGAGGCCGCGATCGCGCGTGCGTGCCTGCATGACGGCTGGGCACCCGAGGTGATCGAATGCATCGGCGCGACGACCGAGCCAGCGAGCTGCCTCGAACGAC
>JBKJUF010000398.1:0-17614 GCA_046590445.1 Kofleriaceae bacterium
TCTTGCCGTCGGTCGCGAGGCCGCCGACATTGCCGGTCGAGCTCGGGAGCGCGATGTCCCAGTACGGGAGGCGCCAGCGCACGAGGCCTGTCGTCTTGTCGAGTGCGTAGACGCCGCCCGACGAGGACGACGTGTAGACCCGGTCGGCGATCACGATCGGCGTGGCATCGACGTCGACGAATCGATCGGCATCGGCCTTGAGCGAGGTCGACCACGCGACCGAGCCGGTGTCCTTGCGGAGTGCGACCATCGTGCCGTTCGAGAAGCCGGTGTAGATGAGGTCGCCATCGATCGCGACGCCGGCGTGCCCGCGCAGCGTGTACTCCTCGGGCGTCTCGCTCTTGTGCTGCCACTTGAACTTGCCGGTGATCGAGTCGACCGCGACGACCTGATCGGCCTCGTTCGCGAACACGACGAGATCGACCGTGGCGACCGGCGGCTGCTCGATCGGGCCACGGCTCTGGTAGCGCCACTTCTCGGTGCCGGTCTGCGCATCGAGCGCGAGCAGCGTGCCGTCGGCAGTGCCGACGTAGACCGTACCGGCCTGCACGATCGGAGCGGTGAGGACCGCGCCGATCTGCTTGCGCCAGCGGACGGTGCCGGTCGCGGTACGCAGCGCGTAGAACCAGCCGCCCGCCGAGCCGATGTAGACGGTATCGGCGTAGACCGCGCCCTGTGCGAACTCCTGCGGCGCGACCTCGGTGAGGCGATCCGCGGTCACGAACTTCCAGTGCAACGACAACCGGTCCTCGCCGAGCGGCTCGATCGGCTCCGCACTCATCGCGTCGGCGCGGTGGTACGGCACGCGCACGCAGCCGGCGAGCATCACCGCCAGCGCTGCGACGCGACCGATCGAGGTCAACTTCATGAAGCTCCGAGCGCCGCGAGCCGCTTCTCGATCAGCGCCGCGAGCTCCGCGCTGGTACCGGTGCTCTTCGCCTTCTCGTAGAGCGCCTTGGCCTCGGCGACCTTGCCGAGCACCTGCTGGATACGCGCCTGGTGGTAGAGCGCGTAGTTGCGGCGCGGGCCGTCGTCCGCGGGCTGCATCGCGACAAAGGCGGCAAGCGCCTCTTCGAGGAGCTTCTGGCGCGCCGCGCTGTCCTTCTCGGCCATCGCCTTGGTCTCGAGCGCGATCCCGAGACCCTCGCGGGCGGCGATGCCCTCGATGGCTTCGGCGGTCTGACTCTTGCGGTACTCGGTGATCGCCTCGTCTACCTTGCCGGCGTCGAGCAGGAGGCCGCCGCGATAGGCCGATCCCGTCGCATCGGTGTTCTGCTTCGCCATCGCATCGAGGACGGCGATCGCCCGTGCCTTGGTGTCGGAGAACGACGGAGTTGCGGGATCTGCCGGTGCGCCGGGGGCCGCGACCGGCCGCTGCGCGACCCCGAGGACGACGGCGACCTTCTCGGTCTCGGCGGCCTGCTTGCTCTGCTTCCACGCGCGGAAGCCGAAGAACACGCTGAGGATCACCGCCACGACGACGATGCCGATGACGATCTTCTTGAGGTGGGGAAGGATCCGGTCGGCGATCGATTCGCCCCCGATATGCACGGCTTTGGGGGGTTCAGCAGGTTTGGAGACGTCGAGGTCGGCCATCGGTTCGAGCGGATGTAGCACCCGGGTCGGTCGGGCGTCAATTCGCACCCTTGGACCCACGATCGGAGCCAGGAGTTGCCTAGGATATAGCGGTGACGCGCGCCCTGCTCTCCGTCGTCCTGGTGGCCCTCGGTTGGCCTGCCAGCGCCGCACGAGCAGAGAACGAGCAGGCGCTCTCGGTTGGCGTCGGCTACGCCACGTTCAGCGTGCCCGGCCCGGCGGTCGAGAACATGGCTCCACCCGCGGTGTCGCCGGACTGGGGCGGCGTGGTGTCGGCGACCTACGAGCGGATGATCGGTAGTGACGTCGGGCTCCGCGGCGAGCTCGCGGGCAGCTTGTTTCGCGGTGGCAACACCATGAAGCAGTCGCCGGGCTCGTACGCGCTGCTCGGCGATGTCGGCGTCGTGTTCCGGTTCGACATCCTGCACGTCGTGCCCTACGCGTTCGGTGGGATCGGCGCGGTGACCGCAAGCGGTGGCCCGATCGATAACGGCCGCGATTTCGTCCTCGTCGTCGGCGGCGGCGCGGACTGGCTGCGGAGCCGCGAGCGCTCCTACGGTGTCGAGATCCGGCTCGCGAGCTTCGCCGGTGACATCACCGTGTTCACGATCGGGTTGCGCGGCACCCAGCGCTGGGGCTTCTTTTGATCTGCGCCTGTCAGCGCCTGGTGTCAGCGCCTGGTGTCAGCGCGGTGGTGATCGACGCGTGACCGCTACGGCTGGAAGTCGTGGCGGTCCTTCTTCGCCTTGACCGCGATCCGGATCGGCGAGCCGCGGAAGCCGTACCGCTCGCGCAGCCGGTTCGCGATGAAGCGCCGGTACGACGGCGACACGCCTTCCGGTGTGTTCGCCCACAGCACGAAGGTCGGGGGCCGTGACGTCGCCTGGGTGATGTAGTTGATGCGGACCGCGCGGCCGCGATGCAGCGGCGGCGGCATCTCCTCGATCACCTCGCCGAAGAATCGGTTGAGCTGTGCCGTCGGGATCCGCCGGCGGTGCTCCTTCGCGACCTGATCGACGAGATCGAGCAGGCGGTCGACGCCGTCACCGCGCAGTCCCGACAGCAGCACGGTCGGTGCCCAGCTGAGGAAGTGGAACGTGTCCTTCGTGTTCTCGCGGAGCTGCGCCTTCACCGCGTCACCCGCGATCAGATCGCTCTTGTTGAGGGCGATCACGAGCGCGCGCCCGGCTTCCTCGACCATGCCGGCGATCCGGGCGTCCTGCTCGGCCGGACCGATCGCGGCGTCGATCACGAGGACGACGACATTCGCGCGCGCGATCTGGCTGATCGCCATGGTCACCGCGATCTTCTCGATCTCTGCGTCGATCTTCGCTTTGCGGCGGATGCCGGCGGTGTCGACCAGTAGATATTCGCGCGCGCCGATCGAGAACGGCGTGTCGACGGGATCGGTCGTCGTACCGGCGGCATCGTGGACGAGCGAGCGCTCCTCGCCGAGCAGGCGGTTGGTCAGCGCGGACTTGCCGGCGTTGGGACGACCGACGAAGGTCACCCGCAGCGGGCCCTTCTGCTCGTCGCGGCGAGCGCGGCGGCGGGCGCGCCCCTCGGGCGTGTCGTCGTCGACCTCGGGTGCCTCGGCGGTGGGCTCGTCGGTCGAGCCTCCCGGCGAGTCCTCGTCGTCGTATGGTTCGTCGTCCTCGTCGGAGTCCTCGTCGTCCGCCGGCTCGAGCGTGTCCTCGGGCTTGGTCTCGAGCGGGTCGTACGCCTCGGGCTCGTCGTCTTTGTCGGTGGCAGCCGATCGTGGCGGCGCTGGCTTCGTCGCGTCGACGATCGCCTCGAGGAGCGCGTCGATGCCGCGTCCGTGAGCCGACGAGATCGCGTAGGGCTGGCCGAGCCCGAGCCGGTGGAACTCGTGCACCAGATCTTCGCGAACGACGTGATCGATCTTGTTGACCGCGAGGAATACGCGCTTGCCCGTCGCGCGCAGCTGCTTCGCGAGATCGACGTCGATCGCCGAGAGCCCGGCGCGGCCATCGACGACGAGCAACAACGCATCGGCCTCGTCGATCGCGCGCAATGCCTGGCGGTGGATGCCGGCCCCGATCACCTCGCGGGTCGCCTCGGGGTCGAGACCGCCGGTGTCGACGACGCGCAGCGTGGTGCCGAAGTAGTCGCACTCGCCGTACCGACGATCGCGGGTCAGGCCCGGCGTGTCGTGGACGAGCGCGGGCCGCCCACCGACGAGCCGGTTGAACAGCGTGGACTTGCCGACATTGGGTCGGCCAATGATCGCGAGCAGCGGCGTGGTCATCGCCCGCCCTCCCCGCCTTGCGAACCGGTGTACCCGAGCCTTTTGAGCTCGGCCTCGCCGCGGCTCCACTCGGCGAGCACCTTCACGAACAGCGAGAGGTGCACGTTCTTGAGGTCACGCCCGAGCGCCTCGGCGAGTGCCTCGCGGGCGGCGATGCCGAGCTCGCGGATGCGGTGACCGGCCTTGCCGACGACGATCGGCTTCTGCGACTCGCGCTCGACGACGATCACCGCGCCGATCGTGATCTCGCCCTTCTCCGGTCGTTCGTTCGGCTTCTCGTTCCAGGTCTCGACCTGGACGGCGCAGGCATACGGCAGCTCCTTGCCGAGCTGGTGATAGAGCTGCTCGCGGATGATCTCCTGCGCGATGAACTGCTGCGAGCGGTCGGTCACCATGTCGTCGGGGAACAGCTGCGGACCGGGTGGCAACTTGCGGGCGATCGCGCGCTCGAGCTCGTCGACGTTCTCGCCGGTGGTGGCGGACAGCGGGACGATCTCGACGTCGGGCGTATAGCCGCTCCACTGCTCGATCAGCGGCAGCAGCTCGGGCTTGCCGATGCGGTCGACCTTGTTGAGGCCGATGACCAGCGGGTGCGAGCGACTCGCGGCGCCGAGCGCCACCGCGTCGGGCTCGGCGAGCCGGCTCGGGATGCGCCCGCGTCGGTCGGTGGCGTCGATCAGCAGCAGCACGACGTCGGCATCAGTTGCGGCATTGAGTGCCGCGTCGCGCATGTAGCGGCGGAGCGGTCCGCGGCCGTCCTGGACCCCGGGCGTGTCGACATAGGCGATCTGGGCGCGCGCTGGCTGCTCGCCGGGTAGCTCGACCATGTGGACCCCGAGGATCCGGTCGCGGGTGGTCTGGGGCTTCGCCGAGACTGCCGCGAGCCGTCGGTTGAGGACCCGGTTGAGCAGGGTCGATTTGCCGACGTTCGGTAGTCCGACGATCGCGCAGAAGCCGCTACGGATCTCGTCGGACATGTCGGGCCTTTAGCACACTTTGGGGTCCGAAAACTGGAGAGTGGGCCGACCGCCCGCTAGGGTCGGTGCATGCAGCGGCTCGCGCTCGCCCTGGCCGGCCTCGCCCTGATCGCCACGGCGGTCCGGATCCCGGGCCCGTACCTCGCGATCGGCCTCGGGATCGCCGCGATCGGTACCGGCTGGGTAGGCTACGCGCGGCGCGACGCACCTGGCATGCTCCGGCTCGCGGGCGCCACGGCGATCACGATCGGGGCGCTCGCGTTCCTGCTCGGCAGCGCGCGCGTCGTGCTCGCCCTCGCGGCGATCGATCACATCGGCGCGCTGATCGTCAGCTGAACACGTGGAGTAGCCACGCCGTGAACGAGCCGGCGGCGGCGAGCACGATCACGATCACGGCGATCCCGCGCGCGAGCTTCGCCTTGTCGACCGACGACAGGAGCTCGCGCAGCTCCATGATCCGGCGGTCGGTGGTGCCGAGCTCGACGTCGATCGAGTCGATCGGCGCGAGCTGCGCGGCCATGTTCGCGGGGCGGTCGACGTAGATCGCTTCGCCGAGCTCGTGGAGGATCTTGTCGCGCAGCGCCTCGGCATCGTTCGCCGCGCGATCGACGACCTTGCGCTTGGCGCCGATCGCTGCGAGCAGCTCGGCCGCGCGGCGCTGGTCCTCCTGCTCGGCGATCTCGAGCTCGATCCGACGCTTGCGCGCATCGCTGCGGCGGGCCTCGAGCGCGGCGACCTTCGGGTTCAGCGCATCGAGCGAGGCGGCGATCACCGGTTCGTCGCGGGTGACGCTCAATCGATCGGCCTTCAGCGTCGCGAGCTCGGCCTGGATGCCGGCGGGATCGAGCTTCGCGCCCTTGACGGCGACCTTGCTCGCCTCGGTCGCGGCGATCTGCGCATCGATCCGGCGCAGCGACTCGTGGAGCTCGCTCGCGCGGCGGGCGGCGGCGAGCACCTCTTTCTCGAGAGGCTCGAGCTTCTTCGTGACCTCGGCGAGCTCGCTGTCGACCGCGGCGATGTCGTGCGCGTACTGCTTGACCTTGAAGTCGCGGTCGTTGCGGACGCGCAGCAGCTCCGAGTCCGCGGCGGTGACCTGGGAGGCGTGACGCGCACGCTCGTCCTCGACGTCGCCGAGCTGATCGCGCGCCTTGTTGAGCGCCGGGTGATCGTAGCCGTCGGTCGCGACCGCCGTGCGGCCGAGGGTCAGCAGGTGTCGCGCGCGTTCCTTCTGGCGCGCCGCCTGCTGGATCTCGAGCTCGCCGAGCTCGTGGCGCGCGCGCCGCACGCCGAGCACTGCGGTCGCGACGTAGCGCATGTCGCCACCGACGCCGCGCTTGCGGCGTAGCGCCGCCTGCGTGCGGAGCTTGCCGCCCTTCGACGACAGCGAGCTCGGCGCCTCGAGCGTCGTCGCGTCGGGCGTGACCGTCGGATCGCCACGCTCGAACCGCGCGGTCTGCGGGTCGGTGCTGGTCGGATCGCTACGGCCGTGCTCGGCGCTCTCGCGGAGCAGGACCTCGACGGGCGTCTCCTTGACGACGGTGAGCGGTTGCTCGGCGATCCCGAGCAGCGAGCTCGCTGCATCGCGCTTGATCGTCGACTGCTCGTACGCGATCCGCAGCTTGGCTTGCTCGATGCCGGTCGCGCCGCGATCGAACTCGCCGATCGGGACCGCGAGGTGCGCGCCCGGATCGACCTCCGTCTCCTCGACATCCTCGCTTCCGAGCCGCTCGATCCGCTCGATCCGCTCGGTGTTCGGTGCGGGCGGCAGCGGCACGGGCGGCGGCACAGCGCTCGGCGGACCGCTCACGTCGGTGGTGTCCGCGCGCAGCGGCAGCGCGATCGATTCCCGAGCCGGGGAGTACATCCCCGACCCTCCATCTCGGGACGATGCTCCTGGTGGCGTACGTGGCGTGACCGCGGGTGCCGGACGCGCTGGCGTGGCCGCGCGCGGTGGCGTGACGGCCGGTGCCGCAAGCGGTGGCGTCGACGTTCGCGTCGGGACCACAGGCGATGGACCACTGCCCGCGATTGCCTTCGTCGGGCCGGTGCCCGCGACGCGATTCGGTCCAGTCTGGCCGGCACCCTGGCCGGCACCTTGGCCGACACCTTGGCCGGCACCTTGGCTGGCGCGCACGGCTGCGGGCGGCGTCAGCTGTCCGGTCACACCGCCGATCACGCCACTGATGTCGACGGTGCCGGTCTCCGTCGGTCCGCTCTTCATCGCGCTTGGCGACTTCGCGACGCCGCCGCGCTTGCGATCGGCGATTGGCACCACCGGGTTCTGCTGGGTCGGCGGCTTCGCGCGCGTCGGTGGTGTTGGTGGCGGCGACGTTCGAGACGGCGATCGGCTTGGTGCTGTGGCGGCGGCGGCATCGTGCGCCTTGCGTGCCTCCGAACCGGGTGCAGGCGGCGGCTGGGTCTTCGGCTTGCGCCGCGGCGCGTCGCCTGTCGCGGGTACTACTGGGTCCGGAGCAGGACCATCGTCCGCGGACCACCCCGACGCCAGATCGGCGATCCGGGCCTTGGTGTCATCGCCCAGCCGACGGCGTGTCCGATCGTCGTCCGGCACGTCCCGCACGATAACATGCCGCGCTCGCTGGGACCCCGACGCATCGTCGCCGCAGATGCCAATATGGTTGACACGTCATGCCAACTACGTTGACATCGTGCGGTGGCGTTATCACGGGCATTGGATGGTGCTGACGCCCTGATCCTGGGGCGTTACCGGCTGCAGTCGATCGCGGGGCGTGGATCATTCGGCCGGGTGTTCGAGGTGATCGACACCGAATCCGCCGAACGCCGCGCACTCAAGGTCGTGCCGCCCGGCGCGCACGAGGCGATGTTGCTCGAGGAGTTCGAGCAGCTCGCGACGTTGCGTCACCCATCGCTGCCGCGCGTGTTCGAGGTCGGTCGCACGCGCGAGCCGATCGACGATCTCGTGGCAGGATCGCCGTTCTTCGTCGCCGAGTGGATCGCCGGCCCGCGCTCGGACGTGATGACCTGGACCGACGCGGCGCGCGTGTGGACGTTGCTCGCGGATGTCGCCGGCGCGCTCGCGACCATCCACGCCGCCGGCCTCGTGCACGCAGACGTCGCGCCGCAGAACATCCTCGTCGTCGACGGAACTGGTGGGACCAGCGAGCGCCGCCACGTGCTCGTCGATCTCGGACTCGCGGCGGCCACCGGCGCCCGCGGCACGCCAGCGTTCATGGCGCCCGAGGCGCTCGCCGGCTTCGTCGAGCCACGCAGCGATCTGTACGGGCTCGGCGCCACCGCGATCCGGCTGGTCAGCGGAGAGCCACCGTTCGAGGGCGCGACCCTCGGCGAGCTCGTCCAGCGGATCCTCGCGGGCGGGGCACCGCGCGCGCTCCCCGGCATGCCGGCGCCGCTTGCCGATCTGATCCGTCGTCTCGTCGCGCGCGAGTCCGATGCGCGTCCGCCCTCCGCACTCGCCGTGCTCGACGAGCTCGATGAGCTCGCAGCCGCGATCGCACCGGGCTCGTCGCGGCGCGCGCGCCCCTCGATCGGTCCGCCGCCGGCCGCCGGCTCGTGGCCCGGCGCGGCGCCGTGGATCGCGACGCTCGAGGCGAGCCTGACGACATCGCTCGGCGCGCACGCGGTCGTGGTCGTCCCGGGGCCGCCGGACAGCGGCGCGCGAGCCCTCGTCGACGTCGCGCTGCGTCGGCGCCAGCTCGCGGAGGTCGCGCGTGGCCGCACGCCGCCGGCAATCGTCGCTGGCCCACTCGACGCGCTCGCGGAGCGGCTGGGGATCACCGCGGCTTCGAGCGCGCGAGCTCTCGTCGAGCGTACTGTCCGCGCGCTGCGCGCAGCCCGGGCACCCGCGGTGATCGAGCTCGCCGACGATCCGCGCGGCCCCGAGCTCGTCGCCGCGCTCGCGCGAACCTCTGGCGACGCGCCAATCATCGTGCTCGTCGAGCGAACGCCTGCTGAGCTGCCTGCGGGTGTCGCGCTGCAGCCCGCACTCGTGCTCGACGTCGCCGCGGTTGGCGCGCTCGCGAAGGCGATGCTCGGCTCGACCGTGCCGCGCACCTGGGCGGCCGCGCTCCATGCCGCGAGTGCCGGTCTCCCGCTCGCCATGATCGAGCTCGTGCGGTCGATCGCGGGGGAACGCGATCCGCTCGCCGTCGACTGGAGCGCGCGGACCTCGACTGGTGCGATCGCGCGGCGGACGGTCGTGCTCGGCGCGACCTCCGAGACCGCGCAGCAGGTCGCGGCCGCGCTCGCGGTGTGGGGCGGCCGCGCGCGGATCGATCACGTGCTCGCGACCGCGCGTGCCGCGCCGCGCACGTCCGGGCTCGCCGACGTTGCCGCGCTCGAGCGCGCTGGCCTTGCCTCTCGCCACGCCGACGAGCTCGCGATCGATCGGACGACCCGCGAGGCGGTCCTCGGGCTGGTCGGTGCCAGCGCGGTCGCGGACCTCGCGCGTCGTGGCCTGGCGCTCGCGCCCGCCGGGGCGCTGCACGCTCGTGCCGCGCTGCTCGAGCATGTCGCGATCGATGGTGCGTCCGCCGCGCTGGCGTGCGAAGTCGCCGACGCGCTGCTCGCGCGCGGCCGCGCTGACCACGCTCTGGTGCTCGCGCGCCGGGCGTTGCCCGCATTGCCTGCGCGCGGCGGGTTGCTCGCGGCGCGCGCCGCCGCGGTCGCCGGTACCCGGCGCGACGTCACGGCCTTCGCGAAGGCAGCGATCGCCGCTGGCGCCGATCCGATCGAGGCCGAGCTCGTGATCGCTCGCGCCACCCAGCGTGCCGGCGAGCTCGCGAGCGCCGAGGCCGTGCTCGCACGTCTCCACGCCGCGCATCCCGATCACGGCGACGTCGCGGGAGCCTACGCGCGCCTGCTGGTGACACGTTCGCGCTACGTCGAGGCGCGCCGGATCGCGCTCGCCGCGGGCGGTGCGCTCGGCGGGCTGCGCGCCGAGGCGGCCGGGCTGGCCGCGTTCTATCTCGGTGAGCTCGATGCCGCGGATACCGCGTTCGCCGCGCTCGAGGTCGGCTGCTCGGCTGCCGACGATGCGGCCGGTGTCGGGCGCGCGCTGTCGCTGCGCGGGATGGTCGCGCAGCAGCGCGGGCAGCTCGGGGTCGCGAGCGATCGCTACCGCGACGCCGCACGCCGGCTCGCCGACGTCGGCGAGCTTCAGGCGGCGGCGGTCGCCGAGCTCAACCTCGGCACCGTGCTCTCCGAGCGTGGCCGCGCCAGCGAGGCCCTGCCCCGGCTCGCCGCGGCGGCGCGCGTGTTCGGCGAGCTCGGCGCGACCACCGAGCTGTGCGCCGCCGATCTCAACCGCGGCAACGCGTTGCTCGCGGTCGGCCAGCTCGAGGACGCGCGGCTCGCTGCGGATGCCGCGCTCGCGCGTGCCGGCGGTGCGCCGCACCTCCACGCGTTCGCGTTGCTCGTCGCCGGCGATGCCCGCAAGCGGCTGGGCGACGAGGCTGGCGCCTTGCGCGGCTACCGCGAGGCGCTCGCGATCGGCCGCGAGCGTGGTGACGCGCAGGCGCAGCTCAGCGCGCACGTCGCGCTTGCCGAGGCAGGTCATGCGCCCGCGGCGGGCGACGACGCCGACGCCCTGTGCACGAGCGACGACGATCGCGATCGGTGGACGCTCGCACTCGGACGCCTCGCGCTCCAAGACCCGCGCACGCCTCCAATCGCCGCCGGCGAGCTCGCCCGCGCCTGCACAGACGTCGCCGCGCGCGCGGCCGCCGCGGATCGCCTCGAGCGTGCCTTCCGCGCGCACGCGATGGCCGCCCAACTCGCGACCCGCGCGCACGATGCCGCGCGGGCGGCCGCCGAGGCAGATCGTGCGCGCGCCGTCCATGCGACGCTCGTCGCGACCGCGGCACCGGCGTTCCGCGCGACGCTCCAGGCCGATCCGGATCTGGCCGCGCTCCCGGCCGCGCTCCCGGCCGCGCTCCCGGCCGCGCAAGCCGCAGCCGGCGGGTCCGCACGCGTGCACGCGTCCGCCGCCGCGAGCCCGCCGCTGCGCCGGCTACTCACGCTGTCCCGTCGGCTCAACACCGAGACGAGCGTCGAGCGAATCCTCGACGAGGTCATCGATACTGCGATCGAGCTGACCTCCGCCGAGCGCGGCTTCCTGCTCCTTCGGCAGTCGGACGGCCAGCTCGCGGCCGTGGTCTCCCGCAACTTCATGATCGGCGATCTCGATCCAGCGACCACACCGTCGGTGAGTCGATCGATCGCCGAGCGTGCGGCGCAGACCGGCGAGCCGGTGATGACCGTCGATGCCGGCGTCGACGAGCGGTTCGGAGCCGCCGCGTCGGTCGCCGCGTTGCGGCTGCGTTCGGTGCTAGCGGTCCCGCTGCGCCAGCGCGGCGCGATCACCGGCTGCATCTACGTCGACCACCGGCTGCGCGGCGGCGCCTTCGACGAGGCCGCGGCGACCGTGCTCGGCGAGCTCGCGGACATCGCCGCGATCGCGATCGAGAATGCGCGGCTCGCGGACGATCTGCGCCGCAAGTCGCGCGAGGTCGACGATCTCAACGGCCGGCTTTCGGCCGAGCTCGCGGAGCGCGTCGCCGAGCTCGTCCGTGTCAAGGCGGACCTACCCGATCGCGATCGGCTGCGCCACCGCTACGAGCGGATCGTCGGCCGGTCGCCGGCGATCGTCCGCATGCTCGACGTCGTGGACCGCGCGGCCGCGACCTCGCTGCCCGTCGTGGTGATCGGCGAAAGCGGCAGCGGCAAGGAGCTCGTGGCCCGCGCACTGCACGATCACGGGCCGCGTAAGGCCGGGCCGTTCGTCGCGATCAACTGCAGCGCGGTGCCCGAGCCGCTCCTCGAGAGCGAGCTGTTCGGGCATATCCGCGGTTCGTTCACGGGCGCCGACCGCGATCGCAGCGGCCTGTTCGAGGTCGCCGATGGCGGCACGCTGTTCCTCGACGAGATCGCGGACACCTCGGTCGCGATGCAAGCCAAGCTGCTGCGCGTCCTCCAGGACGGCATCATCCGCCGCGTCGGTGACACCAAGACCCGCAAGGTCGACGTGCGCGTGATCGCGGCGAGCCAGCACGCACTCGGCGAGCTGGTGACCGCCGGCCGGTTCCGCGAGGATCTGCGGTTCCGCCTCGAGGTGATCAGCGTTGTCGTGCCGCCACTGCGCGAGCGTGATGGCGACATCCCGCTGCTCGTCGAGCAGCTGCTCGCGCAGCTCGGCGGTGCCACGCCAAAGGCGCGAGGGACTCCGGGCACCGGCAAGCCCGCACCGCGCGTGACCCGCGCAGCGCTGCGTGCTCTCGCGCAGCATCGCTGGCCCGGCAACGTCCGTGAGCTCGAGAACGCGATCGCGCGCGGCCTCGCGATGGGCGGTGACGTGATCGACGTCGGCGACCTGCCGGAGGCGATCGCGATGGCGGTGGCGCGGCCCGAGCCCGCGAAGCCTGCGGTCGGCGAAGATCTGCGGCTCAAGCCAGCCCTGCAGTCGACCGAGCAGGCGTACATCGGCGCGGCGATGGCGCGCGCGAAGAACAACCAGACCGTCGCCGCGCGGCTGCTCGGGTTGTCGCGGTTCGGGCTCCAGAAGAAGCTACGGCGCCTCGCTGGCGAGGACACCACCGGAGACGACGACGCATGAGAACGGTCAAGAGCATCCAGCTGTTCTTCCAGGAAGGCAGCTCCGACAAGGTCTACAACGCCTCGATCGTCACACAAGAAGGCGGCGGCGACGCCTACACGGTGACCTGCGAGTGGGGCCGCCGTGGCGCGACACTCAGCCAGGGCAGCAAGGCCGTCAATGTTCCGCTCGCTGCCGCGACCCGCAAGCTCGAGGCGCTCGTCCGCGAGAAGACCGCGAAGGGCTACCAGGAAGTCACCGCGACCAGCGTGCCCGCCGCGGTCGCGCCGCCCGAAGGTCAGGGCAGCGGCAGCAAGGTCACCGGCAAACGCGCGAAGGTGGGCCTGCCCGCGCAGCTCCTCAACCCGATCGTCACGCAAGACGAGCTCGCGCGCTGCCTCGCGAACGACGCCACGGTTGCGCAGCAGAAGCTCGACGGTCAGCGTGTCCTCGTCACGACCGGCGCGCAGCATGTTGTCACGAATCGCGACGGCCAGCGCACGCAGGTCGATCCGCGCACGTTCGCCGGCCTCGACTACTTGCCGCACGGCACGGTCGTCGACGGCGAGCTCCTCGACGATACCTACTGGCTATTCGACGTCCTCGTATTCGCGGGTACCGACGTCCAGCGCCACGGCTACCTCGAGCGCTTCGAGATCCTCGACGGCGAGATCGAGCCAGCGCTGACCGGCGACGTTCGCATCTTGCCCGTCGCGACCGGCAAGGCCGCGAAGCGCACGCTCCACGACCGGCTGCGCGCGGCCGGCGCCGAGGGCATCGTGTTCAAGGATCGCGATGCGCCGTACACGGCGGGCCGGCCCGCGTCAGGCGGCACCCAGCGCAAGTACAAGTTCGTGAAGAGCGCCGACGTCGTGATCCTCGAGAACGCCGGCAACGCGTACCTCATGGCCGTCTACGACGGCCGCACGCTGTTCGAGATCGGCAAGGTGTTCGCCGGCACGACGAACGCTTCGCGCAAGGCCCTCGATGCCGCGCTCGCCCGCGGGGAGCGCCCGGTCTGCGAGGTCCGCTACCTCTACGCGACCGACGACCACCAGCTGTTCCAGCCCGTGTTCGTCACGACGCGCGACGACAAGCCCGCGAAGCAGTGCCTGCGCAGCCAGCTCGCGACAACGAACCGCACGGTCGTGGTGTGACGTCCGGCTCAGCCGCGGATGCGCTGCCACGCCGACATCGTGATCAGCTCGATCAGCTGTGCGTAGCTGAGGCCGGCGACCTGTGCCGAGCGCGCGACGCCGGCATCGGGGGAGATATCGCAGTTCGGGTTGACGTCGATGACCCACGGCGCGCCCGCGGCATCGACGCGCAGATCGACGCGGCCGTAATCGCGCAGGCCGACCGCGACGTGGGCAGCACGTGCGATCGCCTCCACGGCGACGATCAGTGCCGGGCTGGCGTCACGCAGCGGCACCGGCTTGGTGCCGATGTAATCGACGTGGCTCTCGTCCCACTTCGCCGCGTAGCTGACGATCCGCGGGCGATCCTTCGGCATCGCGGCGAAGTCGATCTCGTGCAGCGGCAGCATGCGCAGCGTGTCGCCGTTGCCGATCAAGGTCACGTTGATCTCGCGCCCCTCGACGTAGCGCTCGGCGATCACGGGCTGGTGAAATTCGTCGAACATCGCTCGCGTGCGCGCGCGCAGCGCTGCCACCGACGTCACGTGGTTCTCTTCCGTAATGCCCACCGACGCGTCCTCGTGCGCGAGCTTTAGAAACCACGGATAGTCGAGCGCCTCGAGTGACGGATCGGCGAGCTCCGCGGCGGTCTCGAGGCAACGGTACGGCGGCGTGCTGATCCCGCGCGCGATCAGGATGTCCTTGGTGCGCTGCTTGTGCAGGCACGACGCGAGCCCGAGCAGATCCGCGCCGGTGTACGCGATGCCATAGAGGTCGAGGAGACCGGCGAACGTCGGCTCGTTGCGCGCGTCGCCCTCCATCGACTCGCAGAGGTTGAACACGAGATCCGGCGCGCTCGCGCGGATCTTCGCGAGCACGTCGAACACATCGAGCCCGTGGATGCCCACGAGCTCGACGCGATAGCCGTTGTCGGTCAATGCCGAGGCGATCGAGCGCGCGGAAGCCTCGACCGAGCTGACGTCGACGCCGGCCTGTTTGGCCTCGGCGTCGTAATCGGTGTTGTAGAGCACCGCGATGCGCGACGGGCGTTGCATCGATCTCGTTATCTCATACTTGCGCGAGCGCCGTGGCGACGCGCGGACCGACCTCGATCGCGGCACGCTCGACGGTGAGGGGAGCCCCGCGGGCTTTGGCGAGCGACAGCTGCGGCACGTCGAGCCCGCACGGCTTGATCCGGCGCCACATCGCAAGTGGCGTGTCGACGTCGAGCGCGAAGCCATGCACCGTCACGCCACGCGAGACGTGGATACCGCACGCCGCGAGCTTTTCGTCAGCGCGCCAGATACCTGCAGGATCGCGTTGCCATGCGATGCCGCGGACGCCGAGGGCGGCGCACGCGTCGACGATCGCGCCGGCGACCCGCTCGAGGAACGTCACCACGCTGCCGATCCGCACGATCGGATAGATCATGAGCTGCCCGGGCCCGTGATACGTGACCTCGCCGCCGCGCTCGATCCGCTCGATCGGGATGTCGGCCGGATCGAGGATGTTCGCGGTCGTCGCCGAGCGGCCGAGCGTGAACACGGGCGCGTGCTCGCAGAGATAGATCACGCCTTCCGCACCGGCCCACACCCGCTCGCGCGCGGCGAGCTGGTCGGCAAGGACGCGGCGGTACGGTGCGCGCCCGAGCCAGAACCACTGCGGTACGCCCGTCACCCCGCGAGCAGCTCGTCGAGCAACTGGTCGTCGACGTAGTGCAGCGGTGCGGCCGAGCTGACGACGCCGACGCCGGTCGCGATCAGCGCGGCGACCAGCTGGTCTCCGCACATCACGGCGATCGAACGACCCGGGCGCTCGAGCTCGCGCTCGGCATCCTCGGAGAGCTCGGGGCCGGAGAACAGCACACCCGCGACGAGGTTCTTCGCCTCGACGCCAACCCGCAGCTCGCCGATGCCACGCCGATCGATCGGCTGATCACCGGAGCGCGCGCTGATCAGCACCGTACGGTCGATGCCAGGCGCCGTCGCCGACGCGTAGCTGATCCCACCGACGCGCTTGACCCAGGCGATCTCGCGGTAACCGGCGGCGACCATGTACGCGTGGATCAACCGCTCGAAGCCGACCGCCGAGGCCTTCGCGATCCGCTGCGCGAGCGCGCGGTGCGTGGCGCCAGCGAGCCTCGACAGCGCGGTCGCGACGCCGGCCTCGGCATCCGCGGTGACCGACATCGACACCGGGCCCGGCGCGAATAGATCGCGGCCGCGGTAGACGATGCGAGGCCGCAGGCCGAGCGTGCGGTAGCTGCGCTCGTCGCCGAGGAGCTCGGCCTTGAGCTGCGGGGCGAGCTGCTCGGGGTCGGTCTCGACCAGGCTGCGCTTGCGCATCATCTGGGCGAGCTGGCGGACCGGCAGCGGCTGCCCGTTGCGGAGCTGCGCGAACACCGTCGCGGCAGCGTCGCCGAGCGGCGTGCCGACCCGGCCGAGCGCATCGATCTCGCCGGCCTGGATCTGGACGGGCGGCTGCAGCGGACGCTGGTACGCCTGCGCGTTGGGCTGATTCTGCGACAACGGCCGCTGGTCTTGCTGGCGCGGCTGGCCACCACCGGGGCGCCCGCCACCGGCACCACCACCGCCACCACCACCGCCGCCACCACCACCACCACCTTGGGGGACTCCCTGGCCCACGGGCTGTCCGGGCTGGGCGGCCTGCGGCTGGTCACGCTGGGTGCGGCGCTCATCGCGGTGACGCTCGCGCTCCTCGCGGCGCCCCCGCCGGCGATCGCGGCGCTCCTGCCACTGGTGCTTGCGCTCGTCGCGCGCATTGATCTCCGGCATCATCGGCCGATCCTCGTCGGCGGTCTGGCGATCCTGGTACTCGGAGTGGACGATGCCGGGCTTCGCGAGATCGTCGCCGTAGAGTGCCTGGAGCTCGCGCTCCTCGTCGCTGAGCGGGACGGCCGCCGCCGCCGCGAGCTCCTGGATCACCTCGGCGGGGGTCTCCGAGAGAACCTGGGCGTCCTCGACGTCGAGCGACGCACTGGTCGGCGTCTCCAGCGGCGCGGCAGTCACCTCCTCACCCTTCTTGTTCTTCGGCGCGGTCTTCGCGGCCGGCTTCTTCGCCGCGGGCTTCGCTGCCGCGGGCTTCGCTGCCGCCGGCTTCTTCGCCGGCGCTGGCTTCTTGGCGGCGGGCTTCTTCTTCGCCTTCTTGTCGGCGTCGTCTGAAGTCGTGCCGTCGGCAGCTTGCTTCTTCGTCATCGCGGCCTTCGTACCTGCGCCTGGAAGCCGCGTCAAGGCGCGCAAAAGTTGCCCCGCTTATATGAGGCCTTTAGGGTCGAAACCGGCGTCACCTTGGCGCCTTCGAATGAACGGCGGGACCCTGGCGTTCTCGTCGACAGAAGGAGCTCTCGGATGCAGTCCCGCAAGATCGGTGTGTTGCTCGGTGGCCTGTCGAGCGAGCGAGAAGTCTCGCTACGTACCGGCGAAGCCGTGCTCGCCGCCCTCCTGGCCCGTGGCCACGACGCCATCCCGATCTACGTGGATCGCGACGTCGACGTCGCGCTGCGCCAGGAGCGCATCGACATCGCCTTCATCGCCCTCCACGGCCGGTGGGGCGAGGACGGGTGCGTCCAGGGCCTGCTCGAGACGCTGGGCATCCCGTACACCGGGTCCGACGTCCTCGCCTCTGCGCTCGCCATGCACAAGGGCAAGGCCAAGGAGCTGTTCCGGCTTCACAACCTGCCGACTCCCGCCTACTACACGCTGACCGCCGAGGACGCGTCCGACCTCCTCGGTGTCCACGGTGACTTCGGCTTCCCGTGCGTGGTCAAGCCGATCCGCGAGGGCAGCTCGGTCGGCATCGCGATCTGCCAGACCGCCGAGGAGCTATTGCCGGCAATCGAGCAGGCGCTGTGCTTCGACGACGAGATCCTCGTCGAGCGTTTTATCGCCGGCAAGGAAGTCTCGGTGGCCATCCTCGATGACCGCGCGATTGGTGCGGTCGAGATCGCGCCGCGCGCCGGCTTCTACGACTACTCGAACAAGTACACCAAGGGCGCGACCGAGTACTTCGTGCCGCCGCGGCTGTCGCC
>JBKJUF010000442.1:0-11117 GCA_046590445.1 Kofleriaceae bacterium
CGCTCCTCGACCGCGCGCGCGATCGCGGCGTCGACGCGTACACGATCATCGACGTGCACGAGCTGGCGGAACGCGTCCATCGTGCGCCCGAACGCGCCACGCGGTAAGCCGTGAACGCTCTCGAGCGAGCTCGACCACCAGATCTCACCGGTAACGAGATCCCATTCCCAGACGCCGAGACCGCCCGCGGCGAGCGTCAGCTCGAGCCGTTCCTCGGTCCGCTTTGCCTGTCGCGAGGTACGACCGGCCGCGACCACGATCTCGATCATCGCCACCGCGACCAGCACGAACACGACGAGGCCGGCCCAGTACGACGACGAGGTCGGTGCGATGTGGTAGCGCACCGGAAAGACGATCGCCGCGCCGACGGCCCCGAGCGCGACCGCGAACAGGGCCGGCCACCGGCCGCCCAGCCACGCGGCGATCATCACGGCGGGAAACAGCAGGATGAATGGAGTCCGACCGCCGAGGACGGGGATCAGGAGGTATCGCAGCCCGATTGCCGCCGCGATTGCCACCACGGCGATCAGAAAACCGAAGGCGGGAGAGCGGCGCGCCATGCTCGGATCTACATGTACCGTACGCCCGATCCCACGTAGATGGCTTGTCGGCCATATGCGCGTGAGGGGCGCCGCCGGTGGCGCGGCGTGCGTGGGCGCACGGCGGGCGCACGGTGATCACCAGACGGCGCAAGGCTTCGCGGGATTCATCGGCGCGCCGCGCTTGCAGCTAAACGCGGCCTGGAAGCCAGGCTGGTTCACGACGACGCCGTTGACGCGCCACCTCGGCGGCGCGTGCGGATTCGAGTGCGCCATCGTCTCGAGTCGCTCCGCGGTCACCTTCTCGCACCACGACTGCGCGTACGACACGAAGTAGAGCTGGTCATCGGTCAGTCCCTCGATGTCGGCCTGCGGCGCCACCGTCTGCTGTGCCTTCCAGCGCTGGTACGCCGCGAACGCGATCTTCACCCCGCCGTTATCCGCGATGTTCTCGCCGGCGGTGAGCCGGCCGTCGAGCTTGACGCCCGGGACCGTCTCGTACTTCGCGTACTGATCGACGATGCACGTGGTCGCCGCGGTGAACCTGGCCTTCGTCGCCGGCGTCCACCAGTCGCGGAGGTTGCCGTCACCATCGAACTGACTGCCCTCGTCGTCGAAGCCGTGCGTGATCTCGTGACCGATCGTGCCACCCCCGGTCGAGCCGAAATTGACCGCCGGATGAAACGCCGCGTCGAAGAATGGCGCCTGGAGCTGACCGGCCGGTAGCGCGACGACGTTCAGCGTCGGGTCGTAATAGGCATTCACGGTTGGCGGCGTCATGTGCCACTCGCGGCGGTCGACCGGCTTGCCGATCTTCGCGAGCCGGCGAGCGAGCTCCCAGCGCGTCGACGCGTGCACGTTCGTGGCGAAGCTCGCACGCGTGACCGCGAAATCGTACTTGCGCCAGGTCTCGGGAAACCCGATCAGGTACGCGAGCTTGTCGAGCTTCTGCTTCGCCGCCACGCGCGTCGGATCGTCCATCCACGCGAGCAACTCGAAGTGTGCGTGCATCGCGTCGATCACCGACACCGCGAGCTCGGTCGCCCGCGCCTTCGCCTGATCGGTGAACCGCGCCCGGACGTAGGCCTGCCCCAGCAGCTCGCCGAGCCCGTCGTCGACCCGGTGCACGCAGCGTCGCCACCGAGGTGGCAGCTCCTTCACGCCCGACAGCTCCCGCGACATCGTGTGAGCCTCGTCGACCCACGCCTTGCCGAGCTCGTTCGCGGACTCGCGCAGCACTTGCCACGTCAGATAATCGCGCAGGACAGCGGGGGGCTCGCTGTCGAGCATGCGGGTGACCGCGCCGTAGTAGCCGACGTCGTTCACGGTGATCGCGGTGACGCCGGCGATCCCGAGCCTGCTGAAGTAGTCGCCCCACGGGAACGCCGGCGCGACCTTGCGCTCGAGCCCCTCGCGATCGACCCGATGATAGACGCTGCGCGGATCGCGGCGGACCACGTCGGACTGCTGCAGCCGCGCGAGCGCGGTCTCGATCCGCAGCGTGCTCGCGGCGGCGGCCTCGGCCTCGGCCGCCGTCCTGCCGAGCAGCGCGAACGTGCGCTGGATATGCCCGACGTACGCCTGGCGCGTGCGCATCAGTGAACCCGAGCTCTCGAGGTAGTACTTGCGATCCGGCAAGCCGAGCCCGGCCTGATCGATCGACGCGATCACCTTGGTCGCGTCCGCGAAGTCTTGCTGCGGTCCGATCGCGAAGAACGGAAAGATGGACGCCTGATGGAGTGCGATCACGGCCTGCGCCGCCGACTTGCCGTCGGTGACGGCGGCGATCGCGTCGAGCAGCGGCTGGATCGGGGTGATGCGGGCCTTCTCGATCGCGGCCTCGTCCATGCACGCTGCGTAGTACGCGCCGAGCTTGTCGAGGATCGGGTCCTGCTGCGGGCGCGACGCGGCGGTCTCGAGCACGTCGCGCAGGAGCTCTTCGTTGCGCAGGTTCACGATCTGGATCGCGCCCCAGCTCGAGCGATCCGTCGGGATCTGCGCGGTCCTCGAGAACCCGCCGCACGCGAATGCATAGAAGTCGCCGCACGGATCGCTCGTGCGATCCATCCAGCTCGGGACAATGCCGGCCTCGGCGAGCGTCATCGGCCCCACCGGTGCGAGCTTTGGTGGGGGTAGGGTCGTGCCGCGTGGTGGGGTGATCGGCGCGGCACACGCCGCACACGCCGTCACGATCAGCAACCCGGCGACACGCATCGTCTCCGACGATAGCATCGCGCGACGTGGGCGCTCGGGTTCGGGGGGGCGCCGCTCGTGCGATGCAATGACGTGACCCGTGCAGCCGCGCGCACCGTGCGAGCACGCTCGGTTGACACGACGACGACGCGCGCCAGCCTTGGAGCATGGTGTCTCTCGACGGTGAAGACTCCGCGGCGCTCGCACGGGTAGCGCGTCAGATCCACGGCGAGGACGAGCTCGATCAGCTCCTCGATCTCGTCGGCGACGCACGCATCGTGCTGCTCGGCGAGGCGACGCACGGGACGCACGAGTTCTACGATCTCCGCGCGGCGCTCACGCGCAAGCTGATCGCTCAGCGTGGCTTCGGAGCGGTCGCCATCGAAGGCGACTGGCCCGATGCGCTGCGCGTCGATCGCTTCATCCGCAGCCTCGGCGATGACGATACGGCGGTCGAGGCGCTGGGGGCGTTTCAGCGATTTCCGACGTGGATGTGGCGAAACACCGATGTCGCGGCACTCGTCGAGTGGCTGCGGCGTCACAACGGCGGTCGCGCCGCCGACGCGCGGGTCGGATTCTACGGGCTCGATCTGTACTCGCTCCACGCGTCGATTCGCGCGGTGCTGTCGTACCTCGGCGAGACCGATCCCGAGGCCGCGGCGAAAGCACGCACGAGCTACGCGTGCTTCGACCACGCCGGCGACGATCCCCAGCGGTACGGGATGAAGGCACACTTCGGGATGACCTCGAGCTGCGAGCGCGAGGTGATCGAGCAGCTCGTCGAGATGCAACGTCGGCACGCGGCGCGATCGGGCCGCGCGCCCTCCGGCGACTCGTGGTTTCACGCGATGCAGAACGCGCACGTCGTCAAGGATGCCGAGGCGTACTACCGGACGATGTTCGGCGACCGCAGCGCGTCGTGGAGCCTGCGTGACACGCACATGGCGGACACGCTCGACATGCTCGCCGAGCACCTCGGCTCGAAGAGCGATCCCGCGAAGGTCGTCGTCTGGGCGCACAACTCGCACGTCGGCGACGCGCGCGCGACCGCGATGGGCGACAGCGGCCAGCTCACGCTCGGCCAGCTGATGCGGCAGCGTCACCCCGAGCAGGTCGCGCTCGTTGGTTTCACGACGCATACCGGCACTGTCGAGTCTGCGTACGACTGGGACGAGCCTGGCATGATCGAGGACGTGCGGCCGAGCCTGCCTGGCAGCTGGGAGGCGATGTTCCACGAGGTCGGTATCCCGCGCTTCATGGTCACGTCGTCGGCGCTGCGCCGCGTGGTCGGGGACGAGGTCACTCGCTTGCATCGCGCGATCGGTGTCGTGTACCGGCCGGAGACCGAGCGCCGCAGTCACCACTACGACGCGCGACTCGCCGATCAGTACGACGTCATCGTCCACGTCGATGCGACGACCGCCGTCGAGCCGCTCGAGCCCGATGACAAGGCGGTGACCGCCCTCGAGGCGCACGAGCTGCGGTCAGGGAGTGTGCCGACCGCGCGAGCACAGGTCTTGCTGCGAAGACCGCCGAGGAGAGAAGCTCATGCCGCGCAAGCAACGTTTCAAACCGTCCCGCAAGTCGCAGCGGAACGAGGCGACGGGCCAGACCTCAGTCGGCGGTCACGTCGAAGTGCCCGTGATGAACCGGTCTTCGAGTGAGCCAACCCACCCGCAGGAGGCGAGCGCGACGACAGCCGAAGCCACGGCGTGGCCGGGGTCGGGTCTCCCGGCCGTGATCGAGTGACCTGACTCTGCGGCAAATCCGCACGTCGAGCGGCATGGCACGCGCACCGAACCGGCGGTTGTCAGCCAGTTCACCAGTTTCAGCGCGGTTGATGAGGAGCACACAGTCCTTGTCGTCCGATCGTGATCACCGACGACGGGCGTGCGTCAGTCGTCGAAACACATCACGCGGGTACAGTCGAACGTCTCGAGCAACTGGCCGGCGGCATCGAAGAACTGGTTCGACGCGGCGCTGCCGTCCAACCGCCGGCGCACCCGGACCGCGTGCCACGACGCACTCTCCGGACAGGTCGTGCCGCCGAAGCACCCGCTGTACGCGGCGGGTCGGTTTCCGCTGTCGAACAGCAGCACGCCGAACAGGCGATGCGCGTCATCATAGAGATCACGGCGAACCGCGAAGCCGAGCGCGTCCACGAGCGCGCCGTCCTCGTCGTAGTTGCGCGCCTCGAACGTGTGATCGTAGTTGTCGTACTGGAAGCGGCGCATCGTGATGCCGATGTTGGTCGTGCGCTCGCCGCGCGCGTCGAAGTAGATCTCCGAGACCTCGCGGCCGGCCTCGTCGTACGTCGATTCCTTCGCGTGGAAGTCGGTGATGCTGCACTTCTGCGGACGCCCACCGGCCGCAAAGCAGGCGATGCGGATCGCGTTGCCACGATCGTCCCACTTGTTGCGAACCTCGTAGGCACCCCAGCTTCCTTCGGTGGTCGGCTCGCCGTCGGCGTCGAAGTTGCGCTCGACCAGCGCATTGCCGTGGACGTCGAGCTTGTACTCGATCTTCGCCGCCAGACCGGGACCGCATGCGATCGCCTCGTCATCACGGCCCACGCAGGTGCGGCTGGCGAGCTCGCAGAACCGATTGCGCTCGTCGTTGGTGCCATGGGACTTCGCATAATCGATCGTGGGCGACCCATCGTGATCGAAGTGGCGCGTCTCGAGCCGACATCCGAACCGATCGTGCTTGTACGCGGTGATCGCGATGTTGCTGACCGAGCGCGCGGGCTTGCCGTCAGCGCCCATGCAGATCCGCTGGACAACCACGCCGCGGTCGTCGCGCTGGAAGCGAGTCCCGAAGCATCCGCTGTCGTCGGCGACGGGACCGCCGTCGGCGTCGTGGTGCAAGGCGACGAGTCGCCGGCCCGCGTCATCGAGCTCGTAGACATATCGGGTGACTCCGTCGGTCCCCGCGATCGGCGTGCCGGCGATTCCGAAGCGATGCTCGGCCAGCACGAAGCCGGCGTCGTCGAGGGCGAACCGCGTGACCGCGACCCCGGACGTATCGCGCATCGGCTCACCGAGCCACTGCAGGCAGCGCAGCTCGATCACGCGGCCGCGATCGTCGAGCGAGTACCCCATGTACCCGCAGCCATCGAGTGCGTTCGATCCATCGCGGTTGCGCCGCGAGTAACGACCATCACCGGTGAACAGCCGCGCGGACTTCACGCGACGGTGGTCGTCGAAGATCACCTGTTGATCCGGCGTGCCGTTCGGCTTGGTGACGTAGACGTTCGCATCGCCGGACTGGCCGCCGTGGAGCTCCTGCGCGACGACGAGCGTCTTGCCCTTGCGGCCGACGCGCCATGTCCACATGCCCTCCGGCGTATCGACCGCGGGGCTGCACCGGATCGTCGTGATGTCGTCGACGCAGTGCTCGTGCTCGGTCCACGTCAGCTGGCCGGCGGGCGGCATCTTGAAGTCGAGCGGCGCGGTCGGGCCACGGTCCGGGTCCTCGGTCGAGAAGATCTTGTCGGTCCCGGCGGCGACCGGCGTTGGATAGTCGGGATGCGCGCCCGGGTGAGTCCCGGCATCGACTGGCTCGGCGGCTCGTTGATCCGGAGCCCGACGGACGGGTTCGGGCGCATCCTCGAATTTCGCCTTGCAGCCGAACGCGATCATCACCGCGATGCCAACCCGGAGCTTCATCCCGCCAAGGATATCAGGGTGCGATCGAGATCGAGTAGATGTCCGCGTCGACCCAGGCGGTCCCGCGTGAAGTGGGCCCCGCTGTCGTCGCCCCCGGCACGTTGAGGCCGAACGAGACGTGCGGACGGATCGGCTCTCGTCGCGAAGTAGATGTCGAGCTCCTGGCGGCGCCCGATGCCGCAGCGTACCTCACGGCGATCTGCTGCGCGCACGCGCTCACTTCGGGGTGAGAGATTCCTTCGCGGGCTTGTCAGGGGACCGTGGCGGCGTACACCCGAGCAATGAAGCCTCGACTCATCTCGATGATGACGCTCGCGACGCTCGTCGCCGTCGCATCGGTCGCCGCCGCAGCACCCAAGGTGGTGCCCAAGGTCACGCCCAAGGTCACGATCACGCCGCGCTCGGCCCGGCCCGGTGATCCCGTGCTCGTCACGGTCACTGGCACCAAGGGAACGCCCGATGGCAAGGCGCATGGTGAGGCGCTCGCGTTCTTCGCCGCGAAGGCCGGATACCAGGCCGTGTTCGCGGTGCCGATCGACGCGAAGGACACGCCGATCACCGTCGAGATCGACGGCATCGCGAAGCCACAGGTCGTGCAGGTCCGCCAGGTCACGTTCCCCGACGCGAAGGTCGTCGTCGAGGACGAGATGGCAAATCCGCCGAAGGCCGAGCGCGATCGGATCGATGCCGATAACGCCGCGATCATCGCCGCGGTCGGCAAGGGCAATGGCGCTCCGCAGTTCGTGCGTGGGTTTCGCCGTCCCCAGGGTACGGTCACGTCGGGGTTCGGCGACTGGCGCACGTTCAACGATGGTCATCGCAGCCAGCACCTCGGGCTCGATCTCGCCGCCGCCGAGGGCGCGAAGGTCACCGCGATCAACGCCGGCACGGTGACGCTGGTCCGCGACTGCTTCCTCGCCGGCAACGTGGTCGTGGTCGCGCACGGCGGCGGCATCGCGTCGGCGTACTATCACCTCAGCAAGACCTCGGTCGCCGAGGGTGACGTCGTCGCCCAGGGTGCCGTGCTCGGCGCCGCCGGCAAGACCGGACGCGCGACCGGGCCACACCTGCACCTCAGCGTGCGCGTACCGGGTGGCTTCATCGATCCCGCAGCGTTCATGAAGCTGCGTCTCGCGCCGGCAGCCCCGCGAACGGCTCGCAAGTAACGCGAGCTCTCGGCGCGGCACGTGCCTCGCACCCTTTCGTTGCGAAGCTGTCAGCGCTGCAGGGCCTCGGTGATGCGCTCGCGAGCAAGCGCGATGACAAGGAAGCGATCGGGCATCTCGAGCAGGCCGTCGCGGTGCTCGCGAGGCGCTCGCGGCGATGGGGTTGCGGCTCGCGTCGAACCTCGAGGCCGTCCACGGCCGGCGCGGATCGCGATCCGCTCGCGATCACTTGAAGGCGCGTTCGCCCCACAGCGCGCGGATCCGCGCGTCCTTGCCGCATCCCTTGCGATATCGATTGTAGTGGTCGGGGTTCTTCTTCGCGTAGTCCTGGTGGTAGTCCTCGGCGGGCCAGAACGTCACCGCGTCGCGGACCATTGTAGCCAGGGTCTGCCCGACCGGAGGCTTCTGCGCGGCCTTCGACGCCTCGGCGATCTTGCGCTGCGCCGGCGTCACGAAGATCGCGCTGCGATACGACTCGCCACGATCGCAGTAGGCACCGCCGGCATCGATCGGATCGATGACGTGCCAGTAGCGATCGACGAGCTGCGCATAGCTGATCTTCGACGGATCGTAGGTGACCTTGACCGCCTCGTAGTGGCCCGTCGTCTCCTTGACGACGTCCTTGTACGTCGGCTTGTCGAGGTGGCCGCCGGTATAGCCGGAGACCGCGGAGATCACGCCGGGCACGTGCTCGAGGTCGTGCTCCATCGACCAGAAGCAACCGCCGGCGAAGATCGCGGTCTCGGTCTGCGGTCCGGCAAGGGCGGGAGTCGCCAGGGTGGCGAGGAACAGTGGGGCGAGCAGGCGGCGCATGAGTTGTCTACGCACGGGCACCTTGGAGGTTACGGCCTCCGCTACCCTGCGACCAATGATATGGACCCGTGTGCTCCTGGTTCTCGCGCTGGCTGGCTGCGTCAACCGGGCCAAGGAAGCGCTCGCGCCGGAGCCCGAGGGCGGCGGGACCCTGACGTGCCGCGAGATCGTCGAGACCTGTGACAGCGCCTGTAGCGATCCGTTGTGCCTCCACCGGTGCTCGCCGCAAGGAGTTCCGGAGGCTCGCGCACAGCACGACGCGCTGCTGTCCTGCGGCGAGGACCACGGCTGCACCGACGAGGAGTGCATGCGCACGAGCTGCCCGACCGAGCTCGAGACCTGCCTCGGTCCGGAGCCAGCTCCGCCCGCGGTCGCGGCATGAGTCACTGCTTCGCGGCGCGGTCGGGATAATCGGTGATCACACCGTCGACGCCGAGCGCGATCACCCGCCGGAGATCGTCGGGCTCGTTCACGGTCCACGGCACCACGCGCAAGCCAAGCCGATGCGCCTCCACGACCTGCTCGGCGGTGAGCGTCTTGAAGCTTGGCGTCCAGTACGCGCAGCCGGCTGCGTGGACGAGTCGCGGCACCGAGTCGCCGAAGGTCCGGATGTCGAGGCCGCCGTTGAATGGCGAGGGCCCCTCCGGCCGCGGGGCGATCGACTTCGGCTCGGTCAGACATCCCGTACGGATCGACGGCGCGACCTGCTGCACGCGCCGGGTGACTCGAAAGTCGAAGCTCTGGATCATCACGCGCGCTTCCATGTCGCGTTCGCGCAGCAGCGCCACCGTCGCGTCGACCACGGTCTCGAGCGGCGCCGTTCGCTCCGGCTGCTCGGTCGCGATCTTGATCTCGAGGTTCCACCGCGCGCGTCCACCGGATGCACGGTCGATCGCGGTGAGGGCATCCGCCAGCGTCGGAATCCGCGCGCCGTCGCGTCCCTGCTGATCGGGATGCTTCGCCGCGTACTTGCTGCCGGGGCGCACCCGGCCGACGTCGTAACGCGTGAGCTCGGCCGCGGTCATCTTCACCAGCGGAGCGCTCGGCTCCGCGAGCCAGTTGCCAGCCTCGTCACGCGTGGTGTCGGGGTTGAGCTCGAAGTCGTGGTTGATGACGAGGATACCGTCGCTGGTCAACAGCAAGTCCGTCTCGAGCACGTCGGCGCCGGCCGCGAGCGCCGCCACGAAGCCATCGATCGTATTCTCCGGATGGTGCCCGGGTGTGCCGCGATGGCCGTGAATCTCGAGTGCCCGGCGTGCCGGTGCACCCGAGCCCGCAACCACCGATGCCGGCTTGCCCGAGCATGCGGCCACCACCGCGAGCGCGACGAGCGCTGCGGCCTTCACGCCGCCACCATGCACGACGGCTTGCCGCCCATCACGAGCCCTTCGATCTGGTGCTTCTGGGTCACTGGTTCGAGCGTGACGGTATCGCACGTCGTGCGGCAACGGCTTCGCCGCACGCAGTCCGTTGCAGATCTTCGGCGTGATGGAGACGGGGCGGTACTCGCTGCGTCGGCTCCTCGTTTGCGAGATCGCATCGGCGATCACGACACCCTCGATCCTCAAGCAGGTCGGGAACACCAGCGCCACGGTCGCGCATCGATCACGTCGACGGGCAGCATCGCGACGACACCGTCGGCGTGCGGCGCCGCCCAGCGCTTCAACGTCGCCGCGCACGATGATAAGCGAGCGAGTCCGTGTGTGCACGTGCGCAGCTGTGCGTCCGCGTCGCATCGTCGTCGCACATCTTTCTCATGGCAACCCCACGCGTAACCGTAGCCGCCGTCGGCGCGCGGTACGGTTTCACACCAACCATGACCTTCAAGCTGGCCCTCGTGTTGTTGTCGAGCGCGGTCGCGATCTCCGAGGCTGGTCCGCAGAAGAAAGTCGCGAACGTCCTCGCATTGACCCCCGCGTCATTGAGCGGCACTGGTCCCAGCTTGCTCAAGAAGGTCAAGTCCGCCGATGCGGGCCGCGTGCTGTTCTACGATCAGGACGGTGAGTGGACCGTGCACTACGCGATCGCACTTGCACGCCCGTTGCCGGCACCCGAGATCGACCTGAAGATCTCGGACGTCAGCAGGACGAAGCAGCCCGTCGGCACCCGGCACAAGATCGTGTACACGGATGCTGCGGTGGTCCGTGGAACCTTCACGCTGACACGCGAGGAAGTGCTATCGCCAAACGCAAAGCTTCTCCTCGAGATCGAAAGCGACGGCGAACCCGTCGTGAGCCGCACGTTCTTCATCCAGAGCAAGGCCGCCGTCACCAGCACGAAGAAGATCGAATTCACCAGCGACGAGGCTGCCGGAGCTGACTCCGTGGATACCGGACCGATCGCGACGAAGCGACGCTGAAGCGACGCCGATCGAGCTCCAGTCACGAGCAGTCGCAGAGGAGACCGTGGCGCCGGCTCTGCTACGCGGTCACGGTCGGCAGCGTGAACTGCGCGGCGGTGCCACCGTCGACCGAGCGATCGACCCAGATCTTGCCGCCGTGCGCCTCGACGATGCACTTCGCGATGTAAAGGCCAAGACCGTGCCCACGAGCGTCGCGCTCGATCTGGCCGAAACGCTCGAAGATCGCCGTCGTGTGTTCTGGTGCGATGCCGATGCCGGAATCGCTGACCGAGAACCGGACGTCCGCGCTCAGGCGTTCGACGAGCAGTGACACCCGGCCACCGGGCTCGGTGAACTTCAGCGCGTTCGAGAGCAGATTCGCGACGACCTGGAGGAT
>JBKJUF010000530.1:0-9256 GCA_046590445.1 Kofleriaceae bacterium
ATCTCCTCGCGCGCGGTCTCGGCGAGCTCGAGCAGCACGGCCTCGCGGACGCCGACGTTCGGGCACACCAGCCGCGAGATGCCGAGCTGGCGCGCGGCGGTCGCGAACACCAGGGCCGCGACGCCGAAGACCTCGGCGCGGTCGCGCTTGACGCTGTACTTGTCCATCCGCTCCTCGACGGTGGCGCCGACGATCAACGGGAGCAGATTTTCGAGCGCTGCGAGCTCGAAGCCCGGTGTGGTGGGGTGGTTGTCGCCGATGATCTTGGCGAGCGCGTCGGCGTTGCCACCGGTCGCCGCGGCGATCGTGTTGGCCGTGCCACCCCGCGGGATCGTCTGCATCAACGTCGCCGTGTAGCGGCGCACCATCCCGGCCTCCGCGTCGGTCATCGCGCCCTCGATGCCGAACGTCTCGAGCAGCCGGACCGTGCCGACGGGGAGCGAGTAGCCGCGCCAGCCCGACGGCCCGCGCAGATTGACCTCGAGGCTGCCACCACCAAGATCGAGGATCGCCTTCGGCGTGCTCCCCGACATCGCGTGGACCACGGCCTTGCGGACGAGCCGAGCTTCTTCCTCGCCGTCGATGATCTCGAGCTCGATCCCGGCCTCGTGATAGAGCCGGTGGAGCAGGAGGTCCCGGTTGGACGCGCCGCGGACGGCGCTGGTCGCGACCGCGCGATAGATGCTGACGCCGTTGGCGTCGAACCGTTCGCGGAAGTGGATGAACGCGGCGACCGCCTGCTCGACCGTCGTCAGATCGAGCTCGCCGCGGGTAAACGCGCCGTGGCCGAGCCGCACCGGCAGGCGCTCGGCCTCGATCCGGACGAGCTCCGTCGGTCCGAGCTCGGCGATCACCACGCGGATCGCGTTCGAGCCCGCATCGATCGCACCGAGCCTGACGGGCGTCGTCATCGTCTGGCCACGCTAGCACGCTGGGTCGCGCCGCATGCGTCGATCCCGGCGCGCGTCCTCGGGGACCGGGCTGCTACTTTTTCGCGGGCGGCTTGCCGCCACTCTTGCCGCCACTCTTGCCGCCACTCTTGCCGCCACTCTTGCCGCCACTCTTGCCCTCCATTGCACCGGCCGGGCCGGCATTGTCGGGGATCTTGATCTTGTCGGTCTTCGACACGCCCGCGAGGACCTCGACCTTGATGCCGTCGGAGAGCCCCAGCTTGACGTCGCGCTTGTCGAACGTCTGCGGTGCGGTCTCGACCTCGACGAACGGCTCCTCGCCCTGGTACTGGACAAGCGCCTCACGGATCGCGAGCACCTGCTTCTTCTCGTCGAGCACGATGTCGGCGTTCGCGCTGTAGTTCGCACGGATCTGGACGCCCGGCTTGGCGACGACCTTCGCCTTGATCTCGAACTGGATCGCGCCGTCGATCTCCTTGCCCTTCGGCGAGATGTACTCGAGCTTGCCCTCGAGCATGTCCTTCTCGATCGCGCCGACCTTGATCGACAGCTTCATGCCTTCCTTGATCTTCGCGACCTCGGCCTCGTCGACCCGGCCCTGGAAGATGATGTCCTCCATGTCGGCGATCACGGCGACCGTGGTGCCGGGGTTGAAGTTGTTCGCCTGGATCACCGAGAAGCCTTCCTTCACCGGAACGTCGATCACGGTGCCGTCGGTGGTCGCCGTGACGATCAGCGACGACGTCTTGCTCTGGCCGCGGGTCGCGCCTTCCTTGACGAGCTGCAGGCTCGAGCCGGCCGTCGCCAGCTCCTGCTTGCGCAGCGCGAACTCGGTGCGATAGCGCTGGAGCTCGGCATCGGCGACGACGCCCTGCTTGAACAGCGCCTCGTTACGATCGAGCTCGCGCTTCGCGTTCTCGAACGCGATCTGCGCGGTCCGCACGCCGGACTCCGCCTGGTTGACCTGCATCGCGTCGGCGATGATCGAGATCTTTCCGAGCGGGTCGCCTTGCTTCACCTTCTTGCCGGGCTCGACGTAGAGCTCCGCGAGGACGCCCGTGACCTTCGGCTTTACCTCGACCTCGCGACGCGGGACGATCGAGCCGGTCGCGACGGTCTTCTTCGTGATGTCAGCGATCTCGGCCATCTCGGTCTTGTAGACCGTCGGCTTCGATTGCGACTTCTTGTAGAGGTAGAAGAACGCCCCACCGATCGCGAGCACGAGGAGGAGGGCGAAGAACCACGTGAAAAATTTCTTCATGAGATCACTCGGCGCGCAGCGCCTCGATCGGCTTGATCGAGGCAGCGTGAGAGGCGGGCATGATGCCGGCGATGCCGCCGGCGGTGACGAGCACGACGACGGCCTTCAGCACGGTGCCAAGCCCGACGTTCGGCGGGCCCAGCGGTGAGTCGGGCATGTTCGAGAGGATCGCCTCGGCCGCCGCGAGGAGCCCGACGCCGGCCGCGACCCCGGTCAGGCCCGCGATCGCGGTCAGCGCGATCGACTCCTTCATCACCATCGCGACGATCGAGAGCGGGGTCGCGCCGAGCGCCTTGCGGACGCCGATCTCCTTCGTCCGCTCCTTGACCGTGATCAGCATGATGTTCGACACGCCGATCACGCCGGCGAGCAGGGTCGCGCCGCCGACGATCCAGCTGACCAGCGCGAGCACGAAGAAGAACGTCTGGAACTTGCTGAACATCACGAACATGTTGAACGAGCCGATCGCGAGCTCGTCGTCCGGCGCGATCCGGTGATGGCGTGTCAGGGCCTCGCGGACCTGACGTTCGAGCTCGGGCCCGTCGGTGCCGGGCTTCGCGGTCATCGCGAAGAACCCGACACGATCGCCCATCTTGAACGCGGTCTTCAAGGTCGTGAACGGCACGAACAGCGTGTTCGCATCGCGATCGCCCATCTCGCCGCCGCGCAGCGTCTTGGTCACGCCGACGACCTGGAAGTAGACGCCGCTGATCTTGACGTACTTACCGATCGGGTCGGCGTCCCCGAACAGTTGCTCGCGAACCGCCTTGCCGATCACCGCGACCTTGCGCTGCTCGGCGATGTCGCGCTCGTTGACGAACCGGCCGGCCTCGTACTCGAACGCGATGATGTGGCGAAGCTCGGGATAGTCCGCCATCACCGTGAACGTCCCGTTCTTGCTCTCGTAGCTCACCGTGAAGTTGTTCATCCAGCCGCCGAGCTGGAGGCGCGGCGCGAGGTGCTCGATCGACGGCAGCCGGCGCAGGATCTCGATGTCGTCGGTGTTGAACTTCACCCGGCGGCCGGGCGGCAGCCCGTCGAACGACTCGGTCGTCTGCTGGCCCCACACGAAGAGGAGGTTCGTGGCCATCCCCTTCATCTGCTTCTTGCTGCCGGACTGGATGCTCGAGCCAAACCCGAGCATCGCCATCAGCATGACGATTCCCCAGAACACGCCGAACGCGGTGAGGAACGTGCGCAGACGATTCGAGCGCAGCGTCGCCCAGATCTCTTTCCACTTGTCGAGATCGAACATCTGGCTGCCTACTGATCCCTCAGCGCGTGGATCGGGTTGACCTTCGCGGCGGCGCGCGCGGGGAAGTAGCCGGCGAGCGCACCGGCGACGACGAGGAACACCGCCGCGGCGAGCCCGGTCTTCAGATCGATGCCGGGATGGAGGATGAACTCGTTGTCGAGCCGGCCGACGAGCTCGAGGCAGCCAACGCCGGCGGACAGCCCGAGCAGCCCGGCGATGCCGGTCAGGAACACCGACTCCTGGATGATCATGAACACGATCGAGCGCGGCGTCGCGCCGAGTGCCTTGCGGACCCCGATCTCCTTCGTGCGCTCCTTGACCGCGATCATCATGATGTTCGACACACCGACGACGCCGGCGGCGAGCGTGCCGAGGCCGATCACCAGCACGAACGCGGAGATCATCCAGAACAGCTTCTGGAAGCGCGCGAACTGCTCGACGTTGTTGTGGACGCGGATCGCCTGGCGATCTTCGGGGGAGAACTGGTGACGCTCGGCGAGCTGGCCGACCACGGTGTCGATGATCGCCTGGGCCTCCTCGGGGCCGGCATTACCGACGGTGAACTGCAGGACGCCGAGCTTGTTGGCACCATTGAACGCGAGCTGCGCCGTGGTCACCGGGACGTACATCTGACGCTCTTCTTCGTTGCCCGCGGGATCCGAGAACACGCCGACGACCTGGAACGGCACGCCGGCGGTCACGATCCACTCGCCGATTGCATTCTCGCCATCGAACAGGAACTGCGCGACCGGCCGCCCGATCACCACCGCCTTGCGGCGACCGAGGATGTCCGCCTCGGTCAAGAACCGGCCGGCGACCATCTCGTGCGCACCGAGTCGGAACGCCTCGGGGTGGACGGCGTTGACGTTGAACGAGTTCGCCTTGCCGCCGCGCTTGGTGATGAGGCCACCCCACCGCGCGCCGCCGATGAAGTGCTGCCCGGAGATGTGCTCGATCCCGGCGACGCGCTTCGCCCGATCGTAGTCGCGGTTCTCGAACATGATCTTGCGGCCGACGTCGTAACCGCCGTACGCGACGCTCGTCTTGTTCGCGTTGACCCACACGCCGTTCGTGGCATCGCGGGCAAAGCTCTTGCGCATCCCGTTGTCGAGCCCGCGCCCGAGCCCGAGCAGGAACACGAGGACGAAGATGCCCCACGCGACGCTGATCGTGGTCAGCGCGGTGCGCAGCTTGTTGCGTCCGATCGTCATGAACACCTCGGTCCACCGATCGATCGAGATCAGATCACGCCACTGGAGGATGCTGATGCCGAGCATCCGCGCGAGCGCGATGGTGAGGAACACGACGACGCCGAGCAGGCCAAGCGCGAATGCGAGACCGGCGATCGCGCCGAGCAGCTTGAGCGAGGGGACCAGCACTCAGGGCACCGCCACCGGCATGCCGGGACCGGTAACGGAGGGGTCGGGATTCACTCCCGACCCCGAGGTAGACATGCTCGCCTCGTGCGCCCCGACCACCTTGCCATCGCGGAGCCGGATCGTGCGCTGGGTGCGAATCGCGACGTCGGGATCGTGCGTCACGACGAGCACCGTGATGCCGGTGCGATGGATCTCCGAGAGCAGATCCATGATCTGCTTGCTGGTCTCGCTGTCGAGCGCGCCGGTCGGCTCGTCCGCGAGGATCAGGCGTGGCTTGCCGATCAGCGAGCGCGCGATCGCGACGCGCTGCTTCTGACCACCCGACATCTCCGAGGGCAGGTGCTCGGCCCAATCGCGGAGCCCGACGCGCTCGAGGTACTGGGTCGCGATCTGGTTGCGCTTGCGGCGCGTGACGCCCTGGTAGTACAGGGGCAGCGCGACGTTCTCGAGCGCGGTCTTGAACGGCAGCAGGTTGAACGACTGGAACACGAAGCCGATGAACCGGTTGCGGTAGTTCGCGGCCTTCGCCTCCGAGAGCGAGCGGATCAGCGTATCGCCGAGCCAGTACTCGCCGGAGTCGTAGTCGTCGAGGATGCCGAGGATGTTGAGCAGCGTGGACTTGCCGGAGCCGGACGCGCCCATGATCGCGACGAACTCGCCATCGGCGACCTCGAGCTCGATATCGCGCAGCACGTGCAGGCTGTGCGTGCCTACCCGGTAGTACTTGTTGACCTTGTCGAGACGTAGCACCGGGCTCCTAAGCTAGCGCCAAGCCATGGTGGGAACCAGCAAACCGCCGGTCTCCGGGGGATGCGACCCCTGGGACAGGACGCGCGACACCGCATGTCGGGCAGGCTGACAGCTCGAACGCGCCAAGTGCGGGCAGAACCATCGAACCCGACCGCGCATTTCCGACATCCGCGACCAACGTGCACGCACGGTGCCGGCCCGCGGTGCCGGGACGCGGTGCCGGGACGCGGTGCCGGACGCGTTGCCGGTACGCGTGGTCGTTACGCGAGCGCGGCGGACGCGTTGCCGGTACGCGTGGTCGTTACGCGAGCGCGGCGAGCGCTTCGTCGAGGCTGGCAGCGGTCGCCGGCGCGAGGACGAGCTGGCCGTGGCCGCCGTGGAGCTCGCACGCCGGGGCCTGATCGCAGCGGTCGAGGCAGGTCACCGGCGCGATCGTGAACGCCTTCGCGGTGCCCCACTTCTCGACGAGGTGATCCATGAGATCGAGCGCGCCGTAGCGCTGACAGGTACCTGCGCAGACCTTGATCGCGAGCGGCGCGGTGCCGGCGTCGACTCGCAGCTCGGTCGCGAGCGGGATCGCAGCGAGGTAGTGGCTGACCGGGCGGCCGCGGTCCTCGGCGAGCTCGATCATCGCAGGCAGTGCGACGGCATCGCCCTCGGCGATCTCCTCGAGCTCGAGGCCCATCGAGGCGAGCCGGCGCATATCGACGTCCTCGTGGGTCGGCGACCGCGTTGGCAGCTTCACGGGTTCGCCCACTCGAACTTGATCGGCACGCTCGTGATCTCGACGCGCTTGCCCGGAGGCTTGTCGAGCTTGAGCTTCAAGAGCTCCTGGACCACGCAGTAGCGCAGCACCGGATCTGCGGGCTCGTCACGCAGCGTCGACACGTCGATGAACTGGCCAGTCTCGGCATGCGCCGCCATCTGGACGACGACCATTCCGCGAACCTTGCGGTTCGTCGTCAGCACGCGCTGGTAGCACGCCTGGATCGGCTGCTGCGTGCTCGCGATCTTCGCGCCGATCTCGTTACGCAGGTTCGGATTGCTGCCGCCGCAGCCGCCACTGGCGAGTGACACGAGCGACGTGACAGCGAGCGCGGAAAGTAGGTGCTTACTCATCTTTCACCCTGGTCTTGATGGGGCCTTGCTTGGCGATGTTGAACTCGACGCGGCGGTTCGCCTCGCGGCCTTCTTCGGTCGCGTTGTCGGCGATCGGGCGATCGGGACCGAACCCCTTGGGATCCATGCGGTCCTTCTTGATGCCCTTGCTCGCGATGTACTTGACGACCGACTCTGCGCGGCCCTGCGAGAGCGTGCGGTTGATCTCGGCGGACCCGGTCGAGTCGGTGTGACCCTCGACGGTGACCAGCTCGATCTGCGGGTTGTCCTTCATCACCTTGACGACCTCGTCGAGCACCGGAAACGAGATCGGCTTGAGATCGGCCTTGCCGACCTCGAACTGGATCTGGTCGATGATCGCGATGTTCGACGGCGTCAGGATGATCTTGTCGGGACCTGGAGGCGGACGCGTCGCCTTGATGTCCATCACCGGGAACTGGTCCATCTTCTCGGCGGGCGTGAGCGCCGCGCACCCCGAGCTACCAATCACGATCGCGTTGACGAGGAGCAGGAGAGCTCGCATGCCGGCATCCTCGCGAAGCCCGGCCGCGGGAGCAAGCGATCGGGACCGCCTTCCTCGTTGCGCTCGTGCGCAGGCAGGGCCACGAGACGGGCCACGAGATCGTGTTACAGCGCATCCCGTGATCACCGTCCATCACCTGAACGCTTCGCGGAGCCAGCGCGTGCTGTGGATGCTCGAGGAGCTCGAGCTCCCGTACGAGCTCGTGAAGTACAACCGCGATCCGAAGACGCTGCTCGCTCCGGCATCGCTCCAGGCGATCCATCCGCTCGGCAAGTCGCCGGTGATCACCGACGGCGGCCAGACGATCGCGGAGTCCGGCGCGATCCTCGAGTACCTCGTCGAGACCTACGGCAAGGGGCGGTTCGAGCCCGCGGCCGGCACGCCGGAGCGGCTGCTCTATCGCTACTTCATGCACTACGCCGAGGGCTCGCTGATGCCGTATCTGCTGCTCAAGCTGATCTTCCGCAAGGTACGGACGGCGCCGGTGCCGTTCTTCGTGAAGCCGATCGCCAAGAAGATCGCGGCGACCGTGTCGGCGCAGTTCATCGATCCGAACCTGACGCGCCACATCGGCTTCCTGACGAGCCACCTCGCGAAGCACCCGTGGTTCGCCGGCCCCGAGTTCACTGCCGCCGACGTCCAGATGAGCTTCCCGGTCGAGAGCGCGATCGCGCGCGCCGGCGACCTCGGCGCGGTGACGCCGCTCGCTGACTTCGTCACGCGCTGCAAGGCGCGGCCGGCGTACCAGCGTGCGATCGAGCGCGGTGGTCCGAACGAGATGCTCGACTGACTGATCAGGGCCCGCGGCGATCCGAGAATCAGGCGCGGCCCTTCGAAAAGATCGGGATCAGCAGGCCGTGCTCGCCGAGCACGCGCGACAGCTCCGCGGACAGCTCGCGCTTGCGCTGCAGCTTCTCGGGCGCCATCGCGAGGTGGAGGCGGCGTCGCGCCTCGTGCATGCGCCACGCGATCGTGCCCTCGCTGACATTGAAGACGACCGCGACCTCGCCGTGGGACATGCCCTGCAGCGAGACCAGGATGACGGTCGTGCGCATGTCGGCGGGTAGCCCGTCGAGCGCACGCAAGAGCCGGGCATAGGTCTGGCGCAGCTCGGCCTCGCGACCCGGGTTACTGCGAGCATCGACCGCGACGGCGAGCTCGAGCCGAGGATCGTCGAGGGTGTCCTCGCCGCGCCGCGCGCGATCGCGCCGGGCGTTGAGCGAGCGGTTCACGGTCATCCGATAGACCCACGTGAAGAACTGGCTGCGGCCCTCGAACTCGGGCAGCGCGCGATACGCCTTGAGGAAGACGTCCTGCGTGATGTCATCGGCCTCGCTCGACGAACCGATGATGTGCAGCGCGAGCGCAAAGATGCGCTTGCGGTACCGGCGCACGAGCGATTCGAATGACCGCTGGTCGCCCCCCTTGGCGGCCTCGACCAGGGCGGACGCCGTGGCGGCCTCGCGCTCGGCATGGGTCATGGGACGATCAGACACGCTAGTGAACCGTTAGACGCATAGCCTACGCCAAGGCTTTGAGTTTTGTTGTGCCCTGTACGGAGCCCGCTGAGCCTACATCGGCCCCGATCGGCAAGTGGCCGGATCAGTTGGCTTCGTCGTCGGGGATCCGCGAGGAGGCGGGGGAGGCGAGGGAGAAGGTCGCGATCTGCGCGTCGAAGTAGCTGCCGTCGTCTCCCCACATCCGGTAGGTCCCCTGCATCGTCCCGATCGGCGTCGTCAGCACGCAGCCGGACGTGTACTGGAAGCTCTGACCGGGGGCGAGGCGCGGCTGCTCGCCGACCACACCGTCGCCGCGCACCTCTTCGACCGTGCCGCGACCATCGGTGATGATCCAGTGACGCGTGCGCAGCTGCACGGTCTTCGAGCCCTCGTTCGAGATCGTGATCGTGTACGCGAAGACGTAACGGTCGTCACGCGGGGACGACTGATCCGACAGATAGTGCGACTGCACCCGCACGCGAATGCCATCGGTCACCGCGGAGGACGTCGGTTCTGCCACGGTGGTGCGCATCGCGGGGAATCTGCCACGCGCGCCGCG
>JBKJUF010000705.1:0-9902 GCA_046590445.1 Kofleriaceae bacterium
GTACCGAGATCATCGCGACGAGCGGATGACCGTGGGCGCCGGCGGCGGGTCCATCAAGCGGCGCGGCGCGACGGCCTGAGCTTGAATAGAGCCGCTACTGCGCGCGCACGGTCACGTACGTGATCTTGCCGGGCGACAGCGGGATCGAGCCGGTCCCGATCGCGCCGCCGACGACGGTCAGCGTGGTCGAGCCACCGCCGACGCCGACATCGACATTCGGGAAGAACACGTCGCGGCCGGTCTCGCCCGCTGCCCATCCCGTGCCGCTGAACGCCTGCGTGGTGCCGTGGGTTGCGGTGATCGCGACGCCGCGCTGCGGGCCGTCGACGTGGACGACGACCTGCGCCTTCGCCTGGTCGAACACGAGCCCCGCGGATTGGAAGAACGACTGCTGGCGCGCGGACGTGAAGACTCGCCCGCTCCAGAATCCACCGGCGAGGATCACGGCCTGGTTCGCGACCGCGATGCCCGGCAGCGCGTACGTGCCGGGCGGCGACGTGCAGGACGACATCCCGGTCGGCGGCGTGACATCGAGCAGGGTCACCTGCATCGAACGCGGCAGGCACAGATCGAAGCGGCCGTTCGGGCTCGTCGAGTCCATCGCCCCGCCACCCTGGAGGTCGGCGTCGTTGATCCCGCAGAACATGGCGTCGGTCGAGTCCCAGTCGACGAGCTCGCCGGTGAACCGCAGCTGATCGCCACACGAGCCGTTGTCGATGTCGACCGTCGGCGTCGCGTCGATCGCGCTGCCGCCATCATCGCCACACGCCGCCACGACCACGATCGCGAGCACGAGACGGAGCTGCATGCTGCGCACGCTACCAGACCGCTCGCCCGCGGCGGCATGTCCGGGATCACGCATTGCCTGGAATCAGGCCGCGCGCAACGTCAGCACCGCGACCTCGGCATGCGTGCCTTCGCCGAACCGCCGGGTCACACCGGAGAACCCGACGCCGGGCGTGACGTAGAGCATCGACTTCTGCTCGTGGCCGACCTCGTACATGCCGCGCCGGTAGTTGAGCCCGATGCGCTTCATGATCCGATCGGTGATCCCCTTCACGTACATCTGGCCGCCGTGGGTGTGCCCCGACAGCACGAGATCGGCGCCGCGCGCGGCGATCTGCGGCGCATGATCGGGCGAGTGGCAGAGCACGACGCGCGAGCCCTTGGCCGGTGCGCCCGCGAACGCGGCATCGAGATCGTCATGGCGGGTGACGGGATCGTCGATCCCCACGATCGCGAGCGGCGCGCCGCGCACCTGGGCGACCGTGGTCTGGTTGCGCAGCACCTCGTAACCGTTGCGCTCGAGCGCGGCCCGGACGCCCGATCCCCAGACGAAGTAGTCGTGGTTACCGAGCACGGCGAGAACACGCGGTGCGTGCAGCCCGGCGAGCTGCTCGGCGGCGAGCCCCACCTCGTGACGCTTCCAGCAGACGTAGTCGCCGGTCATCACGATCAGATCAGGATTTGACGCATTCGCGGCGTCGATCGCCGCCCGCACGTGCGACCGCGGGGTCAGGTGGCCGACGTGGATATCGGAGAGCTGCGCGATCCGGACGCCGTCATGGCGCGGATCGAGGCCTTCGACGGTCACCTCGAGCTCGGAGACCCGAGGCGGCACGGGAGCGGGCATTCCCGCCAACTGTGAGGCGGGCGAATGACCTTGGCAATGTCACGTGATTTACGCGGGTCTGGCGCGGGGTGCGTAGTTGCCTTTGCATCCTGGCAGTTACCTGGCAGCATGGTGAGCACATGGCTGCAGCGGCTCGAGCTCCTGGTCCGGCTGATGCCCGTATCCCCTGCCCGCTTTGCGGCGGCCTGATCCATCCGATCGCCGGTCGCTGCAAGCACTGCAAGGGAGACCTCAGCGCGCTGCGGTCGACGCGGCCCGCGGCAGCCGCGACGTTGCCCTCGCTGCTGGCGAGCGGCGCGCCGCAGAATCCCTACGTCAGCAGCGCGGTTCCTGGTGCCGGTCCCGCCGCCCAGCTCCACGCCCAACAGCAGGCTGCAGCACCGCCACCGTATGCGCCGATGCAGGTCCACCCCGCAAATGCGCACCTCGCGGTGCCGATCGCGATGCGCACCGACGACGAGGCGCAGCCGATCTTGCCACCTCGGCCGACCGGTCGGATGGCCGCGGCGCAGCAGCAGGGCGCGGCGTGGCGGAGCTGGCCCGTGATCGTCATCGCGATCGCGGTCGTTGCGATCGTCACCGCCGTCGTCCTCATGGTCTGGCCGCCGGGCAGCACGACCCGCGCGAACGCCGGCACGCTCCCTCCGCCGCCGGCGCCCGAGCGCATGGACACCAACCCGATGCCGGGACCGCAAGGCAGCCTCGACCCCTGGAACAACCGTCCGGGGGCCGCGCCGGATCCGGCGCCATCGCGGCCGCAACTTCCCACCACGCCGCCGGACATCGACGACATCGATCCCGACCCGGACTCGCTCGCGAATCCGTTTCGTGGCGGTGGCAACACGCTGGGGTCGCTCGGCGGGTCGAGCATGCTCGGCCTGTTCTCGGCGGTCCTGTCGCGCGCATGCGACCGGCTCGCGAGCTGTCCGAACGCCAGCTCGGTCAGCCGGATGGCATGCACGACGATGCGGCAGACGTTGCCGCTGAGCGCCGCGCCGACCTGCGCCGCCGCGCAGCGTTGTATGGCTTCGCTCGACCGCGTGATGACCTGCGACGACAATCTTGACCCGACCGCCGTGCTCGGCCTGATGAACGGCATGCAGGACTGCGCCGACGCGATGCGCTGCTAACCGCCTGCGCCGATCACGAGGCGATCTCGCGGTAGCATCCGCGCGTGGATATTCCGTTCGAGATTCATCGCGCGCCGGGCGCGATGCGTGCACGCATCGAGGACCTGCGGCGCGACGGCCGGCGGATCGCCGTCGTGCCGACGATGGGCGCGCTCCACGACGGTCACCTCGCGCTACTCCGCGCCGCGCGCGCGCAGGCCGACATCGTGATCCTGACGATCTTCGTCAACCCGACGCAGTTCGGCCCGAACGAGGATCTGTCGCGATACCCGCGCGACGAGGCCGGCGATCTCGCGAAGGCGCGAAGCTGCGGGATCGATCTGGCGTTCTGCCCCGAGGCCGCGGCGATGTACCACGCGGGCGCGCAGACGTTCGTCGAGGTGCGCGAGCTCGCCAAGCCGCTGTGTGGTGCGAGCCGGCCCGGCCACTTCGCGGGCGTCGCGACGATCGTGACGAAGCTGTTCCACATCACGCTGCCGCATGTCGCGGTGTTCGGCGAGAAGGACTACCAGCAGCTCGCGATCATCCGTCGCATGGTGCGCGACCTCGACTTCGCGATCGAGATCCTGGGCGTCCCGATCGTCCGCGAACCGGACGGTCTGGCGATGAGCTCGCGCAACGCCTACCTCTCGATCGAGGAGCGCCGCGCGGCGCTCTCGCTGTCGGCCGGGCTCGCGGCAGCGCAGGCCGCCCATGCAGCTGGCGAGCGGTCGGCCACGGCCCTGGTCGCCGCCGCGCGCGCGCCGATCGAGGCCGAGCCGCGCGCCCGCATCGACTACGTCGAGCTGCGCGATGCCGAGGAGCTGACGCCCGTCGACCGCGTCGAGCGCCGATCGGTGCTCGCGATGGCCGTGGTCGTCGGTGGCGAGGGCCGGAAGACCCGGCTGATCGACAATCGTGTCATCGGCTAACAGCAGGCCGTCGGAATGCAACCTCGGCGATCCGCGGTACGTCACAGATCCATGAAGCGCAACCTCGGGATCCTGGCAGCGCTCGCGATCGCTGTGCTCGCGATCGTGCTGTGGCAACGGCGCGCTCGCGACGCCGGCACCACGAAGCCGGTCGCCTCCTCCGCGAGCAGCGCCGCGGCGGGACCATCGACCGCCGCGCGCCCCCGACCCGATCCACGGACGCTCGCCCGCGGCACGATCGCCGGCACGATCACCGACGAGGCGAAGGCACCGGTCGCCGGCGCCAAGGTCTGCGCCGATGGTGCCTCGCACGAGCTCGACGGCGAGCTCTTGCGCGATCCCGCGTGTTCGCTGTCCGCCGCGAACGGCACGTTCGTCATCGAGAACCTGTGGCCCGCGCGCTACACGGTCGGCGCGAGCGGCAAGCCGTACCGGCCCGCTGTCCATCACCCCGGCGGCGATCGGCATCGCACCGACGTGGCGCTGGCGGCGGGCGAGCACAAGACCGCTGTCGACATCACGCTGCGCGCCGGCGGCGTCGAGATCTCGGGCGTGGTCGCCGACGTCACCGGCGGTCCGATCGCGCAGGCGCGGGTCACCGTGCGCGGCAACCGGTGGACCGGCATCCGCGGCCGGTCGATCACCGAGACCGACGCGAGCGGCAAGTTCGCGCTGTGGGTCGCGCCCGGCGAGCTCTCGATCGAGGCCAGCGCCGAGGGCTACGCGGATGGCTCGGAGTGGTCGAAGGCGCCGGGTGTCGTCGAGATCCTGCTGACGCCTGAGTCCTCGCTCGCCGGCACCGTCGTCGACGCGGCGTCGGGCGCGCCGGTTCCCGGGGCTCGCGTCGCGATCGACGGCGACTCCGGCGGCGGCGACGCGACGTTCACGAACGCGGAAGGCGCGTTCCGGATCGCGCGGCTGACGCCCGGCCGCTACGTCGCGACCGCACGCACCGATCATGGCTACGGCCGCACCGAGGGTTCGACGCTCGTCGGCCTCGGGCAGCACGTCGACGGCGTCGTCGTGAAGCTGTTCCCGGCGGTGAGGCTCGAGGGCAAGGTCATCGTCTCGACCACGCAGCAGCCGTGCGAGTCACCCGACGTCTCGATGAACGACGCCGCGAAGGATCGCTGGGTCGAGCTGCGCACCGAGCCCGACGGCCGGGTGTGGGCGGAGGGCGTGCTGCCGGGCAATTACACCGTCGACGTCGGCTGCCGTGGCTATCAGGGTCGCGAGAAGTACGATCCGCTCGTCGTCACCGACAAGGACGTGACCGGCCTGGTCTGGGAGGTCGACCCGGGCGCGACGGTCCGCGGCCGCGTGCTCGCGAAGTCCGGCACGCCCGTCGAGGATGCCGAGATCTGGGCGCGCTCGATCGGCGGCAACGCGCGCGGCAAGACCGGCTGGGGCGGCGACCGCTCGACGCGCGACGGCACCTACGAGCTCACCGGCCTGCGGCCTGGCTCGTACAAGCTCGAGGTCAGTAGCGACAAGGGGGTCGGCCCGAAGGATGGGTACAAGGTCGAGGTCGCCGCCGGCGCGACTGTCGAGCAGGACCTCGTGATCGAGGACGCCGGTCAGGTCAGGGGCCTGGTCGTCGACGCCGACGGCAAGCCGGTCGGCGGCATCAGCGTGTCGGCGCGCGCACTCGCCGGCGGCTGGAGCTGGAGCTTCGGCGGCGACAACAAGACTGCCGACGACGGGACGTTCTCGATCGAGTCGCTGCGCCCCGGCGACTACCGGATCTCCGCACAGCGGTCGTGGAGCCAGCAGCTCCGCAAGCCCGGCACCACCGACGATGCGAAGCAAGGCGAGCGCGCGACCGTGCGCGCGAACCAGACCGCGACCGTCCGGCTCACGGTCGAGTCGCAGAGCGGCAAGATCCACGGGCTCGTCACCGACACCGAGGGCAAGCCGGTGCCCGATGCGTTCGTCTCGGCGGCGCGCGAGTCCGATGCCGCCGGCGCGCAGCCGTCGAGCGTGCAGCAGACGCGGTGGTCGTGGGACGAGCGTCCGGTGATCACGAGCGTCGACGGTACGTTCATGCTCGCGAAGCTGTCGCCCGGCCGCTACACCGTGCGCGCGTTTCGCAAGGGCGGCGGCGAGGCCGTCGCCGAGCACGTCGCGATCGGCACGACCGCGAAGCTACAGATCAAGGCGACCGGATCGATCGAGGGCATCGCGCGCCGCGCCGACGGCGCCCCCGACGAGATCTCGATCAGCGTGCGCGATCCGGTCACCGGGTTCTCGCGTAGCGAGCAGTTCTACCGGACCGACGGTCGCTTCCTGATCCGCGACGTCCCGACCGGTCACTTCCGGATCACCGCCGAGGCCGAGGGCGGCCAGCAGCAGCTCGAGCTCGATCTCGCCGACGGCGAGGCGAAGACCGGCGTCACGATCACGCTCGATGCGCTCGTCACGCTCGATGCGCTCGTCACGCTGACCGGCCGCGTCGTCGAGCACGGCACCACGAAGCCGGTCGCCGGCATCCGCATGGGCGCCGGCCTCGCGCAGGGCGGTACCGGCTTCTCGTTCTCGAACGACGAGCGCGAGCACATCTCCGACGACGCCGGCCGGTTCACGATCAAGAACGTGCCGCGCGGCAAGCTCCAGCTCCGTGGCTTCCCGAAGGACTGGAACGAGGGCGACTACGGCATGACCAGCACGGTCAGGACCGTGGAGGGCAGCGGCACCATCGACATCGGTGACATCGCGATCTTCAAGAAGCGCGTGAAGGCGAACGAGACCGCCGGCGAGCTCGGCGTCAACTTCGTCCAGCAGCCGCGCGACACGGCCGCCGACGCCCGCAAGCTCGAGGTCAGCTTCATCGATCCGGCCGGGCCTGCCGCGAAGACCGAGCTCAAGGTCGGCGACGTGATCACCGCGATCGACACCGTCGACATCACCGGCGCCAACGCCGGCCACGCCTCCGTGCTGATGCGCGCCCCGCCTGGCACCAAGCTCGTGCTCGGCCTCGCGCGCGGCGCGACCGTGACCGTGACCCTCGCGGCGCCCTGATCGCGTCGCCCAGGCTCAGCGCTCGGCCGGCGGCGCGGCGCACGCCGCGTCGCGGTAGCTGCGCGAGAAGCCGACGCCGCGCGCGGAGTCGTTGACGTCGTACGTCCACCTCCAGCCCGCGCCACCGTCGGGCGACGCCGAGATCCGCGCGAGCGCTGAGGCCGGCGCACCGTCCGCCTTCGCCAGCGCGAGGATCGCGGAGATCTTGCACGTTGGCGTGCCTGTCGGCCTGGCCCCGAAGCTCATGCACGAGCCCATGTCGTTCTGCCAGCCCGTGCGCGGACCCCATCGCGGCTGCCGGCAGGACCCGATCATCATGTGCGTCATCGACAGATCATCGTGGTTGGGTGCCCCGGTCGGCCGCGTCGGATCGTCGGGCGGACGCGGCGGCGGCAGCTTGCCGGTCTCGACCCGGATCGTGCCGTGGGTCTCGTCGAGCATGCCGTCGTCGCGGACATAGTCGACGTGGACCTCCCGCACGAACAGATCGCCCGTGACCTCGGCCAGCCCTTGTGCGACGAGGGTATCCGCGACGAACGGCGGCACCGGCCCGCGCGGCTCGTCGCTGTCACTGCGGTGCTGATCCCTGTCGACGCGGGCGAGCATGATCGCCAGCACCGCGACGACCACCACGATGCCGCCCACCATCATCGCGGCTCGCACGCTCACCTTGGGCTGCGGCTCGCCGGCTCGCGGTGCGACGACCGACGCGACGACGGGCTCGGGCGTCGGCTTGAGCTTGCCGAGCACTTCCTCCGCCCGGCCAAGCCGGGTCCGCGCGGCGGTGAGCTCGGCCTCGAGGCGGGCGACGTGCTCGGTCTGCTCGGCCTGCTTCGCACGCTCGCGCTCGAGCTCGTCCGATAGCGCGTCGGCCCGCGCGAGGGCAGCGTCGTGATCGTCACGCAGCGGCATACGCCGATAGTACCTGCTACGCCGCGCGCGCGATCGTCGACAGCTTCGCCGCGAGCCCCATCCGGTAGAACCGCCGCAGCTCGCCGAGCATCTCGGGGATCCGGCGGCGCGTCACGAAGGTCTCCTCGAGCCACGCCGCGTAGCGCTGCGCGTTGTCGTTCGCCGCGCGGTAGCGAGCTCGCTCGTCGTGATCGAGGTCGGGCTCGTACTCGGCATCGCCGAACAGCCGCTGGCGCAGCGCCGCGGACACCTCGGTCTCGGGCGCCGTGGTCAGCAGACAGGTGACGTACTTGTCGACCTCGGCCTGGAGCTCGAGCTCGAGCTGGCTGACCGGCCGCTCGGCCCGCGCGCAGCAGATCGTGTAGATGAAGTGGCTGACGCCTTCGACCGCGAGCAGGAAGTCGCCGAGGTTGTGATCGCCGAGCCGGCGCGCAGGATCGTTCGCGGCGAGGTTCGCGAGCACGCTCGGATCGATGAACAGCGCGACCGACATGTCGCCATCGTCCTCGCAGACCAGCAGCTGCTCGCGCGGCCGGCGCGCGGTGACGAGCTCGTCGCGGACGTCAGCGCCGACCATGTACTCGTGAACGTCGACCCCGGTCGTTACGCGGTACAGCGACTCGAGCCCGTGCTGGACGCGAGCGAGCGTCTTCACTACTGGATGACCCTCGTCCCGGAATCGACGATCAGGCCGGCGGCCTTGAGCTTCTTCTCGATCCACTCGTCGCGGGTGCGCAGCCACATCTCGTAGAGTCGGCCGATGTCGGGTGTCGCAAAGTCGACGCGTTTGCGGACCTCACCGAGAACATCGACGAACTGGGGAAAGTTTGCTGCGAGCTCTTCGTACACATCGGAAATTGATCGGTTCGTGCCGAGCTGCCTCGCGAGCTGTGCATAGGCATTCTGGCCGAGCCCGACGTAGTACTCGGCGCTGACCAGCGAGCGGGTCAGCGAGTCGGCGAAGAACCCGGCGACATAGAGACTCGTGTCGCCGACCTGCTTGAGGTTGCGTACACGCTCGCCGGGATCATCGACCGGTTGCGCGAGCTTCATCCCCAGCGGCTCGTCGGTCAGCCGCGCACGCGTGAAGTCGCCGAGCAAGCCGACGAGGTACCAGCTCGCAGGTTCGGAGGCATCGAGATCGACAGCCGAGAGGGCATCGCTCACGACCTCGTGAAAGAACTCATCCACGGAGGCAGCCAACGTTACATCCATGGTTTGATCTTCTGCGAGTCCGGGGCCAACGCAAGATCGCGTCTGATCACCGCTTCTTGGAGACCCTCCGGACGAGGCATTGGCGCACACCTTGGCTGTGGGCTGCCCTACCACCCGACCGTCCTTGTAGTCGTGAACAAAAACCGACCTGTATCCCCTTGCGCGAAAGGCTCCCAGCGCTTACCAAGGCGCCCGTTAGCAGTCCCTCGAGGCGAGTGCTAACAAAAGTCGAAATCTGCTGGAAACATCACTCTGAGGAGCACAGCGCTATGAACGTCCGCCCGCTACAGGATCGCATCTTGGTCCGCCGCGTCGAAGAGGTCGAGAAGACCCGCGGCGGCACCATCATCCCGGACTCCGCCAAGGAGCGCCCCCTCGAGGGCAAGGTTATCGCCGTCGGCTCGGGCAAGCGCCTCGAGGACGGTCAGCTGGTCAAGCTCGACGTCAAGGCGGGCGACCGGATCCTGTTCGGCAAGTACGCCGGTACCGAGATCAAGGTCGACGGCATCGACCACATCATTGTGCGCGAGGACGAAGTCCTTGGCGTGATCGAGTCGTAAGGAGAACCCCATGGCTGCCAAAGACATTATTTTTGATGAGAAGGCCCGGAGCCGCGTTGCTGCGGGCGTCGACACGCTCGCCAATGCCGTCAAGGTCACCCTCGGCCCGCGCGGTCGCAACGTCGTGATCGAGAAGTCGTGGGGCGCTCCCACGGTCACCAAGGACGGCGTCACCGTCGCCAAGGAGATCGAGCTCGAGAACAAGTTCGAGAACATGGGCGCGCAGATGGTCAAGGAGGTCGCGTCCAAGACCTCCGACCACGCCGGCGACGGCACGACCACCGCGACCGTGCTCGCGCAGGCGATCTACCACCAGGGCAGCAAGCTCGTGGCGGCCGGTCACAACCCGATGGAGCTCAAGCGCGGTATCGACACCGCGGTTGCCGCCGTCATCGAGTCGCTGAAGAAGCTCTCGACGCCCACCAAGGGCAAGGATGAGATCGCCCAGGTCGGCACGATCAGCGCGAATGGCGATGCCGAGATCGGCGAGATGATCGCCGAGGCGATGAAGAAGGTCGGCAAG
>JBKJUF010000594.1:0-25636 GCA_046590445.1 Kofleriaceae bacterium
CGCCGCCGAAGGTCGCGTTCGCGATGGTCGACTGGCAGCTCCTGGTGTTCTTCGCGGGCCTGTTCGTGGTCGTCGCCGGCATCGCCCACGCGGGCGTGCTCGCGCGGATCTTCGAGGCGGTCGAGCCGATCGTCGCGCGCGGCGATCTCGCGGGCGACGTCGCGTTCATCACGCTCGTCGTGATCGCGTCGAACATCGTCTCCAACGTCCCGCTCGTGCTGGTCGCGGTGGCGTGGGTCCCGCACATGCCCGAGCCGACGTGGGGCTATGTCATGCTCGCCGTCGGGTCGACGCTCGCCGGCAACCTGACGCTGTTCGGCAGCGTCGCGAACATCATCGTCATGGAAGGCGCCGGCCCGCGCGGCGAGATCGGGTTCTGGCGGTTCCTCCGCTACGGCCTCGTGATCACGACCGTCGATCTGCTGCTCGGCTTCTCGATTCTCGGCGCCGAACGCGCGCTCGGCGTGATGGACCTGCTCGGGCTCTGAACGATGCGCTAGCATATGAATGTGAGTGCCAGGGCGGCGATGGTGGTGATGATGCTCGTGGCCTCCGCGCGCGCTGATCGCCTCCTGGGATCGACGACGCCGTCGCGCTCGCCGACAGCCAGCACAAGCGGCTCGTGATCGAATTCGGTGCGAGCTGGTGCGAGCCATGCAGAACGTTCGAGAAGCAGGTGCTCTCGCGGCCGGCCGTGGTCAGCGCGCTACGCACGGTCGTCTTCGTGCGGTACGACATCGACACCGCGGTCGGCCGGGTCGCCGCTGCTCTTTACCAAATTCGCGGGGTGCCGACGTTCGTCGTCAGCGAGCGCAGCGGCGTCGAGACGTTCCGCCAGGTTGGCCTCGGCGACGGTGACATGGCGGCCTGGTTTCTCGAGCTCGTGGCGAGCGGCAGGTCGACTGCCGCGCTGCGAGCTGAAGGCGGAGGCGAGGACACGGGCGGAGGCATCTATCAGCTCCAGGCACTCGGCGGCCTCGGCTACGTGCCGGTCCCGGGCGTTTCGATCAACGTCCACGTCGGCGCTGGCGTCAGCGCTTCGGGAGGCTCGCACCTCGCGCGCGCGAGATCCCGGCGGAGGCGCGGCTGCGGTTTCCTCTGCGCGGTCACATCATTCACGCGTGGTCCCGCGCGACCCAGATCTATGGCGAGGCATCGCGCGAGGCGTCCTCCGGGCACGCGCTGCTGGATGCGGACGAGATTCAGCTCGGACTTGGCGCGAGCCGCCACTGGTCGGGCACCGAGATCTTCACGGGCTGGGCCTACGAGTCGCGCGAGGCTGGCAGCGCGTTCATGTTCACGCTCGGCTTGCCGTTCGGGAGCTATTTTTAGTCCCTGAGGAGGCGTTGGCGGGGTGAACGGTCGCAACCGGAACGTCTGCGGAAATCACGAGATCGTGAGGCGTGCAGCGCTCCGCTCGTCACACACGATCGAACGCAGAACGCGAACGCCTGCAGAGGCTCCGGATGAGGGGATCATCGAGCGGGTGCGCGCGATCGTCGAGATCGCCGAGCTCGCGCGTGCGCGATGTTCGTGCGACCGAGGCGAACATCGCGGCGACGAGGTCGAAATCGCGCGCAGATCGCACGCCAGAGTGCCGAAATCTTGCGTGGTAGATGTCAGAGGCGCAGGCGCATTCACGCGAGGAGGTTGCGATGTTCGACGGTGGTTCGATGGGGATCGTTCGGGGCATAGAGGCGCGCGACGAAGAGCCTCGTGAGGCGGACTGGAAGGACTTGCACCGGCGCTTGCGTTCGATCGCGAAACGTCGCGTGGCACTCGAGGCTGAAGAGGCGAGCTACCTCGTCGAGGCCGAGGACACGCAGCTCTACCGCCGCCTCGGCTACACGACCATGCTCGAGTACATGGAGCGTGAGTCCGCAGCTCGGAATGACCGGCACCATGCTGCGCGCTGAACGAACCAGCCGGCGTTGCGGGGCGCACTTTGCAGGCCCACTTCGTCCGGAGCGTCTTCGCGTTCGCGCTCTACGTTCGGCCGGTCGAGCGAGCACTACGCGGTAGAGCTCGAACCCATCGGCACGATCCGACGCCCGATCTCTGCCTGCGATCGGACGGCGGTTCAAAGCCGACTATCGCTTCTTCAGGGCGTAGATCAGGACGACGTATCGGGGCGCTTGACGACGCGGTGGATCGCGGCCTTGCGGGTCAGCGGCATGCGCGGCACGCTCGGCTCGCGCGGCGGCGGCGGCCAGTCGCCCTCGGTGCTCAGCCGGTGGCTGATGATCACGGGGTCGGTGTCCTCGTCGATGGTGCCGACGGCGAGCTCGACCTCGGAGTCGCCCACCTGGGAGACCGGCGTCAGCACGGTGTCATCGTCGTCCACGCCGGGACTTGCTGCAAACAGTAGTCCGCACTCTTGGTAAGTAGATCTAGCTACTTGCGTAAAGAAAACCAGATCGATCTGAGGTGTTGCGCCCCCAATTCGACCGCTCACTGGGGATAATTGACGTCAGGCAACTTACTACTTTAACCGGCCCAGAGCCCGCATGACGGCGTCACGCTGCGGCTTCGTGAGCTCGACGTTCCAGCACTGGAAGGTATCGTGGGAGGTCTTCGCGTCGCGCATGCAGGCGAGGGCGCGCTCGCCCCAGGAGTCCTCGATGCAGCGCGCGAGCACCGCCTCCTTGACCTGCTCGAACGGCACGTCGTCCGAGCCACCGGATCCGACGTCGACGAACCGCGTGAACGAGCCGAGCGCGGCGGAGCATGCCTGGACTTGGGGCGTGACCTGCGCGTGCGCTTGCTGCTTCGCTGCCTGGTTCGATTTCGATTCCTGGCACGCGCCCAGCGCGATCACGACGCCTGCGATGGCGGACCACTTCATCGAGAGCTCCCCTGGGTGATGACGTTCGGCGCCTCGCTGTCCCACGCGAAGCGCCACCGCAGCGTGTCGTGATCGATGCGCGCGGCCTCGGCCTTCGCGAGCGCCTCGAAGTCTGGCGCGTTAACGAGGAGCGCGCCGATCGCGGACAGCGCCGGCTCGTGGCCGACAAGCACCGTGACCGTCGCGGCAGGCTGCGCGCGCAGCGCGGCGATCACCTCGCGTGCCCCACCGTCGGGCGCCAGGGCCGTGAGGGTCTCGACCGTCGCCGCGCACGCGAGACCGGCGGCGACGAGCTCGGCGGTCTGTACGGCGCGCACGAGCGGGCTCGTCCAGATCTGCGTCGGATGGCAATCGTGCCAGCGCAGCCGATCCCCCAGCGAGCGCGCCTGGAGGCGTCCGTGCGCCGTCAGATGTCTGTAAGGGTCACGTAACACAAGGGTCTCATCGACGGCCTCCGCGTGGCGCACGAGGAACACCTGCACGTGGTAAGCGTATCGCACTCGTCGTGCTCAAGCTGCCTTCCCTCGTTGTCCTCGCGGTGGTCTCGGCGTGCTGGCGATCGGCACCGCCGCCGAGCGAGCCCGTCGTAGGGCGGCCGGCTGCGGTCGAGCGATCGGCGGCGGCCGCGAGCAAGCCCGGTGACCGGCCGCGCGCACGGTTGACTCCGCACTCCGCGCTGTCGATGATCGAGACGAGCTACATCGGCGGGCTGCGCCGATGTTACCGCGCCGGCCTCAAGCACGATGCCTCCTCACGCGGCCGCGTCGTCGTCACGTTCACGGTCAACCACCGCGGCCGGCTGAGCTCGCGCCGCGCGGAGGGCGTCGGCCGCACGATCGAGCGCTGCGTCGAGCGCGCGATGGCCCGCTGGTCGTTTCCGGCGGCGCGCAAGCCCGACGGCTCGCCGGGCGAGGCCACGTTTCGCCTCGCGTTGCACCTCGAGTCGGTCTGAGCGCGTCGCGTGGCGGAGCGCGGCACTGACATCGCACGCGCACGTGACGTGATCGCGGCGGGTGGCCTCGTCGCGTTCCCGACCGAGACGGTGTACGGCCTCGGCGCCGATGCGTCGCGCGATGACGCGGTCGCGCGGATCTTCGCGGTCAAGGGTCGGCCGCGCGCACATCCGCTGATCGTTCACCTCGCCGCGGATGCGCAGCTCGACGACTGGGCGATCGAGATCCCCGCCGCCGCGCGCCAGCTCGCGGCGGCCGCGTGGCCCGGGCCGCTGACGCTGATCCTCCGCAAGGGCCCGCGGGTCGCGGCGGCGACGACCGGCGGCTCGGACACGGTCGGGTTACGCGTGCCCGCGCATCCGCTCGCGCAGGCGTTGCTCGCGGCGTTCGGTGGCGGCATCGCGGCGCCGAGCGCGAACCGGTTCGGCGCGGTCAGCCCGACGACCGCGGATCACGTGGCCGGCGATCTCGGGGACGACGTCGCGTACATCCTCGACGGCGGGCCGTGTGCCGTCGGCGTCGAGTCGACGATCGTCGATCTGTCGCGCGGCGTGCCGGTGCTGCTGCGGCCCGGCGGGATGCCGCGCGACGCGATCGAGGCGATCGTCGGACCGCTCGGCGCGGCGGATGTCGCGGCACCGGCGGCGCCCGGCACGCTCGCGAGTCACTACGCGCCGCGCGCCGAGGTGATCGCGGTCGATCTCGACGACGTACCGGCCGCCGTGGCCGCGGCGCACGGTCGCGTCGCGGTGCTCGCACCGGCAGCAGCCTTCGCGGCGTGGCCGGCGCTGCGCGGCGTCGCGTACCGGTTACCCGATGACGCCGCGGGCATGGCGCGGGAGCTGTACGCGGCACTCCGCGATCTCGACGCCGCGCAGGTCGATGTGGTGATCGCCGCGTTGCCTCCCGATGCAGGCCTGGGCGAAGCTGTCGCCGATCGGTTGCGACGAGCCGCCGGCCCGCGAAGGACCTGACCAAGGACCCGTTCATGAGCGTACGTGTTGGCATCATCATGGGCTCGCAGAGTGACTGGGCCACGATGAAGCACGCGGCGGACGTGCTCACCGAGCTCGGCGTCGGCCACGAGACCAAGGTGGTCTCGGCGCACCGCACGCCGGACTTGCTGTTCGATTACGCCGAGAACGCGGAGAGCCGCGGGATCTGGGTGATCATCGCGGGCGCCGGCGGCGCGGCGCACCTGCCCGGGATGACCGCCGCGAAGACGCGGTTGCCGGTGCTCGGCGTGCCGGTGCAGAGCAAGGCGCTGTCCGGGCTCGACTCGCTGCTGTCGATCGTGCAGATGCCGCGCGGCATCCCGGTCGGCACGCTCGCGATCGGCGATGCCGGTGCGGCGAACGCGGGGCTGCTCGCCGCCGCGATCATCGCGCTCCACGATCCCGAGGTCGCGGGCAAGCTCGATGCGTATCGCAAGGCGCAGACCCAGCGCGTCCTGGAAGAGCAGCTCCCGTGAAGCCGCTCGTGCCGGGCGCCACCATCGGCGTGCTCGGTGGTGGACAGCTCGGCCGGATGCTCGCGGTCACCGCGCGGCAGATGGGCTACCGCATCGTCGTGCTCGACCCGAGCCCGCGCTGCCCGACCGCGCAGGTCTCCGATGGGGTCGTCGTCGGCGCGCTCGACGATCTCGACGCCGCGCAGCACCTCGCGAGGCAGGTCGACGTGATCACGCTCGACACCGAGCACGTGCCCGCCGAGATGCTCGCCGAGCTCGAGACGATCGTGCCGGTGCGGCCGGGCGCCGCGGTGCTGCGCACGATCCAGGACCGGCTCGTCCAGAAGCAGTTCCTCGATCGCCTCGGCTTGCCGCAGGCCGCGTGGGCGCCGGCGGGCAATGCCGGCGAGCTCGACGCCGCGCTCGCACGGCTCGGGCGGCCCGCGATCTTAAAGGTCCGGCGCGCCGGCTACGACGGCAAGGGCCAGGTCCGGATCGACGAGGCCGATGACGCCGGGGCACAGCTCGCCAAGCTGCGCGGCGAGCCGGCGGTCGTCGAGGAGCTCGTGCGCTACGTCCGCGAGATCTCGGTCGTGCTCGCGCGCGGGCTCGATGGCTCGCACCGGATCTATCCGATCGCCGAGAACGTGCACCGCCGCCACGTGCTGCACACGACGCGCGCGCCGGCGCCGATGCCGGAGCTCCAGCGCGCGCGGGCCGAGGCGATCGCGGTCACCGTCGCGGACTCGCTCGCGCATGTCGGCGTGATGGCGGTCGAGCTGTTCGAGCTCGCGGATGATCGGTTGCTCGTCAACGAGATCGCGCCGCGCACGCACAACAGCGGTCACTACACCTATGGCGCGTGCGCGACGTCGCAGTTCGAGCAGCACGTCCGCGCGATCTGCGGGCTGCCGCTCGGCGATCCGCGCGCGACGACCGGCGCGGTGATGGTCAACCTGATCGGCGATCTGTGGGCGACCGGCGCGCCAGCCTGGCACCACGTGCTGTCGCGTCCCGACGCGCACCTCCACCTCTACGGCAAGGACATGCCGGCACCCGGCCGCAAGATGGGCCACGTGCTGCTCCTCGACGACGACACCGACCGCGCGCTCGCCGGCGCGGACGCGCTGATAGCGCAGCTAACCCTGCGGACGTGATAGCTTTCGCGCGGGGCATGCCCACGCTGGTCTACTCGGACGCCGACGGCCGCGACCGGTCATTCGCGCTCGGATCCGAGCCCGTGACGGTCGGGCGCTCGGCCGACTGCGCGATCCGCAGCGAGGATCCGCGGGTGTCGCGCATGCACGCGCGGTTCTTTCTCGATCAGGGCTCGCTGTGGATCGAGGATCTCGGCAGCACGCACGGCGTCTACGTCGGGCCGAACAAGGTCACGCGCGCGCAGGTCCCGACGGGGGAGATGATCCTCGTCGGCAGCCTGCTGATCCGGCTCGTCCCGCCGAGCGGCACGATGCCACCGCCGATGGGCCTCCACGGCACGCTCGCGACCTGGCTCGATCTCGAGCGCAAGACGCGCGCGGCCGTCGAGGAGGAGCGCGATGCGTTCGCGCAGCGCGTCGGCGAGCTCCACCAGCTGCTCGCCGCGAAGACCGAGGTCGGAACCGGCCGCACGCTCAAGCCCGACGATGCCGGCGACACCCAGCGGGCGATGTCGAGCGCGGCCGCCGAGGCGGTGCGGTTGCGCGACGAGGCCGAGGCGCGTGCGGCCGCGCTCGAGCAGGCACTTGCCGCGGTCCAGGACGAGCTGCTCGTGCTGCGCGAGCGATCGGCCGGCGCGACGATGGAGGGCGATCGCGCCGAGTGGTCGACGGTGGTCGGCGGCGACGCACCGAACGTCGAGCTCGAGCTCGAGCAGGTCAAGAGCAAGCTCGACGAGTCGGAGTCGGCACGCTCGATCGCCGAGCACGCGATCGGCGAGGCGATGCGCGAGGCGCAGGCGGTGCGTCAGGAGCTCGATCAGCTGCGGCGCACGAGCCAGGCGGACCTCGAGGTTGCCCGGCTCGACCTCGCGAAGACGCGCGAAGCCAAGGCGATGGTCGAGACCGCATCTGGCATCGCGGTCGCCGAGAAGCTCGCCGAGGCAGATCTCGTGATCTCGAGCCTCCAGGCCGAGCTCGCGACGCTCAAGGTCAAGGCCGCGGGCACGGCGTCGAGCGCGCAGGTCCAGGAGCTCACCGACCAGGTCACGACGATCACCGCGCGGGTGGAGAAGGCCGACAAGGAGCTCGCGGCGGCGCAGATCCGCGCGCAGGGCGCCGAGCGCAACCTCTCGCACGCGAGCGCGCAGGCTGCGAAGGCCGAGAGCAAGGCCGCGCAGCTCGAGACCAAGGTCGCGGACGCCGAGGCGCGCGCGAAGGCGATCGAGGAAGAGCTGCGAGTGGCGCGCGATCGGATCGCCGCGCTCGAGACTCGCGCCGGTGCGGGCGACGCGCCGCTGCAGGCCGCCGAGGCGCGCGCCGGCAAGCTCGCCGCGGAGATCGCCGAGCTGACGAGCCAGTTCGAGACGAGCCGCGCGCGCATCGTCGAGCTCGAGACCCAGGTCGCGACGGCCGAGGGCGCAGCGCGCGACACCGCGGCCAGCGCACAGGCGATCAAGGCCGAGCTCGCCACCGCGACGGCGCGGCTCACCGAGGCCGACACCCGCGCGACGAGCCTGCAGCGCAAGCTCGAGGAGCTGTCGAAGGCGGACGCCTCGATCGCGGCCGCCGCGAAGACCCGCGACGATGCGACTTCGCGTGCGACCGACGCCGAGCAGCGCGTGACCGAGGCGGTGCGCCGCGCCGAGGACGCCGCGCAGCGCGCGAGCGCGGCGGACACGATGGCAAAGGCGATGGCCAAGGACGTCGCCGAGGCGCTGCGTCGCGCCGCGGACTCCGACACCCAGAAGCGCGGGACCGGTCGCGAGCTGGCGGAGGTGCTGCGGCGACTCGAGCAAGCCGAGGCGAAGCACGCGAACGTAGCGGCAGTCGTCAAGGATGCCGAGGATCGCGTGGCGCAGGCTGACGCGCGCAGCGCGATGATCCAGCAGGAGCTGACGGCGAAGCTCGAGAGCACGACGCGGGAGCTCGCTGCGAAGCTCGGCGCGACGCAGCAGGAGCTCGTCGGCAAGCTCGAGGCTGCACAGCGCGAGCTCGCCGCGGAGCGCAAGACCTCGCTCGCCCTCGTCGACCGCAAGACCGGCCTCGAGCGCGAGCTCGCCGACGCGCGCGCGCAGCTGCCGGTGCTCGCCGCGCGCGCCGAGGCCGCCGAGCTGCGCGCTACCGAGCACGAGGTCCAGATCGAGACGCTGCAGGATCGCGTCGACGATCTCGAGAGCGGCATGGCGGTCTCGGAGACCGCGCAGCAGGCATCGCTCGCGGAGGCGCGCGAACGCGTGGCCGCGCTCGAGCACGAGCTCGCGGAGCTCAAGCACGCGTCCGGCAAGGGCGGCGAGCTCGTCGGCGAGCTGCGCGCCACGATCGCCGATCTCGAGAACCGGCTCGCGGCGAGCGAGCCGGCCCGCGACGAAGCCGAGACCGGGCTGCGGGTGGCCCGCAGCGAGCTGACCGAGCTCGTGCGCGCGGCCGAGCAGCGCGCGACCACCACCGACTCCGAGCGCGAGCGACTCGACGACGCAGTGCAGCGGGCGAGCGAGGCCGAGCGCAAGATCGATGCGCTGTCCGCGCGTGCCGAGGCCGCGGATCTCGCGATCGGTCGCGCCGGCGCGCTGCAGCGGCAGCTCGACGAGGCGCTCAGCAAGCTCGCGTGGCTCGAGCGTGATGCGGGTAGCAAGTCACGCGAGACCGCCAAGGTCTCCGAGGCCTCGGATGCGGTGACGGCAGATCGGCTCGCCGCCGCCGAGACCCGCGTCCAGGAAGCCGAGGCGCGGGCGCGCGACGCCGAGACCAAGCTCGTCGATGCCGATCGTCGCGTGATCGCAGCCCGCGGCAAGTCCGACGAGCTGACCGAGCAGCTCCGCGAGCTCGAGCGCCGCGCCCAGCTCGCCGAGGAAGCGGCACGTGCCGGCGCCGATGCCGAGCAGCGCGTGCAGGCGGCGCAGGCCATCATCGCCGACGCCGAGCGCCGCGCTCGCGACGCCGAGGCCCGGCTCGCCTCGGCCGAGCAGCACGCCGCCGGCGCCGAGGCCTTCGAGCGCCAGCTGTTCGACGCCCAGAACCGGATCACCGAGCTCGAGAACGAGGTCGCGAAGGCCGAGAACGTGCGCTCGTTCGCCGCCGAGACCGAGCGCGAGATCGCCCAGCTCCAGCGCGACCTCCGCGAGGCGCGGACCAAGCTGACGCAGGCCACGCTCGAGCGCGACCGGCTCGCCGCCGACCTCCGCGACACCCGCGGCGACAGCGAGACCACGAGCCGGCGCGCGCCGCTCGATCGCGGAGCGGGACGCGGGCCAGGAAGCGGATCAGGCAGCGGATCAGACCGCTACGATCCCGAAGTCACCGCGCAAGCCGACCTCTCGAAGTACGAGCCGATCATCGCGAAGGCGAACGAGCTCCAGGGCCGCGTCGCCGAGCTCGAGCGCGAGGACGCCGCGCTCCGCAAGCGCCTTGCCGACACCGAGCAGCGCCTGCGCGACACGATCGATGGCGGCGACGACGACGGCATCGAGCCGACGCAAACCGGCGCGCAGCTACCGATCGCCTTCGCCGAGCACCTCGGCATCCTCGAGGAGTCGATCGACTCGCTGCGCGCGAACATGCGCGCCGCCAGCGACGAGACCGCGATGATGGATCAGACCGACTCGGTCGTCGCGGTGTCGAGCGCGGTCAGCCAGGCGGCCGAGCACGTCGAGCGCGCCCGCGCCGCGATCCGCGCGATGAACGCATCGATCGGTATTGGGTAAGGGCCCACGAGAAGTCGATCGAAGCTCGATCGGTGATCATGGCGATCGACTTGGGGCGCGGACGTGATCTACGTTTGCAGTGGCGACCGAGCAGCAGAAGGCGATTCGCGAGAAGCGGTGTCGCAACGGTGCTCGCGCGAGTGGCGAATAGAAACATCGCGGCTCGATCGAGGAGCACGATGCTGACCGGAGGGGCGATGTTCAGCTGATGACTGCCTCGACGCGCAATCTGGGGAGATACGTCTCGATCGCGGTGGCCAGCGGTTGGTCGCATGTCAAGAGTGGCGCGCCGAGCGCCTCGGCAAGGGCGACGTAGGTCGCGTCGTAGGCGGAGAAGTTGAACGCGAGCCCGAGGACGCGCTCGAGCAACGCGACGTGGTGGTGTCGGCGCAGCGGTAGCGCCGCGTAGTCCGCGAGCGCTTCGAGTGCGCGGCTCGCAGTCAGCTTCTTCGCCAGCACCAGGCCGCGCAGCGCCGATGTGACCTCGACATCGCACAACGATGGGATGTGCAGATCCGCATCTGGATCCTCGATCGTCGTCGCCACGAGCGCGCCGAGCTCCGTTGCCAACACGTACTCCACCATCGCCGACGCATCGGCAACGAACACGTTCACGCAGCGCCTCGACGGCGCTCGGCGCGAATCACCTCGGCGACCGGGCGGTCGAGCCGGACCGGCGTTCGCCCCCGGATGCGTGCGAACACCTCGTCGGCCGGCGGCCGCGCGAGCTCGCGCTCGAGGATGCGCTGGACATATGTCGTCAACGTTTCGCCGCGCGCGCGCGCGCGACGAGCGAGCTCGCGATGGACGCGGTCCGGCACGTTGCGAACCTGGATCATCTTCGACATGTGACGAGCATGCCACATGTGCATCACATGCGCGACCGGGATCCCTCGCCACGGCTTTCCGGCCGACCCGGCGGCGTCCCGCGTCGTCGTGAGCGGAACGCAAACAACCGTGGCGGGCCGGCGCTACTGCGGCTTGGCGGTCTTCGCGCGCAGGAACGCGAGGCTCTTCGGTAGCCGCGCACGCCAGAACGCGAAGTCGTGGCCGCCGGGGCCGAGGAAGAACTCGTGGTCGATGCCGCGATTCGCGAGCACGTCGTGCAGGTACGCGGCGTGGTGGTGCAGCATGAAGCCGTCCTCGGTGCCGCAGTCGAGGTAGAGCGCCGGCTTGCCGGGCTCGACGGTCAGCGCGAGGGTCGCCGGGTCGTAGGCTTTCCAGGTCGCGAGGTCGGTCCCGAAGATGCCGCGAACCCACGCGCCGAACGGAAGCCGGCCGCCCCAGCTGGTGACGTCGGTCGCGAGCTTGACCTTGCCCTTCGCGTACGGGAACGGGCCCTCGTAGAGCAGCGCGTCGACACCCGAGTGACTCGCGGCGGCCGCGAACAGGTCGGGGTGGCGCATGCCGAGCGCGAGCGCGCCGAAGCCGCCCATCGAGAGCCCGGCGATCGCGCGGCCGTCGCGCGAGGCGAGCGTGCGGTAGGTCGCGTCGACCCAGCCGACGAGATCCTTGGTGATGTACGTCTCGTAGTTGCTCGCGCGGGTGCACGTTGTGAGGCGCGGGCGCCCGGGGAAGAGCAGGCCGGTCCCGTCCTTCCTGCAGGCGTCGTAGTCGACGCGCTTCGGCGAGTCCGCGTAGAAGCCATCGTCGCCGTCGGGCATGACGACGATCGCCTCGAGCGCGAGGGCATCGGCCGTCTCGTCGAGCTGACCGCCCTCGACCCAGTTCGTCTCGTCGCCGCCAAGCCCGTGCAGGTAGTAGAAGACCGGGTAGCGCTTGCCGCTGGTCTCGTAGCCCGCCGGCAGGTAGACGACGACCCGCTTGCCGACACCGAGCGCGGCGCTGTCGAAGCGCGCCTTGACGACCGAGCCATGCGCCGTCCCCGCCGTCCCCGCCGTCCCCGTCGTCCCCGTCGTCAGGGGCGGCGCAAGGGCAGGCGGCTTGATCGCGGGTGCTGGACCCGAGATGGAGGGGCCGGGATTCACTCCCGGACCCGGGGTCGACCTGCCGTTGCTACACGCGACGATCGCGAGGAGGACGGCAGCGCGCTTCATCGGATGACCGGCAAGATCGCGAGCGTCTGGATCCGCGTCGCGTGGAACGACATCACGAGCCGCACGAGCTGCTCCGCCGAGCGCGCGAGCTGTGGATCGATCGCGTGGAGCGTCGCGAACGCGCTCTCGAGCCCGAGGCCAAGATCGAGGCCGACGCTGAAGTTCGCGCCGAGTGGGCTGCTCACGCCGCTGGCGAAGCCCTGGAGGAAGTCGCGGAGCGTGGCGGTCGGCGGATAGACCTCGAGGCCCGCCGTGGTCTCGACCTTCGCGAGCTTCTGCGCCTCGGCGAGCGCGGCATCGAGGCCGCCGATCTCGTCGACGAGCCCGAGCTCCTTGGCCTTCGCGCCGGTCCACACGCGGCCCTGCGCGAGCGGCTGGACCTGCTCGGGCGTCAGCTTGCGGCCCTCGGCGACCCGCGAGACGAACGTCTTGTAGACGTCGTCCATCGAGCGCTGGATCACCTGCTTCTCCTCGGCATTCCACGGCCCGAGGCTCGCCATCATGGTCGCGCGCTTGCCGCGGCCCATCGGGAACGTGTTGACGCCGAGCTTCGCGAGCGCCGCGGCGGGCGCGATCTTGCCGCCGACGACGCCGATCGATCCGGTCAGCGTATCGTCGAGCGCGTAGATCTTCGTCGCGGAGGCCGCGATGTAGTAGCCGCCGCTCGCGGCGACATCGCTCATCGACACGATGACCGGCTTCTTCGCCTTGAGCTGGCCGACGGCCTCCCAGATCAGCTCGGAGGCCTGCGCGCTGCCGCCACCGGAGTCGATGCGGAGCACGACCGCCTTGACGCTGTCGTCGGCGGTGAGCGCACGCAGCGCGGCGACCAGCGTGTGCGACGCGATCTGCTGGCGCGCACCGAGCACGCCGTCGCCATCACCGTCGACGATGTTGCCGAGCGCGTAGACGACCGCGACGTGCGGGCCCATCGGCTTCTCGGGCGGCACCGCGCCGACAAAGCGCGCGATCTTCAACATCGACTTTAGCTGGTCCTTGCCGCCGTCGTCGTCTGCGTCGAGCTCGAGCTTGGTCCACGCCGTCTTGACGTGCGCGTCGCGGAACGCCTCGAACGACGTGACCTCGTCGACGAGCCTCGCCTCCTTGGCCTGCGGCGACGGGAACAGCGCGGTATCGACGAGCGCCTTGACCGTCGCCGGCGGAAGCTTGCGGTCCTGGGCGACGATGTCGATCGTGGTGGCGTAGTGGCGGTCGAGGATCGCGCCGATCGTCTCGCGCATCTCCTGTGAGGGCTCGTCGCGGGTCAGCGGCTCGGCCGCACCCTTGTAGGCGCCGACGTGGAGGAAGTCGGCCTGTACGCCGAGCTTGTCGAGCAGCGGCTTGATGTGGATCGGCAGCGCGGCCGGCCCGGTGATCGCGACCTGACCGAGCGGCGCGAGGCCGATGCGCTCGCAGGCGGTGAGCAGCAGGTACGTCGCGTTCGACGCGTCCTCGGTGTGGCAGACCAGCGACTTGCCGGCCTTGCGGAAGTCGTGCATCGCGGTGCGGAGCTCGATCAGATCGGGGAGGCTGAGCCCCATCGACTCGACGCGGAGCAGGAGGCCGGTCAGCTTGCCGTTGGTCGCGAGCGCGCGGAGCCGGCCGACCAGCTCGCGCAGTTCGCTGCCGCTGCTGCCGCCAAACGGCGACATCGAGAACGCCTCGCGCTCGACCACGTCACCGCCGACCGCGAGGACGCCCCAGTGCGGCTTGTCGGCATCGAAGTTCGCGGACTTCTCGGGGGCCTCGTACGGGCCGGGCTTGTCGAGGTTTTCGGTGACCTTGGTGAGCATGCCGCGGATGTCGAAGCCGCCGAGCCCACCGCCGTCGTCATTGCCGTCGCCGCTGGTGGTCGCGCCCGACGCCGTCAGCTTCGACCACGGATCGTTCGCGACCGTGGTGGCCCTGGGATCGAGCTTGACGGTTCCAACCGTCCCGTCGAGCCGCGATGGATGGTTGGAGCACGCAGCCAGCGCTGCGAACCAGAGGATCGTGACAATCGAGGCACCCCGCATGCCCCGTTCTTAGCACTAACCCGAGCCGGAACCGGGCGCTTCTGGCGTGGGCGTGGGCGTCGGTGGCGTGGGTGTTGGCGTGGGTGTTGGCGTGGGCGTGGGCGTCGAGCCCGAGCCATCGGGAGGCGTCGCACTGCCCGCCGGTGGTGTCGCGCCGCCGCCGAGCCGGTCGACCTGCTTCTTGGCCTTCTCGCTGTTCGGGTAGACCTCGAGATACGCCTTGTACGCCTCGAGCGCCTGATCGCGGCGACCTTGCTGCTGGTACGCCTCGGCGACGCCCCACAGCGCCGGCTCGAAGCGCGGCGATACCGCGAGCGCGGCGCGGAACTTCGAGAACGCGCTCGCGAACTGCTTGGCGTCGATGTGGCAGTAGCCCATGCCGGTCAGCGCCTCGACGCCGTTCGGCTTCTGCTCGAGTGCCTTGGCGTACAGCTCGAGCGCCTTCGTGCAGTTGCCCTCGGCGAGCTTGTTGGCCCGCGCGAGCAGCTGATCGTAGCTACCACCACCGGAGGTGACGTCGGGTGGCGGCGGCGTGACCTTGCCGCTGCCGGTCCCGGTCCCGGCGCTGCCCTTGCCAGGCTCCTCGGGCGGCAGCGGATCGGTGTTCGAGACCTTGGTCTCGAGCTTGGCGATCAGCGCGCGCGCGCCGGCATGCTCGGGTTGTGCCGCGAGCACCTGATCGGCGAGCGCCTTGGCATCGGCCGCGCGGTTCTGGGCGAGCGCGACGAGCGCGAGGTGAAAGCGCGCGCGGACGTCGTTGCTGATCTCGAGCTTGCCGTCGCCCTGATCGATCGCGGCGAACGCGGCCTTCGCGTCGTCGAGCTTGCCATCACGCGCGAGCACGAGCGCATCGCCAAGCGCCGCGTCGCGCGCCCATGAACCGGGATGAGATGCCGTCTTCGCGACATCGCTGTAGCGCTTGAGATCCTTCGCCGGCTTGCCCTGGAGGCGCAGGACGTGGGCCATCGCGAGGTTCGCGCCGGCATCGTCGGGGGCCTTGAGGGCACGCTGTGCCGCGGTCGCGGCGTCGAGCACGATCGTCTTGGCTTCCTTGCGCAGCTTGTCGGCCTCGGTCTTGTCGGCGACGAGCCCGGCGCGATCGATCAGCGCCTGTGCGATCGCGGCGCCGAGGTGCGCGCGCATGATCTGCGTCGCGGGATCGTCCTTCGGCAGCGTCTCGAGGCTCGCGCGGAGCCGGCCCTCGAGATCGGAGGCGAGCTCGGCACGCGCGGTCTCGAGCGCCGTCGGTGCGGGTGCCTCGGGAGCCGCGTCGATCGCCGGCGTGACGACGAGCGTCGCGTCCGGCGTGACGACGACGACACCGGCATCGATCGTCGCCGGCATCTGGTGGCCCTCGTCCTTCTTGAGGACGAACAGGTAGATGATCGCGGCGGCACCGGCGCCGACCAGCAGCATCATCACCAGGATCACGAGCCCCGCGCGCGAGCCGCGCCGTGCCGGCAACATGTCGTCGTCGTCGTCGAGTGAACGGACGCGCCCGGTATCGAACGACGACTCGTCGCTCGGCGAGACCCGCACGCGGCCGGCGAACGCGGGCTCGTCGGGAATCGCGGACAGCTTGCCGACGAACGGGCTCGACGGCTCGACTCCGGTGATCTTCATTGGCTCGCTCGCCCACAGCCCGGTGCTGCGCGAGTCCGGACCCTGCTGCGAAGACGGCACCGGCGGCGTCGTCACCGGCTTCGCCTTCACGGTCGAGACCGGCCCGGTCGGCGTGCGCTTCGCGGGCGGCGGCGGCGGCGTGGTCAGCGGTCTGCGCGCCGGCACGGTTGGCCCGGTCGGGTCGGTATCGGCCGCGTTCGACCCCATCGGCGGCGTCTTGGTGACGATCTTGTGGGGCACCGGCGGCGGCTGCGTCGACGGCCGCGGCGCTCGCGGGCTTGGTGGAGGATCGACTGACTTGAAGTTACCGGTCGTCCGACCGTCGACCTCGTCGTCATCGGGCAGGAGCGTGCCGCCGGCCGCACTCGGCACGGCGCCGACGCCGATCCCGAGCATCGTCCCGGGCACGTCCTTGGCCTTGCCAGGATTCTTCACCGTCCGGCTGCCGTGGACGCGCGCCTCGTCGGCGATCTCGAAGTACTGCGCGAGCTCGGCGATGTCACCGAGGCGCTTCCAGGTCTTGCCGGTGCGCGAGATCAGCGAGTCGCGGCTGACGATGTTACCGATGATCCACTGCTGCAGCGTCGCGAGCTCGCGGCAGCTCTTCTGCTCGCCGTTCTCGAGGCGGATGACCCACTGGCGCTCGGTCGCTTGCTCGCCGGTGATCAGCGAGCGCTCGGCGGGAGGAGGCTCCATGCGCGGCATCCCGGTCGACGGCAGGCGAGGGCGATCCTGGGCCGGCCCACCGACGTTGGTCGGCGTCCGCTTCCGGATCTTGAACATGTGCCCGCAGTTCGTGCACTTGACGGTGACGCCGCCGGGCTTCAGACGTTGCTCGTCGAGCTCGTACTCGGTCTGGCACTTCTCGCAGCGAACGTCCATGGCGCGTGAGAGGCACGCAAGTGCCCATCTTTAGCGGGAGAAGTTACCACGGCGATCTGATCGCTGCACCTTGTGCCCTGCCAAGCAATCGAAGAACTTCTTAGCCATGACCGAGCTTCGGGAGCGAGCCGCCGAGCGAGTCCGCGTCGATGCCTTCGTCAAGATCCATGGTGACGAGGGCCAGGAGCTGGTGTTCCGCACCCGCGATCTCTCCGAGCAAGGCCTCTTCCTCTATACCAAGGTCGCGCGCTCGTACCCGTTCAAGGTCGGGTCGACGCTCGCGCTCGAGCTCTATGACTACGACCAGCACGTGAGCTGCAAGGTCGTCGTCGTCCGGATCGTCGAGTCGAACAGCGTCGAGAGCTCCACGGCGCCCACCGGGTTCGCCGTCAAGATCGTCGAGCTCGGCGACGAGGCGCGCGCGCTGATCCGCGCGATGATCGAGCGCGTGAAGGCCGGCGAGGTCTACTAAGAACCCGACGCCATGTTCCTTGTGTCCGCCCTCGCGCAACCGTAGAACGGATGCATGTGCAGCGCGGTCCCGAGCCGGAGACTGATCTTGTTCCTGCTGGTCGCCGCGTGTAGCGGCCCCGACGCCACGACGCAACCGGTGAAGCCCGTCCCGGTGAAGCGAGCCAGACCGCCGATCGAGATCGTGACCGAGGCCGATCGAGAGGCCAAGCGACGCGTGCTGGCAGAAGCCATCGTGCCAAAGGGCTCGAGCTGCCTGCCGCTCGCGCTCAAGGAGCCCGAGGCGCCGCGGCTCGAGCTCACCGCGATCAACGAGGCGGCCGTCGTCTGCGCGATCGATATCGATCGCACGCGGCTGCTCGGACCTGTCGCGTGCTGGAGCGTCGATCTCGCCTCGGGCGAGCTCGCGTACCGCGAGCCTGCGCCGATGCCCGGCCGCGGGATGTCCGTGCTGCTCGATGATCGCTGCGCGCGTGGATACTGCATCCCGAGCCGGGCCGAGCTCGGGCGCAGCAAGATCGCGCACGTCGCCTGGCATGCGGAGGGCACCAAGGTCGCCGTCGTCGTCGGAGCCGAGGCCTACCTGTTCGACGGAGCGAGCCACGAGACCCGGTCGACCTTCAAGATCGACCGCGGCAAGGACTCGGCGAGCGAGCCCTCCGCCGTGCACTACGTGGGGAACACGATCATCGTCGAGGGCACCACTGAGGGCACCACCGAGGGCACCACCGACGGCACCACCGAGACCACCACCGCCCGGCCCCGCCCCGCCGTGTGGATGTTCAAGGACGACGGAACGCCCATCGAGGACCCGCCGATGCCGACCGGCCACGCGTTGGCGGTCTCGATCCTCGACAAGCATCGCGTCGGGATCGCCGAAACCGGGATGGCGGCGTGGACGACCTTCGACGTCATCACCGGCAAGCGCGAGACCATCCTTCGCAAGACCGGCAAGCTGTCGTGCAAGCCCAAAGAGATCGACAGCTTCTGGAGCGGCAGCGATCGCATCCCCGAGGCGTGCAAGGCGAGCCTCGACAAGCTGTCGGGTCCCTTGATCGGCGCGAGCGCGATCGCCGGCCGAACCAATCTACTGGTGTTGCTCCGCGGTCAACGCCTCGGCGAGCTCGCGGTGCTCGATGCCAAGACCCTGGTCGAGAAGCGGCAGATCGCGCTGCCGTGGTGCGAGGCCGGGTCCGGCGAGGAGGAATGAGAGAGCAGGAGCGGGCGAGGTCCGTGTACGCGGCGCTTCAGCGCAACACGTGAACCTCGACCGCACCGGTGTCGTGGTCGAGGTGGAGCTGCGAGACCGCGATGGCCGGGCCGCTGGCGCGGGTGACGTGCCAGCCGAGCCAGCCGCCTTCGCTGCCGCGGATCTCCGCGAGGAGCGCGAGCGTGCGGGCGGACCGGATCTCGACGCGCCCGTCGCGTCCGTTCCACCACGGCGCGGCGATCGCGAGGTCCCGCGCGCCATCGCCGTCGAGATCGTCGAGCAGCGCGAGCATGCGACCGTAGAGCTCGCCGGCTTCGGTGCCCACGAGCAGGCGGAGGCGCGCGCCGGTCGCGCCCGAGACGATGGAGACCTCGTCCGATCCCGGCTTCGCCTCGAACGCGCCGGCGGGTGCGCTGACCGCGAGGTCTGGCACGCGATCGCCGTCGATATCGTCGAGCGGCGCGATCATCTCCCCGAAGCGGTGATCCGGAAGCTCGCCCGCCAGCTCGCGGATCGGCAGCCCGGTCGACGACGAGACGAGCTGAACCGCACCCCGCCGCGATCCCGCGATCATCGCCGTCGGTGCGCCGATCGCGACATCCGGCAGGCCATCGCCGTCGACATCGCCGATCGGCACGACGTACCAGCCAAACTGCTCGCCTTCACGCGTGCCCGCGATCGAGCGGACGACGTGGCCGTCGCGCCCCGACACGAGGTAGACGTGGCCCGCGACAGGGTTCGACGGCGCCCCGATCCACAGATCCTCGATCCCGTCGCCGTCACGATCACCGGCACGCGCGACATGCCAGCCGAAGCCGTCGTAGAGCGCGCCGATCGCGCGCCAGATCCGGCGGCCATCGATCGTGTATGCATCGACGAAGCCGCGCGGCCCACCGTCGAGCACTGCATTCGGAGCCGACACGACGATGTCGGCGCGGCCGTCACCGTCGAGATCGGGTACGGCGAGCGCGACGTGCCCGAACAGGCCGTCGAGGGTATCGACGCTCCAGTAGCCGCGTGGCTGCCCGTCGAGCGTCCAGGCGGCGGCTTCCCCGTTGCCGGTGGCGCCACCGCGCCGCGCGCCAGCGACCACCTCCTCGATGCCATCCCCATCGAGATCGAGCGGCTCGCCGAACCGAAACCCGAGCTCGCCGCCCGGCGTCAGACCGGGGATGCGCGCCACCCGACACGTGTGCTCGCTGCTCGGCCCGGGACAAGCGTTGTCGCCACATCCAATCGCGACGGTTGCCCCGGCGACCGCGGCGGCGAGCGTCAAGGTGCGGTGAGGAGCGAGCAGCACGGCACGAACCGGTTCTGGTTACAGCTCGGCAGCACGTCGAGGATCAACGCCGAGATCTGGCCCGTCGCGCGGGTCAGCGTCGCGTATTTGCCGACGTGACCCTGGTCTGCCGTCGCGTACGACCACGGGATCGCGTCCGCGTTGCCTATGCAGCGCTGGCCGCCAGGCGCCGCCGGATCGTCGATCCACCACGTGGTGACCGGACTGGCGTTGTAGTCGGTGGCGTTGATCGTCTCCGGGGTCGCCTTCAACGAGGCTGCCAGCAGCTTGTCGTACGGGCAGATCGCCGTGCCCGGCCAGTGCGCGGCACAGTCGGCGTTCGCGCCGGAGATCCCGAGCATCGCCTGGTACTGCCACCGCCCGGTGTTCGCCGGCAGGCTGCCGCGATAGATCAGCTTCGAGGTGCACGTTCCGTTGAGGCACGCCTCCTCGGACGTGCAGGTCGTGCCGACGGCGCCGCCGGCGCAAGTGCCACTCGCGCCGCAGTACGTCACGCTGGTCATCGGGTTCGTGCACATGCCGTTACAGACGATCTCCACCGCGCCGCAGCCACACGTCCCGTTGTTGCAATTCTGGTCTGGCGTGCAGACGCGCGCGCTATCGGTCGCGCCGCAGCCACCGCAGTTGTTGCGGTCCATCGCAAGGTCGACGCAGCCGCCGCCGCAGTTGACGAGCCCATCGGCGCAGCCCTCGAGGCACTGGCCGAACGAGCACACGAGCCCGTCTCCGCACTGCGTGCCGCACGCACCGCAGTTGTCGCGATCCGACTGCATGTTCGCGCACGCGCCCGCGCAGATCGATTCGTTCTCCGCGCAGCTCGCCGCGTGGCAATACACGCTGTTCTCGGCGTTCCCATCGGGACACGCCTGACAGGCGGCGAGGATCAGGAACAAGCTACCGAACGCCAGGAGCAGGAGCCTCATGATCCCAGGCTATGCGGTCTGGTTGTTGAGGACCAGTCTCGCGGCAGCCCTACCTGGGCCTACATCATGGAACGACGAGCCGTGGCGCGCGGCGTAACGAGGTCAAGAACACCCGCAGCGCGTTGCGATCTTCGGCCGCCAGCGCGGTCCAGGCGTCGCGCGAAAACGCGGCCTCCCCGCCATGACGGTTGATCGCATGGTCGGTCGTGACCGATCGGCCGTCGTAGAAGTACGGCGCGGAGTCGCCGACGCCCCACAACCGCCGGGTGAGGTACAGCCGCGTCGCGATGCCTCCTTGCAGGTGACGGCTGGCGTTGTCGTCTCCGAGGTCGTGGCGCTTGAAGTCGCTGAACACGAACACGGGATACCCCCGACTGCCGGCATCGAAGGCGATCCGTGGCGCCTCGGCATCGCGCGAGAGATCGAGGGTCACCCCGGCCTTGGTGAGCGGGGATCGGATCGTGACGGTCGGACGGTCGAGGACCATGGTCGGGACATGACACGAGGCACAGCCGATCTGGTCGAAGACCCCGCGCCCGCGCGCCCATTCGTCGACCAGGTACGGCGCGACCGGACCTGCGGGATCGGCGCGATCGATGGGCTGGTCGTGGGGCTTCATGATCGGCAGCTCGAGCGCGGCCAGGTACACCGCGAGTGCCGTGACCTGTCCGGCGGTCAGCTCGTCGGGGACACCATCGCCGTCGCGGTCGCTCGGTGCCCCGTCACCGAGCTCGAGTGGCTCGCGGGTCCGGACCGCCGCGTCCTCGCTCTGGATGCCGAAGTGGAGCGCCGCCGCCTCGACGATGAGCTCGTCGAGGGTCGCGGTCGTGCCCTTCCAGCCGAACGGACGAACGACGAGATCGGGATCGACGCCGCGGACGTCGCGGGTATCGACGCGCCCCGCCGGATCGACGGACAGGACCCCGTACGTGACGCCCTTGGCGACGAGCGTGACGTCGCTGCGCGAGCCCGTTCGCTTCGCGCGCGCGGTCGCCTCGGCACGCAGGCGCGCGAGCTCCTCGGTGATCTCCTGGGCGAGCGCCTGCACCACGCCGCTCCCGAGCAGCGCGGGCGGATTCCGCGCGTCGGCCGACGCCGGGGCATCGCCGTCGCCGGTCAGAAAGCTCGCGTCGGCGACGCCGCCGCCACCGCCGGGGCCGTTGCGCCAGTGGCACGACGTGCACGCGGTGGTCTCGGGCCCGCCCTGGCGGCCGAGCTGGACGCGGCGAAACGGCGTCGCGGCCGGACCGGCGGCGAGCCCATCGGCGAACGTGAACGGGTGCTCGAACAGGATCCGGCCGAGCTCGTAGAGGTCACTCGTGCAGACCAGGCCCCGCTCGATGCGCGACTGGTCGGCAAGCTCGGCCGTCAGGCGCACGACGTGACCGGGATCGACGGCGTCGCGATAGCGCAGCCGTTGCCGGAGCGCGGCCCGCCGGTGCGCCTCGCGGGCGGCGTCGAGCGAGAGTCCCGTGGCCGGCGGCGCGAGCCCGGTGCAGTCCGGTCGTGGTTCCGACGCGACGAGGTTATCGCCGCACGCGCCGAGGACGACGAGCCACGCGGTCATGGTCACGGTCATGGTCATGGCGCCACGACCCGCATGACGCGCCGGAGCGAGAGCAGGTAGACGAGCACGTCGGCTCGGTCGTCGGGTGAGAGCGCCGCGAACAGGTCGCGCGACGGTCGCGCCTCGCCGCCGTGCGCGAGGATCGCGTCCTCGACGGTTGGGGCACGGCCGTCGTGGAGGTACGGCGCGGTGTCGGCGAGCCCCCACAGCGGACGCGTCAACCACTGGCGCGCCGCGATCGGCCCGGCCGGTAACGCCTGATCGAACGGGGCCGCCAGCGCCGGTCCGAGATCGTGACGGCGCAGGTCCGAGAACAAACGCACGACGAACGCGCTGCCGATCAGATCGACGGCTTCGATCTTCGGCCGCAACCCGTCGCGGGCGACGTCGATCGTGATCGGCGGACTCCCCGCATGCTCGGTCTGCTCGGCCCGGGTGACGAGGCGAGGCTCGACCAGGCCGAGGGCGGGAACGTGGCAGCTGCCGCACGCGATCCGATCGAACACCGCGCGACCGCGGGCGAAGCGGTCGAGCAGCAACGGATCGTCGGGGGGCTGGACGATCGGCACCTCGAGCTGGGACAGGTACGCGACCATCGTCGACACCATGCCGTCCTCGACCTCGATGGTGGTGCCGTCCGCGTCGACGTCGAACCACGGGCCATCGCCGAACGCCGCCGCCGGAGCGAGCCCGTCGCGCACCGCCTGCTGATCGGCGAGCGGCACGATGCCGAGGTGGAGGCGGAACGACTCCTTGACCATCGCCCGAAGGGTCGCTTGATGGCCCTTCCAACCGAACGGGCGGACGATCAGATCGCGGGACACGCCGGTCACGAGCGCGGCGTCGACCGTTCCGTCGGCGTTGGCGACGAGCCGACCGAACGCGAGCCCCTTCGCGGTCAGCAACCAGGTCACCGGCGCGCCGGCGGTGGCGGCCTCGGCGAGCGCGATCTCGCGCTGCATCGCGAGCTCCCTGGTCATCTCGGCGGCGAGTCGCTCGACCGGGCCGAGCCCGAGCACCGCCGGCGCGTTGCGGGCGTCCGCGCTCGTCGTCCGATCGCCGTCGCCCTGGAAGTAGGCGTTCTGCGTGAGCGTCCCGGCGCCGTCATCGCCGCCGACGGAGTGACAGTCCGCGCAGGACATCGCGTCCGGGCCACCAAAGGAGCCCTGCTGGATGCGGCGCAGGTTCGGTGCCGGTGTCTGGCCTGCCGCGATCCCGAGGTGACCGGCGAGCGCGTTGCCGAGGCCCTGCTCGGGGCGGAACTGATACGCGAACAGATCATCGCCCACCCGGAACATGTCGTCGAGGGTGAAGACCTGACGGTCGAGCGCGATCTGCGACAGCGTCGCGTGCTCGAGTTGTTCGCCCGGCTCCTTGGCGTCGAGGGAACGGTCGAGGTCTGCGCGGCGCTTCTTGTCGAGCGCGTCGAGGATCTCGAGCTCGAGCTCGTGATCGGACGGGATCACGAGCAGCTCGCCGAGCAGCTCGCTACGCGACGTGCCGGTATGCGTGCGGGCGTCGCACGCCACGGCGAGCACGACGGCGATCGCGAGCTTCATCGACCGTCGAGGATGAGGAACTCGACGCGCCGGTTCTGGCTGACGTCGGCATCGGAACCCGACACGAGCGGCCGCGACTTGCCATAGCCCTCGGTCTCGAGGCGGCTCGCGTCGATGCCCCCATTCTGGATCAACCACTGCGCGACCGCGCGCGCGCGCCGCCGGGACAGGTCGAGGTTGTGTTCGTTGGAACCCTGCTGATCGGTGTGCCCCTCGACGCGCACGCGGGCACCGGCGAGCCCCCGCATGGCGCTGGCGATCGCCGCGAGCACCGGGGTGCTCTCGCTCTTGATCGTCGCGCTGTCGGTCTCGAAGAAGATCTGCTGGAGAATCTCGATCTTGTTGTTGACGACACGCGCGAGCGTGGGGCAGCCGTGCTGGCTCGGCGTGAACGGATCGGGCGCGCCGGCATCGCCGGGGCACTTGTCGCTAGCGTCGGCAATATTGTCTCCATCGCGATCCTCGAACGGACAGCCGGCGCGCGCGGGATCGGGACGCTCGCCGATCGGCTTGTCCGCGCAGCTGTCCTCGACGTCGAGCACGCCATCGCCATCCTGGTCGGGAATCGGACAGCCCTCGCGATCGCGATCCGGAGCCGCGCCAGCGGCCTCGTCGGGACACGCGTCCGCGAGATCGGTGACGCCGTCGCCATCGGAGTCGCGCGCACCCTCGTCCGGCGCAACGACCCGGGTGCGCGCTCCAAAGCCGAGGGCGAGGCCGATCGTGAACACCTGCGCGTTGGCGCTGCGAGGATCGGATCCGAACTGGTAACGGACCACCGGCCCGAGTCGGACCTTTCGCGAGACGCCCCACTGGAAGGCCCCTCCCACGTCGAAGCCAGGCCGCCGGATGCCTCCGGACGAGCCGTAGTTGACGTGCGCATCGAGCCAGGCGTCGTGCCGCGTCCGGGCGCCGAGCAGCACCGGCGCGAGGTGCAGGCGCGGCCCGAGGTGGCCAGCGATCCACGTCGTCGACGACATCCCCGAACCCGTCGCGAGGAAGACGACGGTGACGCCGGCATGAATTCCAAGCAGCGGGGTCACGTAGACGTCGACGCCGAGCCCGCCGCCACCGCCCATGCCAAACAGATCGCGGTTGCCACCGTCGAGCGGCGCCGCGCCGAGGGCCTCCGCGGCAACGATCAGCCTCGCCGGGCTCGCCGAAGCCTCGTCGCGGACGCCGAGCTGCACCGGCGCCTCCCCGGGCTGGACCGCAGTCTCCTCCGAGGTCGTGTCCTCGGTGGCGGGTTTCTGCTTTTTCTTTTTCTTCTTCTTCTTCTTCTTCGGCCGGGGCGCTTCCTCGTCGGTGGCGTCGGCCTCCTCGGTGGTGGCGTCGGCCTCCTCGTTCACCGGTTTCGGCTTGCTCGTTCGTTCGGGCTTCCGTTCGCTGTCGGCGTCTTCGTCGTCACCGGCGGATGCCCGCACGGCGGGCACGAGTAGTGCGAGCGCGAGTACGATCGCGAGCGAGCGTCCCCTCATGCAGCCTGGAATTGTCGCATGAACGGGAGGTCGTGCGGGCTCGAGATTCTCGGGACCAAGCGCGCCGGCGCTCGCGGTGCAGGCAGCTGGCGTCAGCGGGCTTCGACGTCGACGGTCGATCGGGTATCGTGGTGGACTCGTGAACTGGCTTGTTCCACTGGCGCTCGCGGGTGTAGCCATCCTGTTGATGGTCGTGTTCACGTGGCTGGCCTCGCGCAAGAGGCACCGCACGACCGTCGCGCCGGCGAAGCTGGTCGGGCAACGGGTGCTCGTTCACGACATCAACGACGACCGCTGCACGGGGTGCGACGCGTGCGTCGCGGTCTGTCCCACCAACGTGCTCGATCTCGTCGCGAACAAGAGCCGCGTGCTCAGGTTCGAGGACTGTATCCAGTGCGAGGCATGCATGTTCGCGTGCCCGACCGAAGCGCTCGTGATGTTTCCC